>JBIOVV010000127.1:0-21560 GCA_044867925.1 Solirubrobacterales bacterium | reverse complement strand
CGGGGGCTGGGTTTTTCGCCTGGCGCGGGCCGTCTCTCGCCGACGCAGCTGCGCGAAGAACTGGACGCCGCCCCCGCATCGACCCCCCCACCCTCCTGCCATACGTGCTGGCCGGGTTCGTCCTTCTTTACGCAGCTCAGGCTCTCTATTCGCCCGATTTCTCGAAGGGTCTTCAGAACGTCTGTTTCTTCTTCGTGCCGTTCAGTTTGGTGTACGGGTTGCTGCGGGATGTCACTTGGGACCGGAAGCTTGTGGTGTCCGTGCTGTGGATGATCGGGATCGAGGCGGTGTGCTTCGTGCTGGTTGGAACCGTGGAGTGGGCGACGCGGAGCCTGTTCTGGAACGACCAGGTCATCAGGTCGAACGAATTCCACACCTACTTCAGGGTCAACTCGGTCTTCTGGGACCCGAACATCTACGGCAGGTACCTGGCGCTGGTTGCCGTGGTGGCGATGAGCGCCTTGCTCTGGGCTCGCGATCGCAGGACGCTTTCGTTGCTCACGGCTCTCGTCGCGGTGCTCTGGTTCGGGCTGGTGCCGACGTTCTCGCAGTCGAGCTTCGCCGCCCTGCTTGGGGGACTCGCTGTACTTGCAGCTCTGAGGTGGAGCTTGCGCTGGACGCTGGTCGCGGTGGGTGCGGGGGTGGTTTTGGCGGTGTCCGTGGTCATCTTCGCGGGTGGGGTGTCGAAGCTCAGCCCGGACCGCTGCAACGTCGACACCGGCGGCCGCTGCAACCTTGTCTCGGGAGGGGCGAAGCTCTTCAGTCAGCGCCCGCTGTGGGGCTACGGCTCAGGCAGCTTCCCCAAGGCCTACCGCGAGCACATCGACACCGACAAGGCCCCCGTCTCGGTCTCCCACACCGAGCCAGTAACCGTCGCCGCCGAGCAAGGCCTCCTCGGCGTAGCCGCCTACCTAGCTCTCGTCGTAACAGCGCTGTGGACGATGGCCGCAAGCCTGCGTCCCTCCCTGTCCCGGCTATCCGCATCTCGCGCGGGACCCGCGCGCCACATACCAATAGCCCGAGCAGCGGTTCTCGCAACCTTCGTCGCCCTCCTAGTCCACACGATGGCCTATGCCGGCTTCTTCGAGGACCCGATCGCCTGGGTGCTCCTCGCCGTGGGCGTGTCCCTCGCGACCGCAGATCAACGTAGTCTCGCCGCGTGTCGGGATACCTCCGCCGCCTAGCGACGACAGGAGCCGCCTACACCGCGGCCAGCATCGTCTCGAAGCTGATCGCGGTAGCGCTGCTGCCGCTCTACACGCGTTACCTCACCAGGGCCGACTACGGCGCCGCCGAGGTGATGTTCGCGGCTGTCGTCTCGGCCAGCATCGTCATCCGCTTCGGCCTGATCGAGGCGCTGCTGCGCTTCTACTACAAGGAAGACGAGGATCCCGATCGCGTCGTCGCCTCCTCCTTCGCGGCCCTCTTCTGGTTCGCGACCCTGGCCGCCCTGATCGCCCTGCCCTTCGCCGGACCGATCGCCGCAGCCCTGTTCGACGAATCGGCACCCGATTCCGCCGTCCCGCTCGACGAATCGATCGCCGACCTCGCCCGAATCTCGGTCGGCGGCCTCTGGGTGCTGACGATGATGGAGTACCTGCTCACCATCTTCCGGCTCGAAGAGCGGGCGCGGGCCTTCTTCGTCACCACCATCCTCAACGTGGTCGCGGCGATCGGGCTGACCGTGACCCTCGTCGTCGGTGCCGGCGAGGGCGCTCGCGGCCTCCTGATCGGCAGCTACGGCAGCGGCGCGGTCTTCGTCGCCGCCCTGATCGTCGTCCACCGGCGCCGGCTCTCGCTTCTCTTCGAACCGGCGCTGCTGCGCCGCCTGCTCCGCTTCGGCCTGCCGACGATGCCGGCCGAGCTCTCGCTCTACGCGCTCAACCTCGTCGATCGGATCATCATCGTCCGCAGCCTCGGCTTCGCCGAGGCGGGCCTCTACTCGCTGGCGGTCAAGTTTGCTCAGGCGATCAACGTGTTCGTCCGCGGCTTCCAGCTCGCCTGGCCGCCGCTCGCCTACTCGATCCGCGATGACGACGAGGCGAGGCGTGCCTACGCGGCGGTGGTCACCTGGTTCGTCGCCTGCTGCGCCTTCGTCGTCACCGGCATGTGGCTGCTCTCTCGCCAGATCGTCACCGCCCTTGCCGCGCCTCGTTTCTTCGATTCCTATGAAGCGATCGGCCTGATCGCCACCGGCGTCACCCTCTATGCCCTCTACATGGTCCTCGTCGTCATCCTCGGCAGGAGCGGCCGCACCGAGTTCAACTTCCCGGCGACCGCCGCGGCGCTCGCGGCCAACGTCGCCCTCAACCTGATCCTCGTCCCGCCGCTGGGAATCGTCGGCGCCGGCCTCGCCCTCGTCGCCTCCTATCTCGTCGTGCTGGTGCTGATGTACGGCTTCACCCAGCGCCTCTTCCCGGTGCCCTACGAATGGGGTCGTCTTGCCAAGGTCGTCTTCGTCTCCACCGCCCTCGTCGGCCTCGGAGAGCTGCTGCTTCCAACCGAGGGCTTCGCTGGCCTGGTCATGCGAATCGTGCTCTGGCTTCTCTACCCCCTCGCTCTTCTCGCCACCAGCTTTTTCACTCCCGGCGAGCGCCGCTGGCTCGCCCGTTTGCGCCATCCGCTCCAGCTCCTCGCCAGCCTTCGCGCTCTGCGTCCTGCCGATGGCGTGGACGGCAGAATCCCGGAGACCTACGAGGCAGAGCAGATGGACGAGGATGCGCGCCTGTAGTCGGCCCGGTCCCGGATGCCAACTCCTCGCCCCGGCCAAAGCGCCTGCCGCGCATGTGCCCAGTAGACCTTCGCGGGCCGGCTGGGCAGGACCGTCGCCACGAGGGCGCGCACCCCGTATGACCAGGCAGTGAGGACCCGCACCGTCAGCGCGGCCGCACGTCCGTGGTGCTTGCGCATGTACCGATCGCGGTTGCGGTGGAATTCGACGATGCGGGGCAGGCCCTTGGCCAGGTCGGTGGAGAGCTGGTCGTGGTGGACCGCCTCGGCGGCGGGAACGAAGAGGCTGTGCCAGCCCGCCTCGGCGAGGCGCTTGGCGAAGTCGCACTCGTCGTAGTAGACGAAGAAGGCGGGGTCCATGAAGCCGACCTCCGCCGCGGCCTCGCGGCGGACCAGGAGTGCGCTCGATTGTCCCCAGTCGACCCGGCGGGTCGAGCTGCCGGTGCTCTGCACGGTCAGCCGGCGGTGCAGGAAGAGAGCACCGGCAAGGGCGGTGCCGACCCCCGGGAAGCGCCAGGCGCAGGGGACCGGTGAGCCGGCGGAGTCGAGCAGCCGCCCCGTCGCGGCAGCCGCCTTCGGGTCGGCGGCGAGGGCGCCCACCAGAGCGGCAGCCGCCCCTGGACGCAGTTCGGAGTCCTCGTTGAGCAGCAGGCAGTACTCGCCCTTCGCCTCGCGCATCAGGGTCGAGTCGTTCTCGGCCTTGCCGGCGCGCCGCTCCAGCGCGATCAGGCGGATCTCGCCGCCGCGGGCGCGCACCGCCTCGGCCGAGCCGTCGCTGGAGTCGTTGTCCAAGACCAGGATCTCCCGGTCGACCCCGACCGGGTGCGTGCGCTCGATCGCCTCGAGGCAGGCGAGCAGGTAATCGCGGCCATTCGTGTTCACGACGCAGTAGGAGAGCAGGGGTGGCAGGGTCCGTCCCGGTAGAGGTTCCACTTAACTTTTTCCGAACACAGTTGGTGGCCGTCCGCCGGCCTCACCGCGGAAAAAGTACAAGACGTTCCACTTCTACCGGGACGGACCCGAACCCAAGCAATGAAAGTTCAGCTCGTCGACCCCTCGGCCTTCACGCCGCCCTACGACCGCGCGCTCGCCGCGGCGCTCGCTCGCCGCGGTACTGAGGTCGAGCTGCTGACCAGCCGCTTCCTCTATGGGTCGGTGCCGGAGGCGCACGGCTACCGAGTGCGCGAGTGCTTCTACAGGCGCAGCGCCAGCCGCGGCCTGGAGGTCCCGGCGCGGCGGGTCTTCAAGGCGGCCGAGCACCTGCCCGACATGCTGCGGCTGCGCCGCCGGCTCGATGCCGACGTCGTCCACTACCAGTGGCTCACGATGCCCTCGCTCGACGCGCGTCTGCTGCCGCCGAGGCGCCCCCGGGTTCTCACCGCTCACTACATCCTGCCGCCCGAGGCCAACCGCCGTCAGGTGTCCGCGGCAAGAAAGCTCTTCGGCAGCATGGACGCCGTCGTCGCCCACTCCGAGCACGGCGCGGCCCGCCTGCGCGAGGAGGTCGGGATCGACCCGGGCCGGGTCCGCGTCATCCCCCACGGTGCCTTCGACTACCTCACCGACCTGCCGGTCGAGAAGCCGCTGCCGCGGGAGCTCGAGGGCGCTGAGGGCCCCGTGATCCTCTTCTTCGGCCTGCTGCGCCCATACAAGGGCCTCGACACCCTGCTCGAGGCGTTCCGCCGGGTCGAGGGCGCCGAGCTCTGGATCGTCGGCAACCCGCGCATGGACGTCGAGGCCCTGCGTGCCCTCGCAGCCAAGGCGCCCGGCCGCGTCCGCTTCGTCACTCGCTTCGTCGAGGACGTCGAGATCCCGGCGATCTTCCGCCGCGCCGACGTCGTCGTCCTGCCCTACCGCGACGCCGAGCACTCGGGCGTCCTCTACACCGGCCTTGCCTTCGGCAAGCCGCTGGTGCTCAGCGCCGTCGGCGGCTTCCCCGAGGTAGCGGCGACGGGCGCGGCCCGCTTGGTCGCGCCCGAGGACCCCGGGGCGCTGGCCGAGGGCCTGAGCGAGCTGGTCGGAGAGCCCCTGGCCCGAGAGCACCTTGCCGCGGCGGCGCGAGATGCCGCCGCCGGCCCCTACTCCTGGGACGCGATCGCCGCCCAGACTCTCTCCCTTTACGAGGAGCTCCTGCAAGCCCCACCAAACCGCGCCGCTGTTCCTTCGCCCGACATAAGGGGCAAAGGGAACAGCGGAGGCAGATAATCGCCACGTGCTCGCCTTTCTCTTCTGGCTCAGCGCCGGCCTGATCGTCTACACGCACCTCGGCTACCCGTTGCTTCTTCGCCTCCTGCTCGCGCTGCGGCGCTCTCCGGCCCAGCATCCCGCGGAGCCGCAGGACGAGTTGCCCCTCGTCTCCCTGATCGTCGCCGCCTACGACGAGGAGGAGGTGATCGAGGCGAAGATCGCCAACGCGCTCGCGCTCGACTATCCGCGCGACCGCCTCGAGCTGATCGTCGCCTCCGACGGCTCCTCCGACGCCACCGCCGAGCGCGCCCGCGCCGCCGGGGCCGACCTCGTCCTCGAGCTGTCCCGGGGCGGCAAGCTCGCCGCCCAGAACGCCGCCGCCGAGCGCGCCGCGGGCGAGATCCTCGCCTTCTCCGACGCCAACAGCGCCTGGAATGCCGACGCCCTGCGCCGCCTCGTCGCCCCCTTCGCCGACCCCGAGGTCGCCTACGCCTGCGGCCAGGTGCGCTTCCTCGACGCCGGCGGCGACAACCTCGAGGGCGCCTACTGGCGCTACGAGATGGCGGTGCGGGCGATGGAGTCCGCGCTGGCCGGGATCACCGCCGGCAACGGCGCGATCTACGCGGTGCGCGCCTCCGACTACCTGCCGCTGGACCCGTCGGGGAGCCACGACCTCTCCTTCCCCTTCGCCCTGGCAAAGCGCGGCAAGCGGTCCCTCTACGTATCCGCCGCCCGGGCCGAGGAGAAGATGGTGCCGACGCTGGGGGGCGAGTTCGCCCGCAAGCGTCGGATGATGATCGGCCTCTGGGACATCGTCGTCGGCGAGCGGATGATCTCGCCGCGCGGCTACCCGCCCCTCTACGCCTTCGAGCTTTTCTCGCACCGCCTGCTGCGCTACCTGACGCCGTTCCTGCACCTGGTCGCCTTCCTCGCCAACCTCGCCCTGCTCGGCAGCGGCGGCTTCTACGTGGTCACCTACGGGATCCAGGTCGCCCTGATCGCCGCCGCCCTGCTCGGCGGCAGCTTCCCGGTCGGACCGCTGCGGATCGTCCGCTACTACGCGCTGACGACGCTCTCGATCGCCGCCGGCCTCTGGGACCGCTTCCGCCAGGGCCGCCCTGCGGGCGCTTGGGAGAAGGCGCCGGGAACGCGATGATGACGCATCGTGGCCTGCGCATATCGGTGTCCTCGGTCGCTCGCGTGCAGGAGCACGCCACGCTCCCTGCGTCCTTGATCTGCTCGGTCACGATGCGTCACCGGTAGCTGAAATGCCCAAAATTTTGGACATAGCCATCGCTTTGCTCGCACTCGTTGTCCTCTCGCCGGTGCTCCTGATCGCCGCTGTCGCGATCAAGCTGGGAAGCCGTGGACCTGTCTTCTACCGTCAGCGCCGCGTCGGCCTGAACGGGAAGGAGTTCGAGATGCTGAAGCTGCGCACGATGGTCGAGGGCTCCGACCCGGTAGGCGTGGGTACGGTCGTCACCCGCGACGACCCCCGCGTCACCCGCGCCGGCCGCGTCCTGCGCCGCACCTCGCTCGACGAGATTCCCAACCTGCTCAACGTCCTGCGCGGCGAGATGGCGATCGTCGGCCCGCGCCCGACCATTCCGGCCCAGGTCGCCGACTACACCCCACACCAGCACCGCCGCCACGAGGTCAGCCCCGGCATCACCGGCTGGGCCCAGGTCCAGGGCCGCGCCGGCATCCCCTGGGAGGAGCGGATCGAGCTCGACGTGTACTACGTCGACCACCGCGGCGCCGCCCTCGACGCCCGCATCCTGCTCAAGACCCTCTGGCTCCTGGTCAGCGGCCACGGCCTGGCCCCCGACTGACCGCCGGGTGGTGGGCCAACTAGGGTTTTCGCGATGAGCGACCGGCCCGAAGTCTCCTTGCGCCCCTTTGAGCCCGGCGACGCCGCGGCGGTGCACCGTTGGTTCAACAACGCGGAGGCAACCAAGAACCTGATGGAGCAGCGTGACGGCATGTCGGAGGAGGAAGCCGAGGACTGGGTGCGACGGGCCATGGACTACTCGGGCGAGGACCGTAAGTACGCGATCGCGGTCGAGGGCTACGCCGAGCCGGTCGGCTTCACCGCTCTCTACGGACTCTTACGCCAGACCGCCCCTGAGCTGGGGGCGCTGATCGGCGATGAAGTGCGCGGCAAGGGCGTCGGCCGCCGCGCCGAGGCGCTGACCCTGGCCAAGGCCTTCGACGAGTTCGGCGCCCACCGCGTCTACGGCCGTATTCCCGCTCGCAACGAGATCGCCAAGAAGACCGTCAAGGGCCTGGGCTGGCAATACGAGGGAACGATGCGGGCCCACCTGCTTCGCAGGGATGAGCCCACCGACGATTGCGAGCTCTGGGGCGTCCTCCCGGACGAGTTCCGCGCCGCCGCCGCGGGCCTGCTCCGGTGAGTGCCCCGCCCGCCCTGGCGGAGCTGATCGAAGACCGCGGCGAGGCCGCGGCCGGCGAGGAGTTCTTCCGCTCGCGCCAGTTCCTCGAAGCCGAAGGCGTCACCCACTCGCTGCGGATCCAAAGCGAGGACCGCGATCTCCTTGCCCCGCTGATCGTGCGCGAGATCGGCGGCGGCCCCGAGCGCGACGCGATCTCTCCGTACGGATATCCGGGGCTCGTCGAAGGGACTCGGGGCGGTGCCCGGCGGAGCCTTCCCGCTGTTGCCCCAGGGGGCACCGCCCCGAGTCCGCCCAGCCTTGACCCTGAATCCATCGACTTCTCCGCCACGGGCCTTGTCAGCGTCTTCCTCCGCCACACGCTCGGCGACCCGCCGCTGCGCGGCGCCAGGGCGCGCAACATCGTCCAGATCGCCGACCCGGCGTTGCCGCCGAAGAGCCGTGGCAGCGACCGCAACCGGATCAACAAGAACCTGCGACGCGGCTACGAGCCGAGCCGCGTCCCCGGCCCGGAGACGAGTGCGGCCGAACGGGCCGGCTTCCTCGCCGCCTACAAGCAGACGATGCGGCGCACCGGCGCCTCCGAGCGCTACTTCTTCGGCGCCGACTACTTCGATCGCATCCTGGAGTTCCCCCGCACCTGGCTGGCGGTCACCCGCGCCCCCGACGACGACGGCGTGGCCGCCGCATCGATCGCCGCGGTCAGCGACGGCTACCTCCACTATTACCTCAGCGGCAGCGCCGACGCGCACCTGCGCGACTCGCCGATGAAGAACGTCGTCGCCTCGCTGGTCGAGCTCTCCGCCGAGCTGGGGCTGCCCCTCAACCTCGGCGGCGGAATCGCTCGCGGCGACCGGCTGGAGGAGTTCAAGCGGGGCTTCGCCAACCGCGAGCTGCCCTGGTCCAGCTCGGAGATCGTCGCCGACCCCGCCGCCTACGCCCGCCTCTCGGCCGGTCGCGACGCGGGCGGCTTCTTCCCCGCCTACCGCGCTACTTAGCCGACGGTCGGTTCCTCTGGGGTGGGGCCGGTGAAGGGGAAGCCTTCGACCGGCTCGCGGGCGCTGCCCCAGGTCTGCTTGCCGAAGGCACGGATCGCGTCGAGGGTGATCGCGCCCTTGTATTCGTTGCAGCCGATCAGGTTGTGCCAGGTCGTCGCCGCGACTTCGTAAGGCATGTTCTCGTTGGGGAAGAGCAGAGTCGCCCCGTAGAGGGAGTCGTAGAGCCCGATCAATTCCAGCTGGGCGCTCTCGGACAGGTCCGGCGAGTACTGGATCTCCATTCGGCCGTGCTCGAGCGAGTGGACGATGTCGAGTTCCTTCGGCATTTCGCTGTAGGCCCCGTCGGCCTGCTGAAAGGGCGGTTCGACGTGGTCGCCGGAGGTCGGCGGATTGGTTTTGTATTCGGGCGTCGCCGCCGTCGGCGGGAGGTGGTTGTGCCCCTCTTCGGGAAGGTTCAAGCGAAGGTCGCAGTCCGCCTTTTTCGCTGCCTCTTTCAGGTCGGAGACCTTCACCGGCGGCGCTGCCGTGCCGCTTCGTTCGTCGGGCTGGATCCCGTTGGTCGAACCCGACTGCTGATTGATGTGCGCTTCGCCGCCGTCGTTCTTGCTGGTCGCCGAGATGATGACCAGGACGATCCCGACCAGTACCGCGAGGCCGACCAGACCGGCGGAGCCGTAGCCGATCATCAGGCGACGTTTCTCCGACCCGGCCTGGTGCTTCTCGCGTTCCTGCCGGGCCTGGCGAAGTCGCTCCCTCTCTTCCTCCCTGCGATTAGCCATCAGCCGCGGATCAGTTTACTCAGAGCGACCTGGCCAAGTCGCCGCTGTCGTTGCGTCCCCGCTCCCATGGCCGTGCCGCCCGCAGTGAGCCCAGCACCGCGCGCGTCGCCGGGGCGCGGTTGAGCGCGTAGAAGTGGATGCCCGGCGCGCCGGCGATCAGCAGCTCCGAGCACTGCTGGGCGGCGTAGGCGACGCCGAGCTCGAACTCGGCGTTCTCGTCGCCACCCGCCGCCGCGAAGGCCTTTTCGAGGCGGGGCGGGATCGAGGCGTCGCAGAGGTCGCAGATGCGCTTGGTCTGGGCGAAGCTGGCGACCGGGATCACTCCGGCCAGGATCGGCACGTCGATCCCGGCCCCCCGCGCCGCGGCGACGAAGTCGAAGTAGACCTGGTTGTCGAAGAAGAGCTGGGTGATCAGGAAGGAGGCACCGGCCTCGACCTTCGTCTTCAGATAGGCCAGGTCGGTCTCGAGGTCGGGCGCCTCCGGGTGCACCTCCGGGAAGCAGGCGCCGCCGACGGTGAACTGCCAGCGCGAGCCGATGAACTCGGTCAGCTCGGCGGCGCTGCCGAGGCCGCCCTCGGGCTGCTCGAAGTCCTCCTGTCCCCGCGGCGGGTCGCCGCGCAGGGCGAAGACGTTCTCGATCCCGGCGGCGGCGATCTGGTCCAGCGTCTCGGCCAGGCCCTCGGTGGTCTCGCCGACACAGCTCAGGTGAGCCATCGTCTCGTAGCCGAGCTCGTCCCTCAGCTCACGCGTCACCTCGACCGTGCCGTCGCGGGTCGAGCCGCCGGCGCCGTAGGTCACGGAGACGAAATCGGGCTCCAGCTCGCGCAACGATCGCGCCACCGTAAACAGCTCCGCCCGCGACTCCGCCGTCTTCGGCGGGAAGAACTCGACCGAGAAGGTCGGCGCTTTGGCGGCAATGATCTCGTCTACACGCATGAGCGCAAGGGTAGCCGCACCCTGGCTATCGGTGAGCTACGCGCGTGGAAGCACGTCCGGATGTCCGAGCCGCTTGCCCTCGAAGGCGCCCCCCGGCGGGGGCAATTCACGCAGTTTGCGGGAACGTTTTCGTCTCCCCCCTGGCGCCCCGGACGGGGTCGCGCTAAGTTGATCTTGCGACTGGGAGAGACGGGGTCCGCGGAAGCCAAGCGGAGCACGTCTCGGAGGTGACGCGACGAGCTTCAGCGTGCGAAGGCTACGCACGCGGCAGGCAACCGAGCGTCACCACCGGTCGCATTTTTGTTGCGTTGGCTTCGGTCGGTGAGATGCGCGTCTGGTGGCGGCGGGCCGGCGCCATGCGGCGTCCTCGCCGGCTTGCGTGGCGCTGCCACGCGGCGCCGGCTGCGTCCTTGCCTGGCTTGGCCCGGCGTCCACCAGCCACACATCTCACCTCCCTCAGACAACGCAGATCTGTCTGAAGGGATTCCTATGTTGAGGCTTGGTCGGCGAGCTCCTGCCCTCGCTGACCGGCGTACCGGGACGCAGTGCCGGGAGTCGGGCGTTGTTGGTACCCCGTGAGTGAGGCCAACGACTAGCCCGCCCACTCCCATACTCTCTGCGCGATGAGTGAGGAGATGCGGTACGAGCGGGTTGGGACTGCGGCCGTGCTCACGATCGATCGGCCCGAGCGGCGCAATGCGATCGATCGGGCTGCCGCGGAGGCGTTTCGTCAGGGCCTGGAGAAATTCGAGGCCGATGACGCCGCCCGGGTGCTCGTCCTCACCGGCGCCGGTGGGCAGGCGTTCTGCGCTGGCGCCGACCTGAAGGCGATGGACCTCGACGTCGACCATCCGCATGGGCCGATGGGGCCGACTCGGCTCACCCCGGCCAAGCCGGCGATCGCCGCGGTCGACGGCTGGTGCCTGGCCGGTGGGGTGGAGCTGGCGCTCTGGTGCGACATGCGGATTGCCACGCCGCAATCGACCTTCGGCCTCTTCGAGCGCCGCTGGGGCGTGCCGCTGGTCGACGGTGGCACCCAGCGCCTGCCGC
The DNA here is from genome assembly GCA_044867925.1 of Solirubrobacterales bacterium. Taxonomy (GTDB): domain Bacteria; phylum Actinomycetota; class Thermoleophilia; order Solirubrobacterales; family 70-9; genus VRUE01. The sequence goes on along the minus strand of JBIOVV010000127.1, from coordinate 10,468 downwards.
GCGTCGTCGGCATGGGTCGCGCCCTGGAGCTGATCCTCAGCGGCCGCCCGGTGGAGGCCGAGGAGGCCCACCGCATCGGCCTCGTCAACGAGATAACCGAGCCCGGCAAGCATCTGGAGCGCGCCCTCGAGCTGGCCGAGCGCATCGCCTCCTTCCCCCAAGAGACCATGCTCGCCGACCGCCAAGCAGCAATAGAAGGCTTCGGCCTCCCGCTCAAGGAGGGAATTGCTCTGGAGCACAAGCTGGGCCGCGAGACCCTTCACGTGGCACTGCGCGGTGCAGGTCGCTTTGCTTCAGGAGAGGGACGGCACGGCCAAGGCGTCTAGAGAGATCGGGTAGGGGTGGAGCGTCTTGTACTTTTTCGGCGCTCCAACTCGGACGACCGCCTACGCCCCACCGAAAAAGTTAAGCGGAACCCCTAACCAATCTCTCTAGATCCTTCCTCGCGCGTCACGCGCCGCATCTCGTTTTCGGCCTCCTCCGGCCCCAGATAAGGCATCAGCACGGCAAAGACGAGGTCGGGAAGGATGCGCCGCAGCTCCGGGCCACGGCCGGCACGGATCTCGTCGAAGATCATCGAGGTGGCGCCGCCGATCGCGAAGCGGGCCGTGTCGGCCGGCAGTTCGTCACCCTGGCTCGCGTAGTCTCGCCCTTCCTCGAGAAACGGCGTGAAGCGAGCGAGGGCCGCCCGGTAGCGCGCCCGAGCGTCGTCGCCGGCAGCGGTCACCTCGACCATCGAGAGGCGGGCGATGCCGGCCTCGATCGAGAGCAATCCGACCAAGGCGCTGAGCCCGGCGGTGATCCGCTCCGGCCAGGGCTCGTCGGCGGCCGCCTCGAAGGCGCTGGTCACGTGCGCGACCAGCACGTCGAAGACCGCGTCATAGGCCTCGAGGAAGCAGGCGGCCTTGCTCTCGAACATCTCGTCGAAGGTCTCGCGGGAGAGCCCGGCCACCTCGATCACGTCCTCGATCGTGGTCGCTTCGTAGCCTTTTGCCGCGGCGACCCGCAGCATCGCCTCCAAGAGACGCTCTCTTTGGGAGCGCACCAAGTAGGCGCGCGGGAGGCTTTGCGTACCTGACTGTGTTTGCCCTGGATCCGAAGTCGGAGGCGAATCCATGGGTTCAGAGTAGGGCAGTGTTCTCAATGTGTCCAACCGGTTCCGCAGCCGGCCGCCCAATCCTGGCCGCTCTGTCCAAGGCCTCGGCAGCGACGCCTACACTGCGTCGATGAAGATCGGCATCGTTGGTCTCGGCTACGTCGGCCTGCCGCTCGCCGTCGCCTTCGCCGAGGCAGGGCACGAGGTCGTCGGCCTCGATACCGACCCGCGCAAGGTCGAGGGCCTCAACGCCGGCCGCAGTCACGTCGAGGACGTCGCCGACGCCAGCCTCGCACCGCTCGCCGAGCGCCTGCGGGCGACCGGCAACCAGGCCGACCTCGCTTCCTGCGAAGCGATCGTGATCTGCGTCCCGACCCCGCTGACGGGCTCGCGCGAGCCCGACCTCACGTACCTGCTCGACTCGGCCACCGCCCTCTCGGGCGTGCTGCAGCCCGAGCAGCTCGTCGTGCTCGAGTCGACCACCTACCCGGGGACCACGCGCGAGCGCCTGCTGCCGATCCTCGAGGAGTCGGGGCTCTCGGCCGGTCGCGATTTCCATCTCGCCTTCTCGCCGGAGCGGATCGACCCCGGCCGCACCGACTACACCGTGCGCACCACGCCGAAGCTGGTCGGCGGCATCACCCCCGCCTGCGCCGAGCGCGCCCGCGAGCTCTACGCCCTGATCTGCGACGAGGTGATCGTCCTCTCCAGCCCCGAGGCGGCAGAGCTCTCGAAGCTGCTCGAGAACATCTTCCGCTCGGTCAACATCGCCCTCGTCAACGAGCTGGCCCAGCTCTGCGACCGGCTCGAGATCGACGTCTGGGAGGTGATCGACGCGGCGGCGACCAAGCCGTTCGGCTTCATGCGCTTCGAGCCCGGCCCCGGCATGGGCGGCCACTGCCTGCCGGTCGACCCCTTCTACCTCGCCTTCAAGGCCCGCGAACATGACTTCTACCCCGAGTTCATCGAGCTCGCCGGCAAGGTCAACCAGACCCAGCCGGCCTTCTGCGTGGAGCGGATCGAGCGCGCCCTCAACGGCGCCGGCAAGCCGGTCAACGGCTCGCGGATCCTCTTGCTCGGGGTCAGCTACAAGGCCGGTGTCGGCGACACCCGCGAGTCGCCGGCGCTGAAGATCGCCCGTCGCCTGCGCGAGCTGGGAGGCGAGGTCGCCTACCACGACCCCCACGTGCCCGACCTCCCCGAGCTGGGTCTCTCCTCGGTCGATCTAGAGGAGGCTCTGGCCGCCGCCGACGTAGCCGCGATCGTCACGGCCCACCCCAATCTCAACTACAAAGACATCGTGTCTTCGTCCTCCCTAGTGGTCGACTTCAGGGGCGTCACCCGCAGCATCGAAGCAAACAACCTCGTGCGCCTGTAGAGCATCCCTACCCCGGCTCTCTACGCCCGCGCCGCCTTCATCTCGGCGTCCGCGACCTGGGAGCCGAAGTAGGGCAGCACCGCGAAGTACATGAAGTCGGGAAGCAGCTCGTGGAATCCGGACTCCTCGCCGGCGGCGAGCTTGGCGTGGACGACGGCGTGCATGCCGGCGACGATGCCCTCGGCCGCGATCGGCGGCGGCGACTCGGTGCCGGTCGAGGCGTAACGCGCCGAATCGATGAAATCGGTGATCCGTTTCATCGCATCGGAGCGAATTTTCAGCGCCTCGGGCCCCGCGGCGTGCACCTCGACGACCAGCGCCCGGCCGATCGCCGGGTCGGCGTCGAGGTGGTCGAGGACAGCGCCGATCCCGGCTCGCAGCTTGCCTCGCCAGCCTTCCGCCGAGTCCGCCGCCGCGCTTGCGATCGCCTCCATTTTCGCCACGCCGAAGGCGAGAGCCTCCAGGTAACAGGCGTCCTTGTCGGCAAATTCGTCATAGAACGCCTGCCGGTAGAGGCCCGTGTGATCGAGCACCATACGCACGGATGCGACCTCGTAGCCGCTGCCTCCGATCACCTCGAGCATTCCTTCGAGGATTCGCTGACGCTTGGGGGAACTCACCAGTCTGAGTGTGGGAGCTTCGGGGAAGACCTTCCCCGCTGCGCCGGTCCCCTCAGCCCCTGCCCGGACGTTGGTTGCGGCCTGCTTGCCCATCCGACCTTCCTCTAAATCGATCAAGGGAACGGGTTGTCTGGAATCAGGAACAGTAGCGGTATCTGGTCGATCCGTCCAGCTTGGAAACGGATTCCTATCGAGGTACTCTGGCGTTCGTGCCTGATCGAGCTCCGCAAGCGACAAGGATGCCACCGGGTAGGCATCAACTGCCGCGGGAGTTCATCGCCCAGCACCAGCGGGCCCGCATCATCGCCGCCCTTGCCGAGGAGACCGTGGAGAAGGGCTACCGCGCCGTCACGGTCGCCGACATCGTCCGCCGCGCCGGCATCGCCCGCAACACCTTCTACGAGAACTTCTCCTCCAAGGAGGACTGCTTCCTCGCCGCTTCGGAGTTCGCGGTCAAGGAGGCGCTGCGCCGCGTCGTCGACGCCGCCAGCAAGGTCGACACCTGGCCCGCCCGCGTCAACGCGGGTCTCGCCGCCTTTCTCCACTACGTCGCCAGCGAGCCGGCGCTCGCCCGCACCTGCATCGTCGAGGCGCTCTCCGCCGGACCGGCCGCGGTCGATCGCTACGAGCGCTCGATCCAGGCCTTCGTGCCGCTCTTCCGCATGGGTCGCAAGGTCTCGGCCAAGGGCGAGGAGCTTCCAGTGACGCTGGAGGAGACGATCGTCGGCGGGATCTTCTGGATCCTCTACCAGCGCATCATCATGGGGCAGGCCGAGCAGATCGAGGAGCTGCTGCCGGAGCTGGTCGAGTTCTCTCTCACGCCGTACCTCGGCGCCGAGTCCGCCAAGCGGATCGCCGCCGAGGAGGCGCCGACCCCGAGCACGGGTTGAGCCAGGGGCAGGGATCGGAGGTCCAATGAGCTAGTGCTTGACCTGGAGACTCGCGAGCGCGCCGCCAGTCCCGAGCGCGAGCGCATCGTCGAGGCCCTGATCGAGATCGCCGCCGAGCGCGGCTATGCCGAGACCACGATCGAGCTGATCCTCGAGCGGGCCGGACTCGACCGGCCCGCCTTCGACCGCCACTTCCGCGGCAAGTACGACTGCTTCCTCTCCGCCTGGCAGGAGATGAACGAGGGCTGCATGCGGGAGATGCTGGAGGCCTACAACAGTCAGGAGAGCTGGCCCGACCGGCTGCGCGCCGTCGCCTGCGAGATCGTCGACAACCTCCGCAACGCGCCCAGCCGCGCCTCCTTCGCGGTCGAGGTGCTGGCCGCCGGCGACGCCGCCCGCGCCCGCCGCGACATGACGATGCGGGTCATCGCCTCCCTGATCGACGCCGGCCGCAACGAGATGGAAGACCCGGAGTCGGTGCCGCACACCACCGCCGAGGCTCTCGCCGGCTCCGCCTACGGCCAGGTCTACGCAAAAGTTGTAGGTGGCAGTACGGAGGATCTGCCGGCGCTCGTCCCGCAGTTGATGTCCGCCGCGGTAATGCCGTATCTGGGAATCGAGGCGGGGCTGGCCGAGCTGTCGCGGGGCTTTGACCCGCCAGCGCGATATCGTCGGGGTGTGGCCAAAAAGAAGTTGTCCTCCCAGGAAAAGGGTGAGCCGGGAGTGTCAGCCGAGGATTACCCCCCCGAGCTTGCCCGCCTGCCCCCCGGCCGTCACGGCCTGCCGCGCGAGTTCGTCATCCACAACCAGCGCGAGCGCCTGATCGCCGGCCTCGCCGAGGCGATCGCCGAAAACGGCTACTCCGGCACGACCATCGCCCACATCACCCGCCACGCCGCGGTTTCCCGGCGCACCTTCTATGAGCACTTCTCCAGCAAGGACGAGTGCTTCGTCGCCGCCTACGACACGGTGATGGAGGAGCTGCGCGGCCGCGTCTCCACCGCCTTCGACGCCGAGGACGACTGGCCGCACGCGGTCAAAGCCGGGATCGGTGCGATGCTCGAGTTTCTCGCCGCCGAGCCCCACCTGGCCCGCCTCTGCATGGTCGAGGCCCTGGTCGCCGGCCCGGTCGTGGTCGAGCGCTACGACGCCGCGATCCAGAGCTTCGTCCCCTACTTCCAGACTGGCCGCGAGGGGCGCCCACCCGAGGTCCTCGCCCGGCTCTCGCCGACCACCGAGGAGGCCCTGGTCGGCGGCATGGTCTCGCTGATCTCCCGCCGCATCATCGCCGGCAAAGCCGAAGAGCTGGAAGAGCTGCTGCCGGACCTGGTCGAGTTCACCCTGACTCCTTATGTAGGGAGCGCCGAGGCGGCGAAGCTGGCGCAGGAGTAGAGCTGAGCTTCTGAGCATCGAGGGGAGAGCTTTCTCTCCATGCGCCCTTGATCGGGCTCATGCCCGATCTTCTAATAACTGACCATGGTACGGTGACCATGGTCATGTCGCAGCCTCTTAAAGAGATCACCGCCACCCAGTTCAAGGCGAAGTGCCTGCGGCTACTCGATCAGGTCGCCGAAACCGGAGAGACGCTGGTCATCACCAAGCACGGGCGCCCGGTCGCCCGGATCGAGCCGCCGTTGCGTCCCGATGATCTGCATGGCAGCGTCAAGTTCAACATCTCCGACGACGAGCTGATCCATTTCTCGATGGGGCCGTGGGACATGGAGCAGGAGTGATCCTGCTCGATACCCACGTCCTGGTCTGGTTGGCCGCTGCCAGGGAACGTTTGAGCGCCGCTGCCAGGGACGCGGTCGACTCGGGGCAGGAGCTCGCGATCAGCGTGGCCTCGGTGCAGGAGATCGCCTATCTGGTGGTTCGCGGTCGCCTCGCTATGGACCGGCCGGTGGAGACCTGGATCAGCGACGCGCTGAACGTCCATCGGATCCAAGCCCTGGCGCCCACGGTCTCGGCGGCTCTTCGCGCCGGCTCTCTCGACCCGGTCGAGTTCCATGGCGACCCCATCGACCGTCTCATCTACGCGACCGCCGTCGAGCATGACGCGCGGCTGGTCAGTGCCGACGAGCGTCTGCGTCGCTCAGATCCGGCCCGGATCGTCTGGTAGGCGTCGGTCGCCCGATTCGACTGGCTCGAGCTCCGGCGAGCGCAGTTCGAGCCAGGCCTCGTCCTCGCCGAAGTAGTTGAGCACCGCCAGGTGGGCGAGGTCGGGGAGCAGGCGCTCGACCGTCGCCGTGCGGCCGGCGCCGATCTCGGTGGCGATCGCTTCCTCGACCGCCCCGACGACGAACTGGGCGGTGAGCGCGGTCGTACGCGCGGCGCCCGGCTCGTGGCGGGCGGAATCGACCGCCCGCGCGAAGCGCTCGACCAGCTGCTGGTGCTTGGCCCAGGCCTGGCCGCGCGCGGCTCGCACCTCGATCAGCAGCGCCTTCGCCAGCAGCGGCTGCTCGGCGACGGTGCGCAGCAGCCGGGCGAGGGCGGCGCGGAAGCCCGCCCGCCAGCTCGCGGCCCCGCGGCCCGCCTCGAGCACTTCCGCGCAGAGCCGATCCGCCGCCATCTCGTAGGCCTCGGCGAAGCAGGCCTCCTTGCCGCCGAAGCGCCGCTGGAAGCGGTCGCGGGAGATGCCGCTGCGCTCCAGCACCTCCTGCACCGTAGCTTTGTCATAACCGCGGGCGCCAATGCTGAGCAGCATCGCTTCCAGCGCTCCCTCATCCGTGGCACGCTCGGGAATGGCCTCGTCCCATGACCTCACCGCGCGCAGTGTGGGTGGAGCGTCCACTCGGGGTACCTTAGCCCATCTTTGGGAACTTGTAACACTTCATATACTGACTTCGTACCAATGGGAACGCGCGCTATCCTGACTGCGTGCGTGCATTGCCTGGAAAGGCTTCCCGGCAGCCGCCCGGCCCCGAGCCGGTCAGCAGAGCCGCGTCCGCGGACGACCAGCGGCGCCGGATCCTCGAGGCCACAGCGGATCTGGTTGCCGAGCAGGGCTACGCGGAGACGACGATCGAGCAGATCGTCCGCCGGGCCCGGGTCGGCTACGCGACCTTCTACAAGCACTACGCCGACAAGGACGAGGCCTTCCTGGCGCTGCTCGACGCGGCGGTCGAGCGCACCGCCTATGTAGTGGAGGAAGCCTTCGACCGCGAAGACGGGCCGTGGACGGACAAGGTCGGCGCCGGGCTCGGGGCGCTATTGAAGATCGCCGCCGAGCATCCGGGCGTTGCCCGTGCCTGCCTGGTCGAGGCGCCGACGGCAGGGCCCGAGGCCGCGGCCCGTCACGAGGCCGCGCTGAAGCGCTTCGCGCCCCTGCTGCGCCCGGGTCGTGAGCTCAACCCGCGCAGCGACAAGCTGCCCGAGAGCCTCGAGGAGACCCTGGCAGGCGGCGTGCTCTGGGTGATCAACCAGCGCCTGATCGCCGGCGAAGCCGAGCAGCTGCGGGCGTTGCTGCCCGAGGCGCTCGAGTTCCTCCTTCGCCCCTACGTCGGCGAGGACGCCGCGGCCCGCGAGGCCGGCGGCGCGGGCGCCGCCTCGGCCTGAGCCACGACGCGGCGATGGCTGACGAGGAAACGCTCGGCCCGCTTCCCGCCGGCCGCCACGGCTTCAGCCGCGAGCAGGTCGCCCACAACCAGCGCGAGCGCCTGATCGCCGGCCTCGCCACGGCGGTCGCCGAGAAGGGCTACCGCGCGGTGACGATCACCGACATCACCAAGCAGGCGCGCGTCTCCCGCCGGGTCTTCTACGAGAACTTCGAGGGCAAGGAGGAGTGTTTCGTCGCCGCCTTCGAGGTGGTCGTCGGACACATCCGCGAGCTCACGATCGAGGCGGTGGCGCCGGTCGAGCGCTGGCCGCAGAGGGCGATCGTCGCCGCCCAGACCGTCCTCGCCTTCTTCGCCGCCGAGCCCGACCTCGCGCGCCTCTGCCTGGTCGAGTCACAGGCGGCGGGCCCGGCGGTCTCCGCCCGCTTCCACGAGGCTGTGCACGAGGTGGTGCCTTATCTGGAGCAGGGCCGCGGCGAGCGCCGGAACGAACGCGAGCTGCCACCGACGACCGAGGAGTCGACGATCGGCGCCCTCGTCCTGCTCACCTCGCGCAAGGTGGCCGCCGGCGAAGCCGGCCAGCTCGAGGACCTGCTCCCCGAGATCGCCGAGTTCATCCTCTCCCCGTACCTCGGAGCGGAGAAGGCCGCGCTAGTGAGCGGAGATTCGCTCGGCTAAGGCTTAGCGGCGTGTGCGCTTCAGTCGCCACGCGAAGAATGAGATGAGGCTCTACGGAATCCGGCCCGGTGATGTCGAGGCGGTCGTTGCAAGTCCGATCGACGCTCAGTTCGATCAACTTGGAAACTGGCGATTGATGGGATTGGGGGATGGGGGGCCGTGCGATCATTGTCGTTCTGGCAGGCGACGAGTCAAGTTTCGTCATCACGACCTTTCCGGACGACTGACATGCGTGCTCAATACGACAGCGACGCCAATGCGATCTCGATCGAGTTGACCCAAGCTGTGAAGGCCGATCGGGCGGATCAGGTGCACACACGCGCCGTGGTCGCCGTTCGCCAGGGGCAGCCAGTTGAGCTTCAGCTTCTGTATCCCGACCTTGGCGTCATCGAGCCTTTGGCCGCCGCCGCCGCTCGACACGGACTGGACCGCGAGGCATTGGCCGCCGCCGCCGCCGCATTGGCCGCTCCCGATCGTTCTGTTTCGCTCGACGTCGCGATCCGCCCCGCCGCTTAACTCCAGCGACTAGCTCGGGCCGCTTTCGGTACCCGCATATCCGCTCAGGGAACGCCTCTGGGAACAACCCTTTTCTTTTGGGAACTTCTGCTTGACAACCCTCGACCGGGGTGCTTCACTGGCGCCACTGAGCGGTACAGCGAGCACCTTCTAGGAACTCCCTTTACCCGCCCAGGCTGCATCAGGGAACGACAAGTACAGGGACATAACCGAGCCTCGCGGAAGCCGCTAAGGGAAGCGGCGGGCAGAGGGGCTCACGGGACAAGGAGAGAGCTACGTGAGACGCCACGCGAAGGCATCGTCTGCGGTTTCGAACGCGCGCCGAGGGACGCGCGCCCGCTTCGGCCTCCGGGCGCTCGCCTCCGCATTGGCATGCCTGCTTCTGGTCGCGTTCGTTCCCGCGGTTGCCTCCGCCGCCGCCGATCCCGAATACCTCGGTGCCTTTGGTCCCGACGGTACCGAAGCGACCTTCTTCGAACGCGTCGAAGCCATCGCCGTCGACGAAGGCACCGGGGTCATCTACGTCGGCGATCGCAAAAAACAGGTCCTCTACAAGTTCGACGCAGAAGGCAACCCACTCAACTGGGGCGGCTCGGAACCCTACGTCTCGGGGAACGAGATCAGCGGGCTCTCCTTCGCGGACAGCAATCAGGCCGCCGTCGACCCCGAAACCCACGTCGTCTACGTCACCAGCGGCAACAAAGTGAGGGCATTTGAGGCAGACGGCGAACCGCATCTCTTCAGCGCCGGCCCGGGGGTCGGGACGAGTGAAATCCCCGGCGCGAATGGGCTCGGGGGGGTCGCGGTCGACCTCAAAGGGAATATCTACGCAGCCGATTGCAAAATCGTGGGCTTTCCCAACCCTTCCATTGTCAAGATAAGGATTTATTCGCGCTCAGGAGCCCTACTAACTGAGTTCGAACCGGAGCCCAGTGAAGGTGGTTCGATTTGCCCGGGGTCCTTGGCGGTCTCCCCCGACGGAAGCCTCTACACGGTGAATCTCAGTTTTCCGCGCCCATTCAGATTGGAGCCCTCGCAGTTTCCGGTCACGGCCTCCACCACTTATTCCCTCGGGACACTTCTGGACGATGTCTATCCTCCTACTTCGCTGGGGGTCGACCCGACGACCAATCACGTATATGTGGGCCAGCAGATCGGTGATCAGGGGGAAGGGTCTCGGATCGCGGTGTTCGATGAAGACGACCACCCCGTCGGAATCCTCGGTGCCGCAGGTGAGGCTGGGGATTTCGCTGGAAAGCCACGGGGTGTAGCGGTCAACGGGGGAAGCGAACGGGTCTACGTCGCCGATGACGCGAGCGACAATGTGGTCGATGGGCAGCCCGTCGACTTGGGGGGCCAGATCAAAGTCTTCGAGACCTTCACCTTCCCGGTCATCGCGCCGACGATCACCGCCACCTCGGTCATCGACCTCAACCTCCACACGGCGACCCTTCGCGCCAAGATCAACCCCAACACCCTGGCCAGCACCTATCACTTCGAGAACGGGCTCGAAGACTGCTCGGTAACGGCCTGCACCGAGACCCCCGGCGGCACGATCGCCCCGGGCCATAAGCCGGTCGGCGTCGCCGAGGAAATCGAAGGCCTGCAGCCCGGCACCACCTACCACTACCGGGTGGTGGCCACCAACGCCGAAGGCACCACCGAGGGACCCGACAAGACCTTCACCACGCCGCGCAGCGGCCAGGGCTTCGGCCTGGCAGACCGCCGCGCCTGGG
>JBIOVV010000126.1:0-22344 GCA_044867925.1 Solirubrobacterales bacterium | reverse complement strand
AATGTCGGATGCGCGTTCCTGCTGGCTAGGCTTTGCCCATGGAGCGAACGTGGACCGTGTACTTGGCGGGAGAGATTCATTCGGATTGGCGGGAGCGGATCGAGGCCGGGGTGCGGGAGGCTGGGCTGCCGGTCGAGTTTTCGGCGCCGGTGACCGACCACGCTGCGTCGGATGATGCGGGCACGGGGACGCTGGGGGAGGAGGGCGTGCCGTTCTGGCGGGACCACATGGGGGCGGGTGTCAACGCGATTCGCACCCAGACGCTGATCCAGGATGCCGACGTGGTCGTCGTTCGCTTCGGCGACAAGTACCGGCAGTGGAACGCGGCCTTCGACGCCGGCTACGCGGTCGCGCTCGGCAAGCCGATCGTCACCCTGCACGACGCCGAGCTCGACCACGCGCTGAAGGAGGTCGACCGCGCCGCCCAGGCGACCGCCCGCACCGCCGGGCAGGTCGTCGACGTGCTCCGCTACGTGATCGAGGGCAAGCTCCCCGAGAGCTAGCGGGTAGCAGGAGTCCGGGAGGGCCCTCCCAAACACTCAAGCGCGGCGCAAGCCGCGCGTTTTGGAGGGCCTCCCGGACTCCGTCACCCCCGCATGCGAACATACGTTCGTATGCGATGGGATGAACAGCGAGTCGAGAACGATCTGCGCCTCCCCGGCATAGAGGACGGGACGACGGTGCGGACGTTCGACGCGCCCGAGGCGATGGGCGTCAACTTCCACGAGGTCCGCGCTCGCTCAGCGCTGAACCGCGTGCCCGGCGGCCGCTACGGGTTCAACTGGACGATCAATCCCTTTCGAGGATGCACCCACGCCTGCACCTTTTGCTTCGCCAGACGAACTCACATCTATCTGGACCTGAACGCCGGCCGCGACTTCGAGCGCGAGATCGTGGTCAAGGTCAACACGCCGGAGTTGGTCCAGGCGGAGCTGGGGCGGAAGAGCTGGAAGCGGGAGCTGGTAGCGCTGGGGACCAACACCGATCCCTACCAGTGGGTGGAGAGCCGCTACAAGATGATGCCGGCGATCCTGGCCGCGCTCGAGCAGGCGCAGACGCCGGTCTCGGTCCTGACCAAGTCGCCGCTGGTGATGCGCGACGTCGAGATCTTCGCGCGCATGGCCAAGCAGCTGCCGGTCTCGGTCAACCTCTCGGTCCCGACCCTCGACGAGGAGGCCTGGCGGGCGACCGAGCCTCACACGCCCAGCCCCTTAGCCCGCCTCGACGCCGTCGCCGAGCTGCGGCGCCGCGGCATCGACTCGGGCGTGCTGATCGCGCCGCTGATGCCCGGCATCAACGACTCTGCCGAGCAGGTGCAACCGATAGTCGACCGCGCAAGGGAAGCCGGCGCCAGCTTCCTCGGCGGCGTCGCCCTCCACCTTCGCGACGAGGTCAAGGACGTCTTCTTCGCCTGGCTGGAGGCCAAACGCCCCGACCTGCTCCCCCGCTACAAGGAGCTCTACAAGGGCCGGTCCTACCTGCCGCCTTCGGACCGCCAGAAGCTCACGCGCCGGGTTCGCGGCTGGGGCCGCAGCAGCCGAAAGACTCGAAGCAGCGGCGTGAAGGGGGGACAGCTCCCCTCTCGGCCAACTCAGTCACGCCTTTTCTGAGGCTTCCGCGCGAGTATCGGCACCCTTGCGCACAACGCGTGTGCCCGTATCGGCGAGGGTTGCCCCGTGCCATTTCCAATCGCAAGCGCAGGTCCTCTGACCGCGGTATTCGAGGGAATCGCGACTTCCATCGGCGCGGGCCTCGTCGTTGGCAGCTTCCTCGCCGGACTCGCCAGCTTCGTTTGGGGCGGCACACGCAGACACTCGGAAGGTTGGAGCCTGCTCGGTGGCTATCTCGGTGGGATCGCTGGATCGGGGCTGCTGTTGATTGATACCGTAGGTAAACGTTTTGTCTGATGAGATGAAAAGGCTTTTTCGAAATGCCAACATCGGGCTCGCCGCTGGCATGGTCGTTGCGGTGGTCGGATTTGCGTTTCTCCACGGCAATGAATCAGCGCTGAACGCCTTGAGCGTTGCGGTGCTCGTCACGGCCATGGGCATCTATTTGGCGCTGAACATCCGCGACGAGCGCGCGCGCGGCAAGGGCGATCGCCGCACGCCTTAGCCCTCGTCCAGATCCGAGAACAGGCACTCCTCCGGCGCCTTGTCGTCTCGGAACCGGTGGAACCGCCCGCCGTGGCGGATCCGGCCTGCCGCGGCGTGGTCGTAGCCGATCTCGATCACCAGCTCCGGCCGTAGGGCCACCCACGCGAGGTCGCGGCCGCCGGTCCAGCGGCTCGGCTCGGCGGTGCCGCTCTCGCCTGTCTCCAGGGGTTCGAGCAGGGTGCGCAGGCTGCGTTTCGTCTCTTTGCTGAAGCCGGAGATGTGGCCGACCGAGCGCAGCTCGCCGCCGTCGTAGAGGCCGAGGATCAGCGAGCCGACCGTGCCCTCCTCCTTGCCGGGGCGCCAGCCCATCACCACGCAGTCGATCGTGCGCTCGCGCTTCACCTTCGCCATCCCCTTGCGCTTGCCGGGGATGTAGGGGGCGTCGAGCTGCTTGGCCATCGTGCCCTCGGTGCGGCGCAGCCATTCCTCGGCCTGCTCGGTGTCGCGGCTGAGCTTGCTCAGCTCGACCGAGGTCTCGCCGAGCAGTCGCTCGAGTCGCTCGCGGCGCTCTTCGAACGGCGCCTCGAGCAGCGCCTCGTCGTCTTCGGCGAGCAGGTCGAAGGCGACTAGACGGGCCGGGATCTCTTCGGAGAGCAGGGCGATCCTCGACTCGGCGGGGTGGATGCGGCTCTGCAGGGCGTCGAATTCGATCTTGCCCTCGGCGTCGCGGATGACCAGCTCGCCGTCGGCGACGTAACGGCCCGGGGGGAAGCTCAGCTCGGGGAAGTAGCGCGAGAGGTCTTTGCCGCCGCGTGACTGGATGTAGGAGTCGGCGCCGTCGACGAAGACGATCGCGCGGAAGCCGTCGAGCTTCTGCTCGTAGGCCCACTCGTCCCCGCTGGGCAGCGCTTTGCGGGTCAGCGCCAGCTGCGGCTTGATCGGTGGGGCGAGCGGAAGGTCCAAACCTGACCGATAGTTTGCCGGGTGGCGCGCTACGCGGTTCCCAGCGCCTGCCGGCGTGCCCGCGCCTCGCGCGGGTCGGGTATCGGCACCGCGGCCAGCAACTGCTTGGTGTAGGCGCCCTGGGGCCGCTCGCAGACGGCGTCGGCCGGGCCCTCCTCGACGATCTTGCCCTCGTGCATCACCGCGATCCGGTCGGAGACGTGGCGAACCACGCCGATGTCGTGGGCGACGAAGACGTAGGTGAGGCCGAACTCGGACTGCAGCTCGGAGAGCAGTGCGAGGATCTGGGCCCGGATCGAGACGTCGAGCGCCGAGACCGGCTCGTCGGCGACGATCAGCTTCGGCCGCAGCGCCAGCGCCCGGGCGATCCCGATCCGCTGCCGCTGGCCGCCGGAGAACTCGTGCGGGAAGCGGTCGTAGTGCTCGGGCGAGAGGCCGACCCGGTCGAGCAGACCCTTGACCTCGCGGCGCAGCTCGGTGCCCTTCGCCTCGCCCTGCAGCCGCAGCGGCTCGCCGACGATCTGGCCGATCCGCTTGCGCGGGTTGAGCGAGGCATAGGGATCCTGGAAGACCATCTGAATCTGGCGCCGCAGTGGCTGCATCTCCCTGCGCGACAGCCCGGCGATCTCGCGGCCGTCGAAGCGGACGGAGCCCGAGGTCGGCGCCAGCAGCTGCAGGATCGTGCGCGAGAGGGTCGACTTGCCGCTGCCCGACTCTCCCACCAGCCCGAGCGTTTCGCCCCGACGCACGCTGAGACTGACGCCGTCCACCGCCCGCACCTGGTCGACCTCGCGTTCGAAGATCAGGCCGCGCTTGACCGGGAAGTGCTTGACCAGATCGGTGACCTCGAGCAGCGGCTCGCTCTCGCTCCGCGCCCGCAGCGGCGGCGCCGAGTCGATCCGCACGACGGCGTCGAGCAGCTTGCGCGTGTAGGGATCGGCCGGTGAGTAGAAGATCTGGTCGAGGCCGCCGCGCTCGACGATCCTGCCCTCGTGCATCACGAGGACCCGGTCGGCAACCTCGGCGACGACGCCGAGGTCGTGGGTGATCAGGATCGTCGCCAGGCCGCGTTCGCGGTTGATTCGCTCGAGCAGAGCGAGGATCTGCGCCTGCACGGTGACGTCGAGCGCCGTCGTCGGCTCGTCGGCGATCAGGATCTCGGGCTCGAGCGCCAGCGCCATCGCGATCATCGCCCGCTGCCGCATCCCGCCGGAGAACTGGTGCGGATAGTCGTCGACGCGCTGGGCCGCGTTCGGGATGCCGACCGAGTCGAGCAGCTCGACGGCGCGCTCGTGCGCCTCTTCCTTGCCTACCGCCTCTCGGTGGGCGCGGATTGCCTCGGAGATCTGGCGCCCGATCCGGTAGACGGGGTTGAACGACGTCATCGGGTCCTGGAAGACCATGCCGACCCGGCTCCCGCGCACCGCCCGCAGCTCACGTTCGCCGGCCCCGACCAGCTCCTGCTCGCCGAGCCGGATCGAGCCGCCGATCTCCGTGTTGGGGGAGCGGGTGAGGCCGAGGATCGTCTGCGCGGTGACGCTCTTGCCCGAGCCCGACTCGCCGACGATCGCCAGCACCTCGCCGGGGACGAGCTCGAAGGAGACGCCGTCGACCGCCTGCACCCGGCCGCCCTGCGTGGCGAAGGCGACGCGCAGGTCGCTGACGGTGAGCAGCGCCTCGTTCACCCGATCCCCTTCCGGTGTGCCTTGTCGAGGCATATCGGAGAAAAGGCGCATCGGAACGTCATCGGGCCTCTTCTCCGAGGCGGATTCGGGGGTCGAGCCAGGCGTAGGCGATGTCGACGAGGGTGTTGAAGAGAACGACGAAGAAGGCGCCGAAGAGGACGATCGCCATGATCGGCGGCAGGTCGGTGTTGATCAGCGATTCGTATGCGTACTGGCCGATCCCGTTGAGGCTGAAGACCGCTTCGACTGCGATTGCGCCGCCGAGCAGGGCGCCGAAATCGAGTCCGAAGAGGGTGACGATCGGGATCAGCGAGTTGCGCAGGACGTGGCGGGTCATCACCCGGCGTTCGTCGAGGCCCTTGGCGCGGGCCGTCCGCACGTAGTCCTCGTTCATCGCGTCGAGCATGTTGGAGCGCAGCACGCGGCTGTAGATGCCTACGTAGACGATCGCCAGCGTCACCCAGGGCAGGATCAGGTGTTCGACCCATTCGAGTGGGTCTTCGGCGAACTCGACGTAACCCCCTGAGGGGAAGATTTCAGTCTGGTAGGTGAGGTAGTTGAGCAGGATCGCCGCCAGCCAGAAGACCGGGATCGAGATGCCGGTGACGGCGACGATCGTCAGCGCCCGGTCGAGCAGGCCACCCGCCCGCACGGCCGAGAGATAACCGAAGAGGATGCCGAAGAACATCCAGATCACGGCGGCGCCGACGCAGAGCGAGAAGGTCGCCGGGATGCCTTCGACGATCCGTTCGTCGACGTTTTCCCGCCCTTCGTAGGAGATCACGTCGCCGCTGAAGATCTTGCCCATCATCGTCAGGTACTGCTGCGGCAGCGAGTCGTCGAAGCCCCATTCCTCGGTGATGTTCTCGACCAGGGTCGGGGTCGCGTTCTTGCCCGCCATCCGCAGCGCCGGGTCGGAGTTGGGGATGACGTTGAAGATGAGGAAGGTGAGGACGGAGACGGCGAAGAGCACCGCGACCATCCCGAGCAGGCGGCGGATGGCGAAGCTCCCCATCAGACCGCCGTCCCCCCGGGCTCGGGCGCCCCGGCGTGGATCTCCAGGCGCAATTTCGAGCGCGGGTCGAGCGCGTCGCGCAGCCCGTCGCCGAAGACGTTGACCGCGAGCACGGTGAGCAGCAGCATCGTGCCCGGCAGCACGGTCAGCAGCGGCGCGCTGGTGATCAGCTGGAAGCCGCTGCCGATCATCGTCCCCCAGGAGGTGTTGGGGGCCTGCACGCCGACGCCGAGGAAGGAGAGCATCGACTCGAGCAGCATCGCGTTGGCGACGCCGAGGGTGAAGAAGACGATGATCGTCGAGGCGAGGTTGGGCAGCAGCTCGCCGAACATCACCCGCAGCGCGCCGGCGCCCTGTGCCTCGGCCGCTTCGACGAACTCCTTCTCGCGCAGGGACAGCACCTCGCCGCGGATCGGGCGGGCCATGTAGGGGACGTAGACGGCGGCGATGATCAGGATCGGGATCCAGATCGAGCTGCCCGAAAGCTCCAGCGGACCGAGCTTGAGGCCGCCGACGGCGAGCGCCAGCCCGAGCGCGATCGCCAGCAGGATCACGGGGAAGGCCCAGATCACGTCCATCGCCCGCGCGATCACGGTGTCGGTCCAGCCGCGGTAGTAGCCGGCGAGCAGGCCGAGCAGCGTCGCGATCAGCGTCGTCAGCAGCGCCGCGGAGAAGCCGACCAGGAGCGAGGTCCGCCCCCCGTACATCAGCCGCACCATCTCGTCGCGACCGAGCCGCCCATCGGCGCCGAGGAAGAAGCGGCCGTCGGCTTCGAGCCACTGCGGCCCGATCGGCCTGCCGCTGGGGTTGACGACTTCGCGCTTTTCGCCGTCGACCTCGAGCTTCTGCAGGGTGTGGGTCGCGTTCGGCCCGGTGTGGGCGACGTTGTCGGCCCAGAGCGGCGCCGCCAGCGAGAAGAGCACGATCAGGACGAGGAGGGCGCCGAAGGCGAGCGCGACGCGGTTGCGGCGCAGGCGCTGCCAGGCGAGTCGCCAGGGCCCGCCCGCCGCGACGCGGGCGGCCTCCTCGGCGTTGAGCTGGGAGGCCACCCGCATATTGTGAGCCTGCGGCCGGGCGCTACTTCGGTTCGAAGCTCGCCAGCGAGTGCCCGTAGGCGGAGTTGAAGACGACGCTGTCGAGGTTGATCTGGTCGTCGACGAAGGTCGAGAGGGTGTTGGTGCCGTACGGGGCCATCGGCGCCAGTTCCATGAAGGATCGGTCGAGTTCCGCGTATTCGGCTTCCTGCTCCGACCCGAGCGGTTCTTCCGCCAGCGTGGCGATCTTCTCGTTCAGCTCTGGCACGTCGATGCGGGCGAAGTTGGTGTTGCCGCTCGGCGCGATCGATTCCCCGCTCAGCAGCGGCTGGAAGAAGGCGTTCGGGTTCGGGTAGTCGGCGAAGTAGGCGAGCCAGCCGGTGTCGAGATCGGCCGTCGTTTCGTTGCCGATGATCGTGTAGTAGTTGTCCGCGTTGATCGTCTTCAGCTTGGCGTTGAAGCCGATCTTGTCGAGCACGTCCTGGTAGTAGGCGCCGGCTTCGTCGTTGGGGCTTTCGTTGTCGGTCCAGACCGTGATGTCGCGATCCGAGGGATTGGCTTCGCCCAGCAGTTCCTTTGCCTTGGCCATGCTGTGCGGGTAGAGGTCGAGCGCCTCGTAGCCCGGCATTCCCTCGGGCAGGATCTGGTGGGTCCCCGCCAGGGAGCCGGCGTAGATCCTTTCCAGCGCGTCCGTGTCCACCGCGTAGTTGACCGCCTGGCGGACCTTGGGGTCGTCGAAGGGCGCCTGCTCGGTGTTCATCCAGAACATGTAGATGTTGAGCGCGTGCTCGACCCGGAACTGGGTCCCTTCGAATTTGTTGACGATCGCTTCGCGCTGGTCGGCGGGCACCGGCGGCTGCATCCACATCGTCTTGTTGCGTTCGATGTCGTTGACCTGGGTCGCGTCGTTGCGCACGACGCTGATCTCGACCTTGTTGAAATGGCCGGCGGGCACTTCGCTGACCGCCGGGCCGTTGTCCTTGGCCCAGTGGGGATTGCGCTCATAGGACCAG
Source organism: Solirubrobacterales bacterium (assembly GCA_044867925.1). GTDB lineage: Bacteria > Actinomycetota > Thermoleophilia > Solirubrobacterales > 70-9 > VRUE01. Next base: position 14,538 of record JBIOVV010000126.1, on the reverse strand, counting down.
CTGCGTCCCCTCTCGACCTTTGAGATCGCATAGGGACCGGTGGCCGGCGGCGGGTCGGCGGTCAGGTTCCTGGCCGGCGTATCGGCCGGCAGCAGCGCGACGAAGAGCATGGCGAGCTCGTTGGTGAACGATCCGTGCGGAGCGGTCAGCTCGATCTCGATCTTGCCGCTCTTGTCGTCGGTTTCGATGCCCGGGATGCCGCCTTTTTTGGTTTTGGCGAACTCTTCGGCGCCGACGATGCTTTCGTAGTAGAAGGAGCCCGGCGAGTTGATCTTGAAGAGCCGTTCCACGGTGCTCGCGAAGTCGGAGGCCTTGACCGGGGTGCCGTCTGAGTACTTGAGGCCCTTGCGCAGGGTCAGCGTGTAGGTCTTGCCGCCGTTGCTGATCTCAGGCAGGCTCTCGGCCAGCCCGGGGACGACTTTGCTGCCCTCGACCCCGTTGGCGCGCTTGTAGGTGAGCAGCGGCAGATAGGTGTCGAACATCGCGGTCCAGCCTTCCTGCGTGTAGGAAAGCTGCGGGTCCAGGTAATCAGGGAACGAGGCGTAGCTGCCAGTCAGCGTGCCGCCCTCCTTGCTCGATCCACCTCCGCATGCCGCGAGGCCGAGGGCGGAGCCCAGGGCGAGGACAGGGACCAGCACAGCGAGACCAAGCTTTCTCAACTGACAACCTCCGAATCGGACCGGGCAGGGGTACTTCGTCCTCCCACTGGAATCAACTCCACCATAATCTCCTCTTCGGCGTCAAGGGCTTCTGGACCTGTATTTCCCCTGCTTTCGGGCCACTTCCTGCCCATCAACGGGGCGGCGACGGCGGCGATGGCGAAGACGCCGATACCGGCGATGAGAAAGGTTGCCCGGGGGTCGATCGCGCTGGCGATCAAGCCGCCGACCAGGTAGCCGACGCCTGGCATCGCCGCCCCGATCGACTCGAGCACGCTCATCACCCGTGCCTGCATGCCCGCCACGGTGAGCTCCTGCACGGCGCTGATCGCACTCACCCACTGCACGCCGTTGCCGGCACCGCCGACGATCGAGGCGGCGCAGGCAACGGCCAGCGTCGGCGCCGCCGCAAGTCCGAGGTAGCCGGCGCCGACCGCGAGCGTGCTGAAGAAGAGCAGGACGGGGAGCGGCGCCCGGCGCACCAGGGCGAAGACGAAGCTGCCGATCACCATGCCGACGCCCCAGCTGGCCAGCAGCAGGCCGTAGCCGGAGTCGCCCGCCCCCAGGGTTTCCTTCGAGTAGATCACCTCGATCGGGATCACGGCGGCGAAGAAGACGAAGGCGGCGCCCTGGGCGACGAGCAGGTGTCGCAGCGTCGCCCGCTCGCGGATGTAGGCGAGGCCCGCTCGCACGCGGTCGCGGACCAGGCCTGGATCGGGCTCTGCATGCGGCAGCGGCCCTGCGGTCAGCAGGATCCAGGCGATCGCGTAGAAGGAGGCGGCGTCGAGCAGCAGCGCCGATTGCACCCCGAAGCCGGCGACGATCAGCCCGGCGATGCCGGGACCGATCGCGGCGCTGCCGGTGAAGGCGACGTTGAGCACCGCGTTGCCGGCGCGCAGTTCCCCGCGCGGCTCGAGTAAGGCGGCGACGACGGCGCGGGTCAGGGCCCGCCCGGTCAGCGCCAGGGCGCCGTCGATGGTCGCCAGGGCGATCACTCCGATGAGCCAGAAGCCGTCCCCCGCGAACAGCGCCAGGGCCCCAAAGGCTGCCGCCTCACCGCAGTAGATCACCGGCAGGGCGAAGCGCGGCGGTGGCTGCTCCACCTTCGCGACCAGGATCGGCGCGATCAGGGCCGGCAGAAAACGGGTGCCGAGGAAGAGGCCGGCGGTCGCCAGGGCGCTTCCCGTGCGGTCGAAGACCAGCACCGAGAGGGCGACGATTCCCATCCAGTCGCCCAGCTCGTTGACCGCGTAACTGACGGCCAGACGCCGAAATTGCCGCTTTTTGAGGGGGTCGGTTAGGCGCGCTTTAGGCATGTTTGGCCGCACGAACTACTGCATTTATGCACAAGATTTCCTGCAGATGCACAAGTTTCCGCCGGGTTGTGCTACAAAGTTGCCAGGCAATTGACGAGTTTCAGATCGCACTGCGCAATCTGAGGGTTTCAACGACCACCGAAGGGATAGGCACATGGGCTTCCATCACTAGGTCTTCTAACGCGAGCGGAGCTGACCTTCGCTCGTTCCAGTTTTGAGTTTCTGAAGGGCGCCCGCGGGCGCCCTTCGCTTTTTTAGGTTCGTCAAAGGCAACTCTCCGCCCCGGACGGAGCCGAAACTCGCTTTTGGGCGGCTTCTGGCAATGCGGCCATCGGCCTTGCGAGGCCCATGACCGGTCAGTACCTTGGACGCCCCAAGTCACGTACGGCGCAAACCAGTCGACCGGAACGCAGGGAATGGACTTCGGCTCATGAATCTTGTAGGCCACGGGGCCGTCCTACCCGGACGGCCCTTCCCAGAAGACCGCAATGGCTGACCACAAGCGTCCCACCCGTACCGCAATCGGCGTCATGGTCGCCGGGCTCGTCGCTACCGCGGCACTCGGCATCTGGGATGCGTCCGAGTCCAACTGGGACCTGGCGCTCTTCGCCGTCCTGCTGGCCTTCTCTGTCTTCAGCTACCTGACCGCGGTCTCGACCGAGTCCAAGGTCAAGGTCTCCGGCACCTTCCTCGCCCTGGTCCTGGCGATGGTCTTCCTGGGCGGCACGCCGGCGGCGCTGATCGGCGTCTCCGCGATGTTCGTCGGCTGGCTCGCCCGCTGGCACGACGAGGGCCACTACCTGCTCAACAACATCCTCACCTACGCGGCCTTCCCGCTGCTCGGCGGGATCGCCTTCCACCAGGGAACGGAGGCGATCGGCCTCACCGCCGACGATCCCTCCTTCTACCTGCTCGTCTTCGCCCTCTTCCAGTTCGCCCTGCTGATCAACTTCGTGATGATCGCCAGCTACGGCTGCTACGTCGAGCGGGTGCCGTTCGCGAGCAAGCTCAAGGTGCTGCCGCCGGTGCTGCCGTCCGAGTTCGCCAGCGCGATGCTCGCCGTCGCCGTCGCCTTCATCTTCCACATCATCGGCATCGCCGCGATCGCCCTCTTCGGCGTCGTCCTGATCACCTTCCAGTACCTGCTCGGGCAGCTGCTGCTCTCCCAGCAGCGTGCTGACGAGCTGGAGCGGCGCAGCAAGCAGCTGGCCAGCTTCCAGGTCGGGATGTTGAGCGCGATGCTGCGCACGCTCGACCTGCGGGACCAGATGACGGCTCGGCACTCGGCCGCCGTGGCGCGCTACTCGCGGGCGATCGCCCAGCGGGCCGGCTACTCGCGCCAGGAAGAGGAGCTCGTCCACATCGCCGCGCTGCTGCACGACATCGGCAAGTTCATCCTCCCCGACCGCATCCTCAAGGCCAACGTTCCGCTCACCGACGAGGACTGGATGCTGATCAAGCGCCATCCCCAGCAGGGCGCCCGCGTCGTCTCCTCGCTCGACGGCTACGGCCCGGTGGCGGAGATCATCCTCGCCCATCACGAGCGGATCGATGGCAACGGCTACCCGCGCGGCCTGGCCGGCGACGACATCCCCGAGCTGGCGCGGATCATCTCCGTCGCCGACACCTACGACGTGATGACCGCCCGCGACTCCTACCGCACGCCGATGTCGAGCTACGACGCGATCGTCGAGCTGCGGCGGGTCGCCGGCAAGCAGCTCGACTCGCGCTTCGTCGAGGTCTTCATCGAGCTGCTCGAGGGCAAGGACGTCTCCTTCGCCCACGGCGAGGCCGCCGACTTCGAGAAGGAGCTGGCGCTGGAGTCGCGGATCGAAGAGACCGCCGACCCCACCGGTAACGCCAACCGCTTCGGCGTGCCCGGCGTCAGCGTCGGCTAGTCCCGCCGCGAGCGATACGGTTCGCGCGATGCGCGCGGTCACCTTTCAGGCCCCCGGCGAGGTCCGGGTCGAGGAGAAGCCCGATCCCCGGCTATCCGCTGCCGACGAGGCGCTGGTGCGGGTCGAGGCGAGCGGGATCTGCGGCTCGGACCTGCACATCTTCCACGGCCGGGTGCCGGTCGAGCAGGGCTTCACGATCGGCCACGAGTTCGTCGGCACGGTGCTCGCCGCCGGCCCCGACGTCGAGCGGGTCGCGGTCGGCGACCGCGTGCTCGGTTGCTTTCACACCGCCTGTGCGACCTGCACGCCCTGTCTGCGCGGCGACTACCACCGTTGCGACAACGGCCAGACCTTCGGCCACGGCTCGCATCTCGGCGACCTGCAGGGCGCCCAGGCCGAGCAGCTGCTGGTGCCCCGCGCCAACCTCACCCTGCGCCGGGTGCCGGAGGGGATGTCCGACGAGGTCGCGCTCTTCGCCGGCGACGTGATGGGGACGGGCTACCACGCGGTCGCCCACGCCGGCCTGCGTTCGGGCGACACGGTCGCGGTCCTCGGCCTTGGCCCGGTCGGCCTCTGCGCTGTGCAGGCGGCACTGGCCGGCGGCGCGACCAGGGTCTTCGCGATCGACTCGGTCGAGCAGCGCCTGGCGATGGCCAAGGAGTTCGGCGCCACCCCGATCCACCTGACCGAGGAGGAGCCGAAGCGGGTCGTGCGGTCGGCCACCGAGAAGCGTGGGGTGGACGTTGTAGTGGATGCGGTCGGCGACCCGGGGCCGCTGGCGATGGCGGTCAGCCTCGCCCGCGACGCCGGCACGGTCTCCGGCATCGGCGCCTACGCCGGCAAGGGCGAGGTGCCCCTGGGGCTGGCCTGGCTCAAGGGCCTGACCCTGCGGCTCGGCCTTGCCAACGTGATCGCCCACGTCGACCGCGTGCTGGCCCTGATCGAGGCGGGCAAGCTCGACCCCTCGCCGTTGGTCACCCACCACATGAAGCTGGACGAGGCCGCCGAGGCCTACGCCCTCTACGACCAGCGCGAAGCGCTGAAGATCGTTCTCAGGCCCTAAGTAACCGGCCCCCGCAGCAGGTGCAACGCGTAGCGGCTCTGGCGGGACCGTAACGCGTTGCACCCGAGCAAACCCGGGGCCACCTCGCCGCGGTGCAACGTTTTCTGGTTCTCATTGGACCGTTACGCGTTGCACGACCGTTACGCGTTGCACCACCCCTTACAGTGAGGGGGTGCGGGGGAAGTGGCTAGCGAGCGCTTGCGCGATCGTCGCGCTGGGGGTGCTGATCGGCGCTGCGGGCGCTTCGGCTTGCTCCTGTGCGCCGCAGTCGCCGGGGGAGTCGTTGCGGGAGGCGGATGGAGCGGTGGTGGGGCGGCTGGTCAGGGTGCTGCCGCACGGGCCGCTGAACGCGGTCTTTCGCTACGAAGTTCGCCACGTCTACAAGGGCGACTCGATCGAGGACGGCCAGATGCTTGACGTGCGCGGCGCGCGCCGGGGCGCGGCTTGCGGGTTGCCGCATCGCACCGAGCGCAGCTACGGCCTCTTCCTCTCCCACCGCAACGGGCACTGGTTCGGCGGTATCTGTGGGGTCATCTCGCCGAAACGGCTTCGTGCCGCGGCGCGGAACCAGTCCGCGAGCGCGGCGCGAGCGCCGGTGCAGCCGGTCCTTTGCGGCTAGCAGCGTTCGTCCGCCATCGCGCGCCAGCTCGGCGCCCTCGCGGCACCCGCGCCGGGGCGACAGTGCTTGCGAAAGGTCTCTTCGACCCAACGGTAGCCCGGGCGCTCCTGTAGGGGAGCGCGGAAGCTCCCGATGCCGGCCGGCGGCGGTTCCTCGGGGGCACCGGCCCCTCCTCGGGCAGGACCAGCGGGAAGAAGAGGGCGGCGGCGCTGAGGTCGGCGACGCACCACGGCACGGTTCGAGTCACCCGAAGCGCCTGCGGGGCTGAGGCGAAGGCGTACGATTGCTGCCGATGGCGCTCTTGGACGAAGAGGAGATCGAGGCGAGGCTTGCGGGCCTGCAGGGCTGGGAGCAGCGGGGCAAGGCGATCGCCAGGGACTTCTCCTGCGGCGACTTCGCCGGCTCGGTGAAGTTCGTCGAGGCCTTGGTCGAACCGGCTGAGGCGATGGGCCACCATCCCGACATCGAGATCTCCTGGGACACGGTGACGGTGACGATCTCCACCCACTCCGAGGGGGGCCTCACCGGCGCCGACTTCGAGCTGGCTGAGAAGGTCGACGCCCTATCGCCGACGAGCTGAGAATCGACTCGCGGCTCTCGATCCCGATGGCCGAGATCGAGCTGCGCGCCAGCCGCTCCTCGGGGCCGGGCGGGCAGCACGCCAACGTCACCGCCTCGCGGGTCGAAGCGGTCTTCGACGTGGAGGCCTCGCGGGCGCTCGACCAGCGGCAGCGCGAGCTCCTGCTCGGCCGTGGCGGCGCGCTGATCACGGCGGTGTCGCAGGACGCACGCGGCCAGGCGCGCAATCGCGAACTGGCGCTGAAGCGGCTGGCCGGGAAGATCGCGGCCGGCCTCGACGAGCCGCTGCGGCGGCGCCCGACCCGCCCGACCCGGGCCTCGCGCGAGCGGCGGCTGGAAGAGAAGCGGCGGACGGGCGAACGCAAGCGGGCGCGACGCTGGCGTGGGGACTCCTAGCTAGGTGGCTGATCGATTTGCCCCCGTATGCGTGGGGCAATCGATCAGTCGGCTTGCTCGCCGGCCGTGAACGGTTCGCCGCGCTGGCGCAGGCGGTTGTAGCCGGCGGCGCGCCAGTACACGGGGCCCTCGTGGGAGATCTCGAGCATCGCGGTCGTGCCGGCCGGCACCGAGTGCATGGCCAGGGCGCGCAGGTTGCCGTCGGGCCGGGCTTCGACGAAGGAAACCGAGACAAAGGAGACGCTCCGGGCGAGCAGTCCGACCGGTAGTACCTCGACCGTGAAGGAGCCGGGGGTTGGCTCGGCGACGATCACCTCCGGCGCCTTGCGCGGCCAGGTGAGACGACCGAGGAGGTGGGCGAGCCGCCGCACCGCCACGTTGGTCCCGCGGCGCTGCGCGCCCCGCAGCTCGAAGATCCGCGGCTGGCTCCAGCTCGCTCCCTGGCGACCTGGGCTGGGCGGGCTCTCGCCGGCGCCGAGGTTGTTCAGCCGGCGCAGCCAGGCGGGCGTTCGCTTCCAGTGGAGCTGCAGGGCGAGCCAGGTTCCGGTGCCTCCGTCGATTCCCCACCGCCCGTGCCAATGCGCCCAGTCGACCTTTGCCGGTGACAGCGGTATCGGCACCACCTGCGGCACGGCGCCGGGGGACATCGGCGTGCAGGCATCGGAGAGCGGCAGGTTCGGCTGGGCGCCTTCGCCGAAGTAGGAAGCGTGCGAGTCGACGGCGACGAAGACGTCGGGCCCGCCGCGAGAGGAGTCGAAGGCGCGGGTCTCGGGCTTGCCGTGCCCGGCCAGCGTGGCGCTCACCGCCTTGGCGGTCGCGCCGCCGCCGCGCACCCGTATCTGGACCAGCTCCCAGTCCCCGTCGTGACGGCCGGGCGCCAGCACGCAGGGGTTGTCGGGATAGAAGAGCCAGTACTGCAGGAAGTGCTCATCGGCCCCCGCCGCGACCACCCGTCCGTAGCAGGCGCCCGCCGTGGCGAGGTCCTGCTCCGGCGCGAAGGCGGCGAGCATCTGGTTGGAGCGACGGTGGGTGTCTCGATCCGACCGTTTCTCCTCCGGCAACGGGTTGACCTGCGATTTCAGCTCGTCGAGGTGCTCGAGCATTGCCGGCCCGGCCGGCGGCGTGTCTGGCAGCCGGTCTTCGCCATCGAGAAAAGCCGAGCGGCGCATGTAGGCATCGGCGAGGGCCGGGCGCCAGCGCTCCAAGGCGTCGAAGTGCAGCGTCGGTGCAAAGCGCCTGAGCAGTTCGAGCTTTTCGTCCGAATCCACGGCGAGCAGCCTGGCAGACTGAGCGGCGATGGCGAAGCGCAAGCAACGACGCCCGCGGCAGAAGGCGGCGACGGTCGACTACGTCGACGCCGAGGGCAACGCCCTGACCCTGCGCGAGTCCCTCAGCCCGGCCACGATCGCCAAGCTGGGGGACGGGCCGGCGACGGCGGCTACCAGCCAGGAGGACGCCTGGCGACGGCGCTCGGAGCTGCTCTTCGAGCGGCTCGCCGTGCGCTGGGAGATCGCCGGCCTGCCCCTGAGCGACCAGAAGATGCTGCTCGGGCGCTACCGCATGGCCGATCCGACCACCCAGCAGTGGGTCCGTGAGACGATCGCCGAGCACCTGGAGCGATACATCCCGGAGCTGGCCGGGTAGGCGCAACGTAGGCAACGAAAAGGAGCGGCATGTTCGCGAATACGAAAGCAACCAACGGCTTTGCGGTCGACGACCTCGAGGCGGCCAAGAGGTTCTACGGCGAGACGCTGGGCCTCGGCTTCACCGTGCTGAGCGAGGAGTTCGGCGTCTCCTCGATCCAGCTCGCCGGCGGACGCGACACGGTGCTCTACGTCAAGGACGATTTCGTCCCCGCCACCTACACGATCCTCAACTTCGAAGTCGACGACATCGAGGCGGCGGTCGACGGCCTGACCGAGCGCGGCGTGGAGATGGAGCGCTACGAGGGCTTCGAGCAGGACGAGAAGGCCATCGCTCGCGGTCCCGGTCCCTCGATCGCCTGGTTCAAGGACCCCGCGGGCAACATCCTCTCGGTGCTGCAGCAGCCTGCCGGCTAGGCCAGCAGCTTGGCCTTCTGGGCGGCGAACTCCTCCTCGGTGAGGATGCCCTGGGCCTTCAGCTCGCCGAGCTGCTTGAGCTGGTCGATCGTCGACTGCTCGCCGCCGGTCGGCGCGGGCGCGGCGGCGGCGGGGGCCTGCTGCTGGGGTTCTTCCTGCTGCGCCCAGCGCTCCGCCTGACGGCGCGAGACGCGGTTGCTGACGGCGGTCGCGGTGCCGGCGATGGCCGCGGTTCGCGCCACTCCTCGAAGTAGTCCTGGCATCGGGTCTCCTCTACGCGGAAGCCTCGGCCGCATCGAGCGCGGCGAGGACGTCTTGGACAGGGATGCGCCCGCTGGCGACCAGCTGGCCACCTGAGCGGCGTACGGCGGCGGCGAACGGCGCCGCCCAGCGGTTCTCGAAGACGAGCAGGGCGGCGGAGGTGCCGGGCTCGAGCGCGCCGCCGGCCTCGCCGATGTCGTCGTCGGAGAGCAGGCCCGAAGAAGCGCCCTCGAAATCGGCGAAGACGTCGACCTCGTCGCCGAGGTCGGAGATCTCCAGCGCTGCGACCGAGCCGTCCTCGGCCTTGGCGATGAAGGCGAGGTCGAGGATGCGGATCAAGCCGCGGTCGACCAGGTCGATCAGGTGGGGGAGCGCCTCTCCGGTCGGCTGCCGTCCCGGCCACTCGACGATCAAGTAATCGATCGGGCCCATCTCGTTCAAGTCGCTGCCGTTCAAGCCGACCCCCTTCATCTCTTTGCGGGCGCCGGCTGGACCCGGCATGGGGGACCATAGCGGCGAGAGCCCGACGACGAATGGATCTCTCTTCGGGCCGAGCGGGCTAGCGTTCGATCAGATGCTCGAGCAGGCCGTCCATCCCGCCCTGGCGGTGGACGCGGCGCTGGTCATCGGCGCCGTTGCCCTCGCGCAGGATCCGCTCGATCTCCTCCAGCGCCGCATCGCCGCCGAGCTCGCGCGCGTAGGGGCGGCAGGATTCGAGCACCCGGTGGCCGACCTCGCGAGCCGGCGCGGGATCTGCGCCGTCGAAGAGGATGTCGGCGTCGAGCCCGTGGCTGGCGGCCTGGAAGTAGGACTCCTCGAGTGCCTCGCGGTAGAGGCCCGGATCGGTCGGCTGATCGAGCTCCCTCGCCGCGATCGCCTGGATCAGCGCGGCCACCGCGGCGGAGATGCGCACGTCGGTGGGCACGTCGAGGGCCCTGATCTCGACCGTCCCGAGCTGCGGGTGGGGTCGAACGTCCCACCAGATGTATGTGTAGTCATCGACCCCGGCGGCGGCGATCAGCTGGTCGGCGACCTGGCGGAACTCGTCGTAGTCGCGGAACTGACGCGGCAGCTGGAAGCGCGGATAGCTGCGCACCACCGAGGAACGGGAGCTTGCGTTGCCCGAATCGGCCCCTTCCCGAAACGGCGAGTTGGCGGTCAGCGCCTGCAGCACCGGTAGGTAGAGGCGGAAAGCGTTGGCCAGGCGCACCGCGGTCTCGGGGTCGGGCATGCCGATGTGGACGTGGAGGCCGCAGGGCGGCGTTCTCAGCAGGTCGCCGAAATCCCGGCGCACCACCTCGTAGCGGGGCTTGGCGACGAGCTTGGCTTCGCCGGAGTCGGCAGCGGGGTGAAGGCCGGAGGCGAGCAGCGAACACCCCGCCTGGCGAATCGCCTGCCTTGCGGCGCCCAGCTGAGCGCAAACCTCGTCGGCGTTGTGGCAGATCCCGGTCTTCAGCTCGATCTGCTCGGCGAAGATCTCGGAGGAGACGCGCTCGGCAAACGAGGCGGCGACGCCGTCGAGGACGGCCTCCGCCGCGGCGATCAGCTCGCCGCGCTCGTCGACCAGGAGGAGCTCCTCCTCGACACCGAGCGAGAGCGGCGGCGAAGCACCGAAGCGATGTTCGTCTTGGCGAGGATCCCTGGCCGGGTGCGGGTAAGGATTGTCGGTGGGCATCAGAGCTACTTTCCCAAGGGGGACCATGGGCAAACAACCTCTCGGCCGATACGAGCGCAAGCGCAACTTCAAGGCAACGCCCGAGCCGCCGCCGAAGCGCAGGCGGCGCAAGCCCGGCGCCCTCCGCTTCGTCGTTCAGGAGCACAGCGCCCGCCGGCTGCACTGGGACCTGCGCCTCGAGCACGAGGGGGTAGCGGTCTCCTGGGCGATTCCCAACGGCATCCCGGCCGATCCAGCCGAGAACCGCAAGGCGGTCCACACCGAGGACCACCCGCTCGAGTACCTCGAGTTCGAGGGCGAGATCCCGGCCGGGGAGTACGGCGCCGGGAAGATGCGGGTCTGGGATCGCGGCACCTACGTGGTCGAGAAGTGGGAGGAGGGCAAGGTGGTCGTCGACTTCGCCGGCGAGCGGGTGAGCGGCCGCTATGCCCTGTTCAGGGCAGGGAAAGCCGAGAAGGACTGGATGATCCACCGGATCGATCCGCCCGGCGCGGAGCGCGAGCCCTTCCCCGAGTCGGTGGTGCCGATGCTGGCCAGGCCGGCGAAGCTGCCTGCGAACGACGAGGGCTGGGCCGCCGAGGTGAAGTGGGACGGAGTGCGGGCGATCGCCTACTGCCGTCCCGGCCGGCTCAGCCTGGAGAGCCGCAACCTGCGCGAGATCGGCTCTCAGTACCCCGAGGTGCGCCGGCTGTCGCGCCAGCTCGGCGCTCGCGACGTCGTCCTCGACGGCGAGCTGGTCGCCTTCGACGAGGATGGCCTGCCCAGCTTCGAGCGCCTGCAGCAGCGCATCCACCAGACCTCGGAGGCGGTCGTGCGGCGGCGGATGAAATCGCACCCGGTCACCTACGTGATCTTCGACCTGCTCCATCTCGACGGGCGCAACCTCTTCGACGAGCCCTACGGTCGCCGCCGCGAGCTGCTCGAGGGCCTGGGCCTCTCGGGGCAGAGCTGGCAGACCCCGTCCTACTCGGTCGGCCACGCGCAAGAGCTGCTGGCGGCGAGCGCCGAACGGGGTCTGGAGGGGATCGTGCTGAAGCGGCTCGACAGCGCCTATGCGCCCGGCAAGCGAACCGGGGCCTGGCTGAAGGTGAAGAACGTCGGCCGGCAGGAGTTCGTGATCGGCGGCTGGCAAGCGGGCGAGGGCCGGCGGCGCAATCGAGTCGGCTCGATCCTGCTCGGCTACTTCGACGAGGACGACGAGCTGCGCTACGCCGGCAAGGTCGGCACCGGTTTCTCCGAGCGCGAGCTCGACGAACTGCTCGAGCGCTTGACGCCCCTGGCCCGTGAGACGAGCCCCTTCGCCGGCCGGCGGGGCCCGCGAAAAGCCAAGTTCGTCGAGCCCCAGCTGGTCGCCGAGATCGAGTTCCGCGAGCTGACCGCCGAGGGAATGGTGCGCCACGGCTCCTTCCAGGGCCTGCGGGAGGACAAGCCGGCCGGGCAGGTCGGCATCGAGCGACCGCTCGGGTGAGCCAGGTGAGCGCTATCGATGGTGGCTCCTGGGCGGCCAGCCAGCAGCGACGTCAGCTCGTCGCCCGTCGCTCATGTCGCCGAGTCGCATCAGAATCGATACCCGTGCTCGCGATCCTCGCCGACACCCATATGCCGAAGGGCTCGCGTCGCCTGCCGGAGCGATGCGTCGAGTTGATCGGTCAGGCCGAGGCCGTGCTCCACGCTGGCGACTTCTTCGCCAACTCGGTCCGCGAGGAAATCGAAGCTTTGTGTCCGGTCCTCTACGCCGTGCACGGCAACGTCGACGAGCGGCGGCTGCGGCGGGCGTTGCCGGCCACGCTGGAGATCGAGGTCGGGGGACGGGCCCTGGCTCTGATCCACGACGCCGGTCCCGCGGCCGGACGCCTTGCCCGACTGCGCCGTCGCTTCCCGGCCGCCGAGGCGGTGGTGTACGGCCACAGCCATCTACCCCTGCACGAGGCGGAGGGGGGCTTTCAGATCTTCAACCCCGGCAGCCCGACGGAGCGACGACGGGCGCCGCGAGCCTCGATGGGCCTGCTCAGCGGCGAGAGGCGCGGGCTGGTCTTCGAGCACGTTTGGCTTTAGCCGTTTTCGGGCGCGCGGAGCGTTTTTTCGCCGCGGTTCGGCGCTGGGCGCTCGGCACCTCTTCGTTGGCGACGGCGCCGGACAGAGACTTGATCTGCCCCTCGAGGAACTTCGCCATCCGTTCCTCCTCGCGGCGGATGCCTTTGGCGAGCCTGGCGGTCTCGGGGTCCCCGACCTTTTCGGCGAGGATCTCGATCGCCAGATAAGTGGCGATCTCCTCGTGCTCGTTGAAGTACTCGGTCTTGGCGTTCTTCAGCATCTTCTCCTGCTCGCCGCTGCCCCGTAGCATGTGCAGCGGCCCCTTCGCGGTCGCCATCGCCTTCCCTACGGCGGTCTGGGCCCGCTGGGCGCCGCCACCGAGCTTCTTGATCCGGCGCTCCAGTTCCTTGGCATGGGCTTTGGTCTCGCGCAGATGCTCTTTGAGGCGTTTTTTGTACGGCGCCCTGGTCGTCATCGCGATATGCGCCTCGAGCGTGGTCTCCACTTCCTTCTCCTTGCCATATGCCTCGCTGAGGTACTGGACCAGCTTCGCGTCGCGCTCGTTCAAATCCGTCATTGCTCTCCCGGTCGAGATTGGCTTGCCGGCCTCGCTACCCCGGCCACGAAGAGCCCTAAACGGATGGAACGCAGAGATTGGACCTGGCAAGGGCGGGGTAGCGAGTGGCGGTGAGCAGCTACGCGCCGCCCTCCGAGCGACCCCCGCTCTTTTCCTACGCGGCCCTGATGGCGCTCTTCGGCGCTCTTTTCTGCGGCGGCCTGATCGCGGCGCGGCGCGGCGGCCGCGACCTTCCCGAGCAGGTAGGGGTCGCCGACCTGTTGACCATCGGAGTCGCCTCGCACAAGCTCAGTCGCCTGATCTCCAAGGACAAGGTGACCAGCCCGCTGCGGGCGCCCTTCACCGAACTCGAAGAACCGGGCGGCCCCGGCGAGCTCGAGGAGCGCTCGCGCGGAGAGGGCGCGCGCAAGGCGATCGGCGAACTGCTGATCTGCCCCTACTGCCTCGGCCTCTGGGTGGTCGCCGCCTTTGCGATCGGCCTGCTCTTCGCTCCTCGCCTGACCCGCCTCCTGGCCGCGATCTTCTCGGCGCTGACGATCTCGGACTTCCTCCAGATCGCCTACAAGGCGGCCGAGGAGAAGGGCCTGGGCTGAGGCAGCGATGCCCCGGCCCCTCGAGCAGGCGGTCGTCGTCATCACCGGCGCCTCCAGCGGCATCGGCCGCGCCGCCGCGCTGCGCCTGGCTCGCCGCGGCTCCAGCCTCGCCCTTTGCGCCCGATCGCCGGCGCCGTTGCGGGCGGTGGCCGGGGAATGCGAGGCGGCGGGAGCCGGCGGCGTGCTCGCCAGGTCCCTGGACGTCGGTGAGGAGGCCGCGGTCGAGGCCTTTGCCCGCGAGGCGGCGGAGCGCTTCGGTCACCTTGACGTCTGGGTCAACAACGCCGGGGTGATCGCCTACGGCGAGTTCGCCGAGCTTCCCTCGGACGTGTTCAGGCGGGTGATCGAGACCAACCTGATGGGGCAGGTGCACGGCGCCCGCGCCGCGCTGCGCTACTTCCGCGAGCAAAGCTCGGGCGTGCTGATCAACATCTCCTCGGTGTGGGGGCGCGTCAGCTCTCCGCAGGTCTCCCCTTATGTCGTCAGCAAGAACGCCGTTCGCGCCTTCTCCGAATGCCTGCGGGCCGAGCTCGCCGGCGAGGAGGACATCTACGTGACGACGATGGCCCCACAGGCAGTCGATACGCCGATCTTCGACCCATGCCGGCAACTACTCGGGCCATCGCATCCGCCCCGTGCCGCCGATGCTTTCGGTCGAGGAGATAGCCGCGGGCATCGAGGCCTGCGCCGAGTCGCCGAAGCGAGAGGTCAACTACGGCAGGGCCGGCCGCCTGCTCGAGGTTCTCTACGCACTTGCGCCAGGCCTCTTCCGCCGGCTCGCTCATCCCGCCTTCCTGCGGGGGACGCT
>JBIOVV010000125.1:0-9525 GCA_044867925.1 Solirubrobacterales bacterium | reverse complement strand
CTGCAGATCCTCGAGGACGGGCGCCTCACCGACGCCCAGGGCCGCACGGTCGACTTCCGCAACGCGATCGTGATCATGACCTCGAACATCGGCGCCTCGGAGATCGCCAAGAACACCTCGATCGGCTTCACCGTCGACGACGAGACCGGGATGTCCTACGACGCGATGAAGGGCCGGATCATGAGCGACCTGAAGAAGGTCTTCCGGCCCGAGTTCCTCAACCGGATCGACGAGGTGATCGTCTTCCACAAGCTGGCCAAGGAAGAGGTCAAGGAGATCATCGACCTGATGATCAACCGGGTCCGCGTCCAGGTCGCCGAACACGACCTGCAGCTGGATCTGACCGACGAGGCCAAGGACCTGCTGGTCGACAAAGGCTGGGACCCCTCGATGGGCGCTCGCCCGCTGCGGCGTGCGATCCAGCGCTACATCGAGGATCCGCTCGCCGACGAAGTGCTGCGCCAGGGCCAGATGCCCGCGGGCTCGACCGTGATGGTCAAGCGCGATCCCTCCGGTGACGAGGAGGACCGCCCGCTCAGCTTGACGATCGTCAAGCCGAAGAAGCCGGCGCGGCCGAAGAAGTCCAAGCCCGAGCCCGAGAAGGTGGGGGTTGGTGCGAAGAAGGACGAGGGTGAGCCGCAGGACGATCAGCCCGAGGGCGGCGAGCCCAAGGCTGAGAACGATTAGCGGGCGGCGCGCGGGTCCTGTCCCGGGGCAGGGGGGCCTGCGGGCAGTCCACGGGCTGTCCTCGACCCCCCTGCCCCGTGCCACCCGCGCGAGCTGCGCTTAGGGTTCACGGATATGCGCGAGCCGGGTCGCACAGCCATCGGGACGTGGAGCGGGGGCCGCTTCTTGCACTTCGGAGAAGCTGTCGATGAGGAGAGGCTCGAAGCGCTGCTGAAGCCCGGCAGCGGGATCGACACTCTGCTCACAGCCGACACCTATGGGCAGGGTGAGGCCGACTCGCTGCTTGGGCGGGCTCTGACGGGTGTTCCGCGTGACGAGTACTGCTTGGTCGGTGCGGTCGGCCATGACTTCTATGAGGGGGAGCGGGATGGGCCGCGGGGGTTTCCGCGCTTCACCGATCCGCGTTTGCGGGGGGAGGGGGAGTACGGCGACTACTTGCTGATGGCGGCCGAGAAGAGCCTCGAGCGGCTTGGCGCTTCCTCGTTCGATTTGCTCCTGCTCCACAACCCCGACCGGATCGGCTATTCCAGCGAGGCGGTATGGGATGGGATGGCGGCTCTGCGCGAGGCCGGCCTGGCGGCCCAGATCGGCGTCGCGCCGGGCCCCGCCAACGGTTTCACCCTCGACCTGATCTCCTGCCTGGAGCGCTTCGGCGATCGCATCGACTGGGCGATGATCATCCTCAACCCCTTCGAGCCCTGGCCCGGGGAGCTCTGCCTCGAGGCGGCCGAGCGCCAAGGCGTCGAGGTGATCACCCGGGTCGTCGACTACGGCGGCCTCTTCTGGGGCGACCTGCGCCCCGGCATGGAGCTGGCCAAGGGCGACCATCGGGCCTTTCGCCCAGAGGGCTGGATCGAGACCGGCCTCGAGAAGCTCGAGCGGGTGCTGCCCTACGCCGAGCGGGCAGGCCTGACGCCAATTCAACTGGCGTGCCAGTGGACCCTCGCCCATCCCGCGGTCGAGTGCGTCGTCCCGACCCTGATCCAGGAGACCGACCCCGAGGCGCGCACGATCGAGCAGCAGCGTGCCGAGCTGGCCGCGCTCCCCGCCGAGCAGCGCCTCAGCCCCGACGACGTCGCCGCGATTCGCGCGATCGGCGACAACACCGGCTGCATGGCCCTCAAGGGCGCCAATCCCCAGCACGAGGGCGACGAGCGCCCGGATCGCTGGAGGCTCTCGAGTGAGCTAGCCGAAGTCGGCTCTCGCTGGGGCATCGACCCCGCGCGGGATCTCGTCGCGACTCGATAACCGCCTTACTCATCCGGACCAGGGCTAAGGATGCCTTAAACGGTCAGAATGGCCCGCCGAGGCGACAGGAGTCTGGAGATCAAGGCATGAACAGCTCAAAACCCGCGCCCGAGAGCCACGACCTGCCTTTCGCAAAGGAGCTCTGGGAGGCGTGCGACCAGCTTCGCGGCAGCGTCGAGTCGGCCGAGTACAAGCACCTCGTCCTCGGCCTCGTCTTCCTCAAGTACATCTCCGACTCGTTCGAGCGCCGCCGCACATTGATCGAGGCCGCGACGCACGACGAGGACAGCGACCTTCATGCAAAGAGCGAGGATGAGAGGGCCGAAATCCTCGAGGATCGCGACGAGTACATCTCCGAGAACGTCTTCTGGGTACCGAAGGAGGCTCGCTGGGATGCGCTGCTGGCGACGGCCAGTCAACCTGACGTCGGCGAGCGGATCGACAAGGCCCTCGAGGCGATCGAGCGGGCGAACGAGAAGCAGCTACGCGGTGTGCTCGCCCGGATCTATGCCCGCGCGCCGCTGTCGGCGCAGAAGCTCGGCGAGCTGGTGACGACGATCGCCAAGGTCGGCTTCGGCGAGGACGAGGACGAGGCTCGCGACATCCTCGGTCGCACCTACGAGTACTTCATCAAGAAGTTCGCGGCCTCCGAGGGGCACCGGGGCGGCGAGTTCTACACGCCCCGCTCCGTCACTCGCCTGCTGGTCGAGATGCTGGAGCCCTACGAGGGCAGGGTGCTCGATCCCGCCTGCGGTTCCTGCGGCCTGTTCGTGCAGTCGGCCGAGTTCATCGAGAGCCACGGCGGGCAGGCCCGCGAGATCTCGATCTACGGCCAGGAGAACAACCAGGCCACCTGGCGGATCGGGCGGATGAATTTGGCGATCCATGCTCTGGCCGGCGAGATAGAGCCTGGTGACAGCCTGCTCGACGATCGGCACCCCGGCCTCAAGGCCGATTTCGTCCTTGCCAACCCACCGTTCAATGAAGACAAGTGGGGTGCCGAGCAGGTTGCGGACGATGCCCGCTGGAGGTTCGGCAGGCCCCCCGCCTCAAACGCCAACTACGCCTGGATCCAGCACTTCATCCACCACCTCGCCCCCGACGGGCGCGCCGGCTTCGTAATGGCCAACGGGTCGCTGACGTCTAACCAATCCGGCGAGGGGGTCATTCGCGAGGCAATCGTCCGGGACGATCTCCTCGACTGCATCGTCGCTTGCCCCGGCCAGCTCTTCTACACGACCCAGATCCCGGTCTGCCTCTGGTTCCTCGATCGTGACAAGCAGTCGGGGGGCGAGCGCGACCGGCGCGGCGAGACACTCTTCATCGACGCCCGCCAGATGGGGCAGAAGATCAGCCGCACTCAGATCGAGTTCAGCGATGAGGAGATCGCGCGAATCACCGAGACCTACCACGCTTGGCGCGGAACGACCGATGGCAAGTATGAGGACGAGAAAGGGCTCTGCGCCTCGGTCACGCTCGACGAGCTCGAGAAGCACGATTTCACTCTGACTCCCGGCCGCTATGTCGGCGCCCCCGAGACCGAGGAAGACGAGATCGAGTTCGAGGAGAAGATGGCCGGGCTCGTCGACCGGCTTGCCGACGAGCTTGCCGAGTCGGAGCGGTTGACAGATGAGGTGAAGAAGGCGCTGGGGAGCGTGGGGTATGAGGTCTGACGATCGTTCCGAGCTGGCCTTCGGAGATCTCCTTGCGATCCCATTGCGAAACGGTCTCACGCGACCGAAGCGAGTTCGAGGTGAAGGCGCTCGCATGGTGAATATGGGAGAGCTCTTTGCCAACCGCCGCATCGGTGACGTTCCGATGGAGCGTGTGCCGCTGCATGAGAAACATCCTGACCGAGATTTGCTGGCGGAACACGACCTGCTGTTCGCACGTCAATCGATCGTTGCCGACGGCGCGGGAAAGGTGTCTCTATTTCTCGGTGCCGATGAGCCGATCACGTTCGAGAGCCACTTGATTCGAGCCCGGATCGATCGGAACAAGGCCGACCCGGAGTGGCTCTTCTATTTCTTCGAGTCTTCGTTAGGTCGCGATCGAATTAAGGCGATCGTCTATCAAACGGCAGCAGCCGGAATACGCGGAAGCGATTTGGCGCGTGTATCAGTGGCTTGTCCGGACATCGAGGAACAGCATCGCATTGCTGCGGTCTTGCGCTCACTCGACGACAAGGTCGAGAGCAATCGGAGCCTGGCTAAGACACTCGAGGAAATCGCCGCCGCCCTGTTCAAGGCTCGCTTCGTCGACTTCGTCGATCACGACGATCTCGTTGAGAGCGAGATCGGACCGATTCCGCGAGGATGGGGCGTCGGAAGCGCCTACCAGGTCGCCGATGTCACCTATGGTCGTCCGTTTAAGTCAGCTCTCTTCGGTGATGAGGGAGTCCCACTAATCCGCATACGGGATCTTGCGGGTGACGAGCCATCCGTTCGCACGCCTGAGCAACGCGAAGATGCCCGACTAGTCACCGCCGGCGACATCCTGGTCGGGATGGACGGTGAGTTCAGAGCGCATCTTTGGTCGGGTCCCGATGCGTGGCTCAATCAGCGTGTTTGCGCGTTTGATCCGCGAGCCGGTGTGTCAAAGGTATTCCTCCTCGAGGCAATCAAGCGTCCACTGGCGTTCTTCGAGGCTACGAAGAGTGGCACCACCGTGATCCATCTCGGAAAGCGCGATATCGATACGTTCCGAGTAGTACTTCCACCAGATTCGGTCATGCAGGAGTTCGCAGGTTCGGTCGACCCCCTGCTGAGCACGGCGACTGCGCTCAGGCTTGAGTCGAGGACGTTGGTCTCTCTTCGCGACGCTCTCTTGCCTCGCCTTATTTCGGGCGAAATCCGCGTACCGAAGACGGCCTTGGAGGTGGAGGCCGCTTGACCCCCACGTCTCCGGACGGATCCAAGGAGGACACGTACGCCGAGCAACCCGCGCTCGAGTGGCTCGGCGAGCTTGGCTGGGAGGTCGGGCACGGTCCGGACCTCGGTCCCGGCGGTGACGCGCCCGAGCGCGATAGCTGGCGTGACGTCGTCTTGATCGGGCGCCTGCGCTCGGCGGTAACCGGTCTCAATCCGGAGCTGCCACCCGATGCGGTCGAACGGGTCGTGCGGCAGGTGCTGATGACCGCGTCGCCGAGCGTCATCGAGGATCACGCTGACTTCCAGCGCGTGCTGATCGAGGGGGCCTCTGTCGCCTACGAGGACGGGGAGGGAGTCGAGCGCACGGTGCGCGCCAGGCTGGTCGACTTCGAGCAGCCGGAGCGCAATGACCTCCTCGCCCTCAACCAGTTCACGGTGATCGTCGGAGGCAAGAACCGCAGGCCGGACGTGCTGCTCTTCGTCAACGGCATTCCACTTGCTCAGGTCGAGCTCAAGAATCCGGCCGACGAGAAGGCGACCCCCGAGTCGGCTGTCACCCAGGTCGCCCATTACGTGGAGACGATCCCGCCGCTCTACCGCTTCGTCGAGATCGTCGGCGTCTCGGACCTGATCCAGGCGCGCGTCGGCACGATCACCACTCCGCCGGAGCACTTCGCCGAGTGGAAGACGATGGACCCGGCCGAGAGCGAGGGCAAGTCCGAGCTGGAGGTGATGCTGCGCGGCGCCTTCGCGCCCAGGCGACTGCTCGACCTCGTCCAGAACTTCGTCCTGTTCGAGGTCGACGGCGGCAAGACGAGGAAGGTCCTTGCCAAGTACCACCAGGTGGACGCGGTCAATCGTGCCGTTGAGGCCACCGCGCGGGCGATGGACACCGACGGCAGGGCGGGTGTCGTCTGGCACACCCAGGGCTCCGGCAAGAGCTACTCGATGGTCTTCTATGCGCAGAAGCTGCGCCGCGATCCGCGTTTCGAGAATCCAACGGTGGTCTGCGTAACGGACAGGGTCGATCTCGACGAGCAGTTGATGGAGACGTTCGCCAAACAGACCGAGCTGGCGCAGGCGGTCAAGCAGGCCGAGGAAGCGGCGGGTGGCGCCCGCAGCCTCCATGAGCTACTCCGCGTTCCCGCGGGAGGGATCGTCTTCACCACGATTCAGAAGTTCATCCTCCCCGGTGGCGCGGCCGAGATGCCCGTGCTCTCGGAGCGGCGCAACGTGATCGTCGTCTCCGACGAGGCCCACCGCTCGCAGTACGCCGACTTCGCGCGCAACCTGCGTAAGGCACTTCCCAACGCGACCCGAATCGGCTTCACCGGGACGCCGATCGAGACAGATCGCAAGTCGACCAGCCTCACCTTTGGGGACTACATCTCGGTCTACGACATCGCCCGCGCGGTCGACGACGGCGCGACCGTGCGGATCTTGTACGAGGGCCGCATCGTTCCGCTCGACATCTCCGACGAGGAGCTCGTCGCTGAGACCGAGAAGCTTCTGCGGGCGGAGGACGAGCAAGCGGCCGCCCAGCTGGTGTCGACCGAGACGAGACTCGATCGCGTGGTCGGGTCCGAGGCCCGTCTCGACAAGGTGGCGGATGACATCGCTCGTCACTTCGCAGAGCGTCAGAAGCTGCTCGACGGGAAGGCGATGGTGGTGGGGATGAGCCGCGAGATATGCGTCGAGCTGACCGAGCGCCTCAAACGCAGGCTCGGCGAGGACGCGGTCACCTGCGTGATCACTGCGCAGGCGACCGAGCCAAAGCTCAATCGCTACCGCCGCTCGGATGCCGAGATGGCGCAGGTCGCCGCCGACTTCAAGGACCCCGACAATTCGCTGAAGGTCGTCGTCGTCCGGGACATGTGGCTGACGGGCTTCGACGTGCCGCCGCTCCACACGATGTACATCGATAAGCCGATGCGCGACCACGGGCTGTTGCAGGCCATCGCGCGCGTCAACCGGGTCTTCCGCGACAAGCCCGGGGGCTTGGTCGTCGACTACATAGGGATCGGAGAGGACCTTCGCAAGGCGCTGCCTCGCTACGCCGCGAAGGATGTCGAAGGAGTCATGGAGCCCGTCCGCAAGGTCACAGCGAAACTGCGCGAGAAGCACGAGGTGCTCTGCGACTTCTTCCACGGCCTCTCGTGGCGGAAACGCGACGAGTTGAGTGCCACCGCGCGAGCCACACTGCTGGCGCAAGCGCATGCCAAGATCGTCGAAGACGACGAGGAGACGAAGCGATTCCTGGCCGAGCAGTCCGCGTTCGCGCGCCTGCTGGCACTGGTCAACCCGGATCCGGCAGTCGAGCAACTCCTTCCCGACGCCGAGTTCTTCGCGGAGGTGGCGGCATCGGTGCGCAAGTACACGCCCCCCGAGGGCGAGCCGAGCGAGGCGGCGCGCCAAGCGGTCAAGCAGGTGTTCTCGGAGGGGCTTGCAGCCGACGAGGTGACCGACATCCTCGGCCTCGGCGGTGAGGAGAGGCCCGAGATCTCGATTCTCTCCGACGAGTTCCTCGACGATCTGCAGAAGAGGATGGCCGAGCCGCCGCTCGCGATCGCCTTTCTCAAGCGGCTCCTCAACGACGAAATCCGCTCGCAGGGCCAGAGAAACCGGATGCAGGCAAAGCTCTTCGGCGACGAGCTGGAAGCGGCGTTGGCTCGCTATCGAAACCGTCAGATCACCGGTGCCGAGGTCGTCAAGGCCCTCGTCGACCTGGCGAAGAAGGTGCGCGACTCGCGGCGGCGGCACGAGGACCTCGGTCTAACCGAGGAGGAGGCGGCGTTCTACGATGCGCTTGCCGGCAGGGCCGACAGCCTCTCGGTCGACCCGAAGATCGCTGCGATAGCCCGGGACCTGGTCAAGGGCATCCGCGCCGACCTCTCGGTGGATTGGACCAGCCATGAGAGTCGCGAGGCGCTGGTCAGGCGCAAGATCAAGCGGCTTTTGCGTAGGTACGACTACACGCCCCCCGAGCCCGATGGCGAGGGCGGATCGAGGGGAGGGGGACGGATGACAATCGATCAGGCGAGCAATCTCATTCTCGACCAGGCGCGTTCGCTCTATTACCGCTGGCCGGAGGTCGACGACAGCATGTCGGCGCCGTGAGCCCGACGAGGCGAAACTGGTGGACGCTGGCGGGAACGTGTGCCGGCCTCTTCCTGCTGATGCTCGACTCGACGGTGGTGGCGCTGGCGCTGCCGAGCATCCGGCATGACGTCAACGCGACGGCAGCGGGCCTGCAGTGGGTGATGAACGGCTATCTGCTGGCGATCACCGTGTTCGTGGTGACAGCGGGACGGCTGGGGGACATGTTTGGGCGCAAGCGGCTCTTCATTGCGGGGATGGTGGTGTTCGCGCTTGGCTCGGTGGTTTCTGGAGCTGCGGGGAGCCAGGAGGCGTTGATCGGTGGGCGGATCCTGCAGGGGATCGGGGCGGCGCCGATGTTGCCGCTGTCGCTGGCGATCGTCTGCAATGCCTTTCCCGCCTCAGAACAGGCGCGGGCGCTTGGGGTCTGGGCGGGGGTCTCTGCGCTGGCCCTGGCGATCGGGCCGCTGACGGGTGGGCTGCTGGTCGAAATCGACTGGCGGGTGATCTTCTGGATCAACCTGCCCGTGGCCCTGGTCGGGATCGCGATCACGACCGCCGCGGCGCCGGAGTCCACTGATCCTGGCGCCGGCCGCCGGGTGGACTTCGCCGGTTTGCTCGCGCTTGGCCTGGGCCTGGCCGCGGTTGTCCTCGCCCTGGTGCAGAGCAGGACCTGGAGCGGCGCGACGACGGCCGTGGTCGCGGTCGCCGGCTTGGCCGCGCTCTATGCCTTCTGGCGGCTCGAGCACCGCGTGCGCGAGCCGATCGTCGACTTCTCCCTCTTCCGCAACGGTCCCTACTTCGGCGCCAGCGCCGCTGCCTTCGCCCTGGTTGGCGCCTATTGGTCGGTGATGTTCTTCCAGTCCCAGTACCTGCAGGACGTACGCGGTCATTCCGCCGTGCTGAGCGGGCTGCTGATCCTGCCGATCACGGTGCCGATGATCTTCGTATCGCCCTTCTCGGGTCGTCTGATTGGCCGTTTCGGTGTCCGCAAGCTGATGACCGCGGGGATGACGATGGGTGTGCTGGGCCTGCTCGCCCTGACTCAGATCGACGCGAGCAGTCCCTACGGGTGGCTGCTCGCCGGGTACCTGCCGTTCGGCGTGGCGCTCGGGCTCGTCTATGCGCCGATGTCGACCGCGGCGATGGCGGCAATGCCGGCCGAGAAAGTTGGCATTGCCTCCGGTGTTCTGGCAATGGACCGAGTGATGGCCGGCACGATCGCCCTTGCCGTCACTGGCGCCGTCTTCCACGCCCTGCTCGGCGACAACGGCTCCTTCGCCGACTCGGTCGCCGGCTCCACCTGGGTCCTAGTCGCCCTCTGCGCGATCGGCACCACCCTCACCTGGGCCTTCGTGCGCGATCCTGACCGCCCCGGGCCTGATCCGGCCGTGGCCGGCGACCCGCCGCCGGAGGTCCTTCACCACCATCGCCATCACCGCAAATTCCACCTTTAAGCGCGCGAACACGCGAATTGGGGCCTTAGGTGACCGATTCGCTTGACAACGACTTACCCGACCTGTCCACTCGGGATTAGCCAGACCGCATTGTAGAGCGGAA
Source organism: Solirubrobacterales bacterium (assembly GCA_044867925.1). Classification (GTDB taxonomy): domain Bacteria; phylum Actinomycetota; class Thermoleophilia; order Solirubrobacterales; family 70-9; genus VRUE01. The sequence continues at coordinate 64 of JBIOVV010000125.1, read as the reverse complement.
TTTGCCATCCTAGACTAGATGTCTTCACCGCCAGGGGATGAGCTTCACGAGCTAGCGGAACGGC
>JBIOVV010000124.1:0-9062 GCA_044867925.1 Solirubrobacterales bacterium | reverse complement strand
CGCGCGGCAGAGCCGCGCTTGAGTGTTTTGGGAGGGGTCACCGCCCCTCCTTCTCAGGGACCAAGACAGTCCTGCCGTCGCTGAGTCGATAGACGGTGCCCAGTGGCTTGCCCCTGCCGACGACTCGCTCGTTGGGTTGGAGTTTCACCTCCTTGACGCGCTGGTCTTTGTCCGCGACCACGGCGTCGGCTGGGCGGGTAGCTGGATCCACCTTCGACTTGGAGGTGAGGGCTGAGGTCAGGTCCAAGGACGACAGCGCCGCGAGGAGGAAGGCGACCGAGAGGACTATGCCGAGGTCGAAGAGGTTGACCAGGCCGTCGAGGGGGTCGCCGGCGCGGTCGTCCCGGGCTCTGGCGCGGGGGGTGACCTTCATGGGGCGACGGCCCAGTGGGAGTGTTGGGCGGCGGGGATGCCGTTGCCCGTGGGGGTGGTGAGGGTGGCGGCGATGTACTCGACGTCGGAGTAGTCCTGGGCGTAGAGGCGGTCGCGGATCAGGGAGATGGCGAAGGCGATGGCGCCGACGAGGAGGCCGGCGACGGTGACGCTGAAGGCGACCCGGAGGTTGTCGGTGAGGGTGGCGACGTCGCCGTCGGCGAGTCCTGCGAGAGCCGGGGAGAGCGGGATCAGGGTGCCCATCAGACCCAGCGCCGGGCCCATGCGGACGAGGATGCGGGTGCGCTCGAGCCGGCGCAGCGAACGGTAGTCGTACTCGGCGAGGCGCTTGGCGATTCGCTGCTCGGCGTCGGGCCGGCCGATCTGCTCGAGCACTTCGGCGATGACCTCTTCCATCGCCTGGTTGCGGGCGACGCCGAGCAGGGCGACCAGCGCCTCGGGGCGCTGGCCCGCGGCGAGGCGGCCCTGGCACTCGGCGACGGCGTTCTCGAGTTGCCAGACGCTGCGCCCGCGCCGCCGCCGCAGCTCCGCCAGCAGCGCCCCGGCTTCGACTACGACAACCCCCAGCGCGACCAGGGCGAGGACCAGCACCGGCACGCGCAGCGCCTCGGAAACGTCGAAGAGAATCTGCTCGACGCTCATCGCGGTCCCCTCGGGCGGTGCAACGCTTTTCGGCTCTCTGAGCGCCCCAAAACGTTGCACCTCATCGCGGGTCCCCTCTTGCCTCGACCAAGGCCCCGGCCCCGAGCAGGCCGGCGGTGACGATGAGGCCGAGGGCTGCACCGGGAAGCCTCGGACCTCCGCCGCCACCGCTCTCAAGCCGACCGCTCCGCGCCCCAACCAGCTTTTTCTCTGCGCCGATCGGAGTGACGGCGCTTACAAGTTCGCCGACGATGGGCTCACCGGCTCCGGACCCCCGCCCCGGCTTGTGCAGAGGCGCGCCGGTCGTGCCCCGACGGACACTCAACGCGGCCTCCGGCCGCGTGTCCGACGGGGCGCCGCCGACGCGCCTCCCACCACCACCCCCCGAACCAGGAGGCACGGCGCCGCGCGTGCCGGCGACGGCGCCGTGATCGGGCGCCATCGCCTGATGACGGCGCCCACCCCCCTTGCGGTCCGGTCCGGAGAGCGGCGCCCCGACCTGGATTGTCACCACGGCCGAGGCCCCGGCTCTGTCGCCCGGAGCGGTGACGCCGACGACCACGTCATAGCTGCCGCGGCGGGCAAAGCTGTGCCTGGCTTGGGGCCCAGCCGCGGAGTGGCCGTCGTCGAAGTACCAGGAGTATTCGAGCTGCTCGCCGGCGCCGGCGCGGTCGACGACCGCCTCGAAGGCGACGGGCTTGCCGGCTCGGGTGCGGAGGGGCGCGGCCTGCGCCCTGACCCGCAGCGGCTCTCCCCGGCGCAGGACGACCGTGATTCCCTGCGGTGCCTCGAAGGCGTCGGTCGCGTTGAGGTCGGCCTCGCCCGTGCTCGGTCGCAGAAAGCCGCTGCCGGTCGCGGTCGCGTAGACGACCGGCGGGCCCTCGGCGAAGGCACCGGGATCCAACGCCTGCTGGCGGCTGAGCAGGACCGACCCCCCGGCCGGTCGCTGGACCTCGAGGTAGGAGAAGCCATAGGGGTCGGCGCCCGCGGCGGTGAGGAGGGCATCAAGCGAGAGGCCGGTCACGGTTTGAGTGCTTTCGCCCTCTGCCGAGCGCAGGACGTAGGGGCGCTCGACGACGTCCTCGCTCCCCGCCAGCGCGGCGAGCGAGAGCGTCTGCTGGTTTCCGCCAGTGGCGACGACGGTGACCTGGGCGTCGTCGGCCCGGGCCGTGCTGGCGAGCCCGCCGCCGGTTGCCATGGCCACCAGGAAGGCGGTCATGGCCAGGGCGGCGTGGCTCGCGCCTACCCGGTCGTGAAGGAGATCGCGAAGCATCCGAAGCCGTCGTTGGGTGGGTTGTAGATGTTGCCGAAGCTGCCGAAGGCGGCACGGCCCTCGGCGGTGATCGCCCCGCGCACGGGTGCCGAGTAGACGAAGGTGCCGGCCGGGCCCTCGACCGGCGGGGCGGTGGCCGCGAGCGAGAGGAAGGCCACGCGGGGGTCCGGCCCGGCGCCGTGGCGCAGCCGCAGGATCGCCCGCGAGGCGGGGCCGTTGATCTCGATCTCGGGGTTGCGCATCGTCAGGTCGATGCCGCGCGAGGGGTAGTCGAAGCGGATCCCGCCGGACTGGTAGAGGGCGGTGGTGCCGGTCGGCGGGTCATGCCAGCCGCTGGCGAAGGGGAAGGAGTAGGAGTAGACGAGCGTCGGCGCGGTCTCGGCAGGGCGGTCGGGGCAGGGATGGCTGCTCTCGGGGATCGCCGGCTGCGCCGTGGCGCCCTCGATCGCCAGCGGCGCGACCTCCGAGTTGGAGTAGCGGATCCAGGAATCCCGTATGTGCCAGGTGAGCGTCGCGCCGCTGACGTCGATCGCGCCGGCCGGCCGGGCGAGCAATGGCGGTTCGCTGCTCGGCGAGCCCCCTTCCTCGGCTTCGCCGCCGAGCGTCGCGGCGCGCGCGCGCAGGCTGCCCAACCCCCCGCGGGGCAGGCGGGCGCCGAGTCGCTTGGCGATCGCTCTGCGTGCCGCCCGGTTCCAGGTCAGCAGTGCCTTGCGCACCTGGAGCGAGCGCTTGCCGGGATCGATCGAGAGGGCGCCCGGCTTCAGCTCGAGATCGAAGACGACCCGCCGCTTGCCGGCCAGCCTGGCGCTGAGCAGCGAACGTTGCGGGGTGAGCTCGAGCCGCGGCGCCGCGAGCCTGACGACCCGTCGGGCGCGTCCTGCGCCGCCGGCGAAGCGCAGCGCGCCGCTGTGTGAGAGCCGCCCGCCCGCGGTATCGATCGTCCCGCCGGAGATCTGCAGGCGCGTCTCCCGACCGGTCGTATCGGCATCGCCGACGCCGGTGAAGGAGACGCCCCGCTGGTCGAGCAGCCTGGCCTTGGCCTTGGCCAGGACCAGCGTCGTGCCGCCGGTCGGCCCTGCCGCGCCCGCGGCTGCGGGTGCGGCGAGGGCAGGCGCCAGCGCCAGCGCTACGAGGAGCTTGCTCGCGCTGCGCATCGGCTAGGGCGCCGGCTCCGGGTGGACGATCGAGACGCTGAGCCTGTTCAGTGCGGTGCCCGCCGTCTTGTAGGAGCCACCCAGCAGATTGAGACCGCTGGTGCCACCGGCGGCCAGCTTCACCGAGCTGTTCGCGGAGTCGGCGTCATCGGCGTTCCCTTCGGTGCCTCCCGGCGCGTTGTCGGCGCCGAGATCCGGGAACGTCCAGGTGATCGTCTCCTCACCGGCGCCCGGACCGCCGGCAACTGACTTTTCGACGCTTCCGATCGCCACGTCGGCGAGGTCGACCCGGCCGCTCGTCCAGGAGCTGCCGAGGCGAGTTGCGACGTTCATCGTGATCCGCGATTTGGAGCCGTCGATGACGACGGTCGGGTTGGATAGGACGGTCCCGAAGCCGTGGGCGGTGTTGCAGAGGCCGACACTGCCCGTGCCCTCGAGGACGAGCCGGCCGGGAGTGCCGGCCTCGTGCGAGCCGCTCACCGCGGGCCAGGCGAAGTACTTGCCCGGCCCTTCCATGTTGGTCGGGTCGCTTCGCGTGGCTCCACCTGCGAGGTTGAACAAGCCGTTGGAATTGACCGTGTTGCGCAGGCTGTTGCGCACGCCCCAGCTGATCGAGCCATTCGCGATCGACTCGGGAGCGGTCAGCGTCGGCAGTGCGGCCGGTGCCGCCGGAGCCGCCGGCCAGCTCGAGGCGCTGGCCGGAATGCCGAGCGTGCAGCCGGCGCCAAACGGCCAGGCGACCGCCGTGTCCGTCTTCAGCTCGACCGTGACCGGATCGACCAGGTCACCCTCTTCGTACTCGCACGGGCCCGGATTCATCGGGTCGCAGAGGTCGAGCGCTTCCTCGCCGGCCTCGGTGAGCCTCGCCGGCAGGGCCGACCAGGTCACCGTCTTGGCGTCTTCGTTGTAGAAGGGGGAGACGCCGTCGATGTCGAGGGTCGCCAGGTCGACTCGCCGGGCCGGCGTCCAGATCCCGCTGACATTCGTGTCGACGTCGACCGTGAGGCGCGACTCCCCGCCGTCGATCGTCACCGTCGGGCTGGAGAGCACGATGCGGAAGCCGTGCGGCGAGTTGCAGAGCACGATCTCGCCGGCGCCGTCGACGATCGCCTGATCGTCGTCGCTGTCATCCGCGTCGTTGACCACGTAGCTGCCACTGTCTGCAGGGAAGCGGAAGCTTCCCGTCTGCGGTGCGGGCGGGGGTGGGTTGAGCACCTCGGCCGGGGCGATCGGCACCAGCGCTCCGCCGGAGAAGAAGACGTAGCTGCGGAAGCTGCTCTTGAATCCCCACTCGATCTTGCCGCCGCTGAGGCTGACCGGGCCGGTCAGGCTGGGCGCCGGCGCCGTGCCGGCAGCCGTGCCGGCGATTTTTTCCGTGACGCTCAGCGCGCACTGCGACGCGTAGGGGTCGACGACCCCGTCGGGAGCCGGTTTCTTCTGCTCCTGCGGCTGACCCTTGGCCTCGACGGGCAGCGTGGCCGCGAAGCCCAGTGTCCCGACGCGTCCGGCCTCGAGCGAGTCGAGGCCGAGGCGCGGAGCGAGCACGCCGGCGCCTTTGCCGGTCAGCGAGAGCGGCGCCCTGCTCAGCGAGGCGGAGGCCTTGCCGATCTCGGCCATGCCCTGCGCGCGAAAGACGATCAGGCGGCGCTTGCCCAGCTTGGCGCTGAGCTTGGCTTCCCGGCCGTCGCTCTGCACGACCACCTCGCGCAGCGTGGCGCTTTTTTTGCCGTTGGCGAGCTTGAGCTTGCCGCTCGTGCGCAGCGTCGCCGCGGTGAGCAGCTCGAGGTCGGTGACCGGCAGCGCCACGTTCTGCGCCTTGCCTTTCTTGCCCTGCTTGATGCGGAGGTCGCTGTTCGCCTTCAGCGTCAGCGTCACCTTGCCGCTGGCGGGAGCCGCCTGCGCCGTGCCGGTGGTGAGCAGGGCGATCAGCGCGATCGCCGCTGCGAGGGCGGTCAGCGCCCTGCCTGCCCGCTCAAACTTCCAGTCTGCAGAACTCATCTTCGAAGGAGCCTCCTTGTGCCTTCGCGCACCGGCACGTGCGACGTTTCTCGTCTCCCTGGATTAGGGAACCCTAATAAATTCACACTAACACCGTCGGAATTGGCTTGCGGTTCGCTTCACGCTTGGCGCACCGGTCCAGGCGACGTGCAGCGCCGTTCGTCCCTCGTGCTCGGTGAGCCGCGCGTCGGCCCCCCAGGTCTCGGCCAGGCGCTCAGCGCCGAGGATCTCGGCGGGCGGCCCGGTGGCGATCGTCTTGCCGCCGGCGACGATCACGGCGGAGTCAGCGACGGCGGCGGCAAGGGCGAGGTCGTGGACCACGAGCAGCACGGTGAGGCCGTTCGCGACCAGCTCGCGCAACAGCGAGGCGATGCCGACGGTGGCGCCGAGGTCGAGCTGGGAGGTCGGCTCGTCGGCGATCAGCACAGGCGCCTCCTGGGCCAGCCCGATCGCGATCTGCACGCGCTGCAGCTCGCCGCCGGAGAGGGTGGTCAGCGGTCGCTCGGCGAAGCGGGTGACGCGGGCGCGCTCCATCGCCCCCTCGATTCCTGCGCGGTCCTCGCTGCTGAGTCGTCGCAGCGGTCGCAGGTGCGAGGAGCGGCCGATCGTCACCGCTTCGCGCACGCTGACACCGGCAGGCACCGGCATTCGCTGCGGGACGAAGGCGCGGGCGCGGGCGAGCTCGCGGCTCCGCATCGAGTCGATGCTCCGGCCCGACCAGTGGACGCCGCCGGCGCGGATTCCCTGCAGTCCCGACACGGCCCGGACCAAGGTCGACTTGCCGGCGCCGTTGGGCCCGACGATGGCGACGAGCTGCCCCCGCTCGAGACGAAGGTCGGCGCCGCGCAGGATCGGCGTGCCGCCGATCTCGACCTCGACGCCGCGCGCCTCCAGCAGCGGCGCTGGCGAGCTCGAGGTGCAACGCGCTGAGGGCCCATGTCCCCCCGAACGCGTTGCACCTGGGGCGGGGGCGGCCATCAGACCACCCGTCTCAGCAGCCAGAGGAAGAGGGGCACGCCGAGCACGACCATGAAGGGCCCTACGGGCATCTCGATCGGTGCCCGTAGGGTGCGAGCCAGCGTGTCGCCTGCCGCGAGCAGGGCGCCGCCGCCGATCGCCGATGCAGGGACGACGAAGGTGTTGCTCGAGGTGCCGCCGGCCATCCGCACCACGTGTGGGACCACCAGGCCGAGGAAGCCGAGCAGGCCGGCGATCGCCGCCGAGGCGGCCGCCAGCAGCGCCGCGGCGATCGCGGCGCCGAGCCGGATCAGGTGCGGGCGCGAGCCCAGCGAGGCGGCGACGTCGTCGCCGAGCGCGAGCCGGTCGAGCGGGCGGATCAGCAGGGCGGCGCAGATGAACCCGGCAGCGAAGTAGGGCCAGATCGCGCCGAGCTCGTCCCAGCCGCTCGAGGTGAGCCCGCCGGCGATGAAGAAGATGGCGGAGGGCGCCCGCTCGGGATAGGCCGCCAGCAGCCCGGTCGTGCCGGCGGTGAATAGCGAGAGGATCGCGATCCCGGCGAGGATCACCTTGCCGGTCGAGCCGCGGTTGGTGCCCGACCAGGCGATCCCGAAGACCAGCGCCGCCGCGAGTAGGCCAAAGAAGAGCGCGCCCAGCGGCAGCAGCGCGATCGAGCCGGGGAAGAGGATGATGATCAGGATCGCGCCGAAGCCCGCTCCGCCGGTTACCCCGATCACGTCGGGCGAGGCCAGCGGGTTTGCCAGGGCTCCCTGCAGGATCGCCCCGGCGATTCCCAGCGCAGCCCCGACCACCATCGCCTCGACCGTGCGTGGCAGGCGCAGCGTCTCGATGATCTGCTGGTTGGGCCCGCCGCCCCCCTCGCCGAAGACGATTTCGATCACTTCGGAGAACGGGACCTTCACCGCGCCCAGCGCCAGCGAGGTGACGGTGGCGAGCGCGAGCGCGGCGAGCAGGCCCGCGAAGACGAGGGTGCGGCGGGCCAAGGGCGGTCAGTTCTCTAGGTAGACCCGCCGGACCTTGCGGATCGTGCGGGCGACGTCGGTGCCGGCCTGCAGGAGCGAGTTGTCGACCGAGATGTAGATGCGCCCGCTGCGCACGGCCGAGGTGGTGGACCAGGCCGGGTTGGTGCGCAGGTACTCGGTCAGGCTGGGAATGTCGTCCTCGTTGGCGTGGGGGACGGCGACGATCACGTCCGGGTCTTCGGCGACGACGATCTCGTCTGAGATCCGCTCGAAGCCCGAGCCCGACTCGACCCCGCCGGTGAGCAGTTGCCCGCCTGCCTTGGTGACGAGGTCGCCGCCCCAGCTGCTGGGGAGGAAGACGAAGGGCGTGCGGCCGACGCCGAGGATCAGCATCACCGTCGGGCGGCTGGCGATCCCCTTGCGGGCTTGAGCGACGCTCTTCTTCATCGACTCGACCAGCGCCTCGGCCTGGGCGCGCCGGTTGACGATCGCCCCGAGCACCTTGGTCTGGGCGTAGGCACCGTTGAGCCGGAAGGGCTCCTGGACGAGGACGCGGATGCCGAGGTCCCCCATCGACTCGTTGCCCTTGGCCCAGGTTCGAGAGGAGAAGACGAGGTCAGGGTCGAGCGAGGCGAGCTGCTCGAGATTGGGCCCGTTGGGGTGGGAGAGGGGCAGCGCCGGCACTCCCTTCAGCTTCGGCGAGAGGCGCTCGTTGCCGCCCAGTGTCTGGCCGACGCCGACCGGGGTCACGCCGAGCTTGACCAGCGTGTTGGCCGCGAACGGGGTGAGGGCGACGATGCGCTTGGGCGGATGGTCGTGCCCCGGGTGGGCCGGCGAGGCTGCCGGCAGACAGAAGGTCAGCGCCAGCAGCGCCGCCGGCAGCGCTCGCCTCACGCGGGCACCTTGGCGTCGATCACCGTGTAGTTGCGCACCTCGCTGCCGTGGGCGAGCTCGCCGTCGGCATGCCGGTGGCTCATCTTGAAGAGGTCGCTGTCAACCCACGCCTTGAACGCCTCGTCGCTCTCCCAGCGACTGAGGACCACGTACTCGCCGGCTCCCTCTCCTTCGCGCCGCAGCAGCTCGAAGCCGACGAACCCCTCGGCCTTGTGAACGTGGCTCTCACGCTCGAGGAAGGCACGCTCGAACGCCCCCCGGCGCTCCTCCTGCACCTGCACCACATTCATCACCGTCACCAAGGCCCCGCTCCTTTCGCGGGCGCCCGGCCGTCGCCTGACCTTTAGGGCACCCTAATTAGGTTTCCCTAATTAGGGTAGCCAAAGAACTGTTATCCCGCTTGCTCCCCTAGAACCTCTCTAGCGCGATGGGCCAGCTTCACGGTCGCTTTTCGCAGCCCGGCCGGCTCATCGATCGGCTCGTCGTAAGCAACTCGCACCGGCACCTCGGCGCCGTCCACCTGGGCCATCAGGTCGAGTCCAGTCCTGTCGGCACCGATGCAGCGGGCTGCCGTTGCCTTTGGATGGCCACCAAGCGCTTGCACCATCTCCAACAGCGCATCCGAATGGTCTTCATTGAGGTGGGCGATGGCGCCCGCGGCACCCTGGCTCACCGGATCGTCCGGCTTCATAGTTAGGGCACCCTAACGCTTGAGGAGGAAGGGTCGGTAGGCCCCTCCCAGAACACTCAAGAGCAGCCTCCGGCTGC
>JBIOVV010000123.1:0-18035 GCA_044867925.1 Solirubrobacterales bacterium | reverse complement strand
CGGGCCAGGCCGGTGATCCGCTCGGTGCGGATCGGGTTGCGCTTGTGCGGCATCGCCGAGGAGCCCTTCTGCTTGCCGGAGGCGAAGGGCTCTTCGACCTCGCGCACCTCGGTGCGCTGCAGGTTGCGCACCTCGGTCGCGAAGCGCTCGAGGCCGGCACCGGCAAGGGCGATGCGGGACGTCAGCACCGCGTGGCGATCGCGGGGAATCACCTGAGTCGCCACATCCTCGCGCTGCAGGCCGAGGCGCTCCATAACCCGCGCCTCGACCGCCGGCGGCACCGAGGCGTAGGTGCCGACCGCGCCGGAGAGCTTGCCGAAGGCGAGCTGCTCGAAGGCATCGCTGAGCCGGGCGAGGTTGCGGTCGGCCTCGAAGGCAAAGCCGGAGAGGCGCAGGCCGAAGGTGGTCGGCTCGGCGTGGATGCCGTGGGTGCGACCGACGCAGAGCGTGTCGCGGTGCTCCAGGGCCCGCTCGATCAAGGCGTCGCGGTAGGCGCGCGCCCCGGCCAGCACGATCTCGCCCGCCTCGCGCAGCTGCAGGGCCAGCGCCGTGTCGAGCACGTCGGAGGAGGTCAGCCCGTAGTGGATCCAGCGCCCGTGCTCGCCGACGGACGCCGCGACGACGTCGACGAAAGCGGCGACGTCGTGGTCGGTGATCTTCTCGCGCTCGTTGACCGCCTCGACCGTGAAGGCCGCATTCGCCCGCGCCGCCTCAGCCGCCTCGCGCGGCACGAGCCCCTCCTCGGCCCACGCCTCCGTAGCCGCCAGCTCAACCTCGAGCCAGCACTCAAACTTGCGCTGCGCGGACCAAGCTTTCCCAATCTCTGGCCGGGTGTATCGAGGAATCAACCGAATACCTCCATCGGGCGGGTGGCGCGGTGGCTGGGGGAGGGCCGCCGCGACAGGACCCGCCCGCCGGGGGCACTCGTTCTACGCATTGATGATCCGCGCCGCCAGGATGCCGGCGTTCTTTGCCCCGTCGATCGCCACGCAGGCAACCGGGATTCCCGGCGGCATCTGCACCGCGGAGAGCAGCGCGTCGAGCCCGCCGAGGCTCTTGCCGAGGATCGGCACGCCGATCACCGGCAGGTCGCTGTGCGCCGCGGCGACACCGGGCAGCGCCGCCGACATGCCGGCCCCGGCGATGATCACCTTGAGTCCCCGCATCCGTGCGTTGGTGCAGTACTCGCGCACCAGCTCGGGGTCGCGGTGGGCGCTCATCACCCGCACCTCGTAACGGATGCCCGCGTCATGCAGGGCCGCCCCGGCCGGCTGCATCTTCGGCTTGTCGTTCTTCGAGCCCATGATGATCCCGACCAGGGGCTCATCGACCTCGATTTCCTCGAAGGCCTCCTCGACGGCGGGCATCGCCGTCGCCCCCCCGACCTGCGGCTCGTCGGCTTCTCCTCCGGTGGGCTGGGGCCCTTCTGAGATCTCGCTCATCTCGTCCTCTCTGGTGACTGGCTTTAGCTGGCGACGCGATCGACCGCACGGGCGGCGATGTCGGATCTCATCTGCATTCCCTCGAACTCGATCCGACCAGCGGCATCGTATGCACGATCGCGGGCCTCGGCAGGCGTTGCGCCGAGTGCAGTCAGGTTCAGTACCCGTCCCCCGGCCGTGACTATCTCTCCCTCGCGCTCGGCAGTGCCCGCGTGAGTGACCTCGGCGAGCTCAGCGGCGGCGCCGAGGCCCGCGATCGCGTCGCCCTTGGAGGAGGACTGCGGATAGCCGGCCGAAGCCAGCACCAGCGTCACCGCCCAGGCCTCGCTGAACTCCGCCTCGGCTCCGGCAAGGCCACCCGGCTCGCGGGCGGCGAGGCAGAGGTCGACCAGGTCGGAGCGCAGTCGCGGCAGCACCGCCTGCGTCTCGGGATCGCCGAAGCGGGTGTTGAACTCGAGCACCTTGGGCCCGTCCGGGCCGATCATCAGGCCGGCGTAGAGAACACCGTGGAAAGGCCTGCCACGGCGCGCCATCGCCGCGACGACCGGCCGGTGCACCGCCGTGACGATCTCCTCCACCTCGGCTGGCCCGAAGCCGGGCACCGGCGAGTAGCTGCCCATGCCGCCCGTGTTCGGCCCCTCGTCACCGTCGAAGATCCGCTTGTAGTCCTGGGCCGGCGCCAGCGGCACCACGTTCTCGCCGTCGCAAAGCGCCAGCAGCGAGAGCTCCTCACCCTCGAGGAACTCCTCGAGGACGACCGTCGTCTCGCCGAATCGCCGCTCGGTGAAGAAGACGTCGACCGCCTCCAGCGCCTCGGCTTCCGAGCCGCAGATGATCACGCCCTTGCCCGCCGCCAGCCCGTCGGCCTTCAGCACGGCTGGCCAGGAGGCGCGGGCGATCTGCTCGACCGCCTCCTCGCGGCCGCGCAGCAGCAGATGCGAGGCGGTCGGCACCCCGGCCTCGCTCATCAGCTCCTTGGCAAAGGCCTTGGAGCCCTCCAGCTCGGCCGCCGCCGCGCTGGGCCCGAAGGCCGGCACCCCGGCGTCCTCCAGCGCATCGACGATTCCGGCCACCAGCGCCGCCTCCGGCCCGACCACGACCAGGTCGACGCCGCGCTCGCTCGCCACCGCGACGATCGCCCCGACGTCATCGGCCGCGATCTCGGGCAGGCACTCGGCATCGGCCGCGATCCCCGCATTCCCCGGCGCACAGAGCAACTCCGGCGCATGAGCCGACCGTCCCAGCGCCCGCACGATCGCGTGCTCGCGCCCCCCACCGCCTACGACGAGAATCTTCAAGCGTTTGGGCCCTTAGAGACTGTCGGAAAGCTCGTCCGCCGACATCGCCGCCAGCGTCTGACTGGTCATGGTCCCCCGCGACCCTAGCTCCACCGAGACCTTCGCCATCACCTTCTCGTCGGGAGCCTCGACCACCGTCACGAAGTCGTACTGCCCCAGGGTCGCGTACTGAGCCACCACCTTCGCCCCGATCTGCTCAACCTCCTGATTGACCTCGGCAACCCGCCCCGGATTGTTCTTCAGTGTCCGAACTCCCTCAGCGGTCAGATTCGTGAGCATCACATACGTCGGCATCGCAGCTCTCCTCTCGGCAGGGGATCTTGAGCCCTACGTTACGCGACCCGCAGCGGCGATTCAGCCGTCGTACCCGGCGTGCAAGTGATCGCAGTGGTCGGAACGCGCGAACGCCGGCCCCGCCCCATCCAGATCGAAGCAATAGATGAGCTCGGTCGGATGCACCGGTGCCGGCAGGTAGGCCAGCGTCGTGCCCAACTGGGCACAGGGCGCATCGACCGCGGTGTCGCTGCATGACACTCCGTCGACCGCGGCGATGTCCACCGCCCGCCCGTAGAAGTGGTTGGAGACGCCGCCTTCGACCGTGTACTGCGAGTGGTCGGAGCGCAGCGAGGAGATCGTCAGCTGGTGCTGCTGGGTGATCGCGCCGATCAGCGCGACGATCCTTGGGTCGAGCGCGCCCGAGGTGATGTCCTGCAGCTCGAGCTCGTTGGAGAGCGTCAGGTTGTCCCAGTCGATCGGCGCACCGGTCGTGCCTGGCAGCACCAGCGGCCAGTCGACCGCGGTGACCTGGCACTTCCCTTCGAGCTGCTCGGCGTCGGCAAGCACCGCCTGCACGTACCACTGGGCCTGGTTGTGGGTGAAGATGCCGGCCCGCAGGCTGCCCTGCGACCAGATCAGGCGGGCGAGGGTGGCGGCCGAGTCGGCCGGATCGCCACGGTGGATGTGTCCGTCTTCGTCGCCGTCGACGGCGTACTTCTTCCACTCGCTCGGTTCCATGCCGAGCGCACCGCGCTCGCGCAACTGCTCCTTGCCCATGCCGCGCCCGAAGTTCGACTCGAGCCGAGCGACCGCGGCGAGCGCCCAAACGCCGCGCTGACCGAGTTCGTAGCGCCCGGCGGCGGCCTCGAAGGCTTCCATGTACTCATCGGGAACCTTGTCCCGCCAGTCCGGCGCTGCCTCGCAGCTGAAGCCCCGAAGCTGCGGTGTCAGGGCGAAGCCGCCGGCCACGCCGCCACCGAGCGCGCCGTAGCAGGAGGCGTTGGCGAGCACGTCGGCGACGTACCAGTCGGCGTGGTTGTAGGCGAAGATCGCGTTGTAGGTTTCGGCCGGCATGCCGGCGGCGTTGAGGTAGCGGGCGGCTGCGTAGATCGCGTCTTCGGGGTTGTAGGGGTCACGCACACCGTCGCCGTCGGCGTCGACCCCGTACATGTCCCAGGTCGAGGGCATGAACTGCATCCAGCCGACGGCGCCGGCCGAGGAGGGGCCCATATTGGTGCCGAAGGCGCTCTCGATCCCATTGATCGAGGCCAGGATCGAGGGGCCTTGGGGGCCGAGGCCGTAGGTCGCGGCGGCGCGGTTGTAGATCGGGATCAGCACCGGCGGCACGCCCGAGGCCGCGCAGCTGGAGCTGGGGATCGAGGGGACTTCGAAGATCTCGGTGGGAGTGGGGGCGGGGGTCGCGCCCGCTTCGGGCTCGGCAGACGGTGTGGATTCGGTGCCCCCGTCTTCTTTGGGCGCCGGTGCTTCGACCGCGGTGCCACCGCTTGGCGCCGGCGTTGTCGGAGCGGGACTTTCGGGCGCGTTCAGCGTTTCGTTCTGTTCCAGCGCAGGCGGCTCCGGCTCGGCTGCGGGCGCTGCCGCCGCGCTCGCGTTGGAGGCGGTCAGCGCCGCGCCGACCGCGGCGACGGCGAGCGTGTTGCGCAGCCGCCCCATCAGCCGAGCGCACCCGTCACGAGCCACTCTTTTGTCTTTTCATCCCGCTGCATGTCGAGCCGCAGCTCGCTGGTGACGCCGACGCGCAGCAGCGAGACGCTGAGCGTGTAGGTGTCTCCGTGGTGGGGGCCGGCCACGACGTTGAGCACCTTCGCCTGCGGTACCTCGACGCCTGCCGGCTGCCGCGGCGGTCGCCGCAGCAGCTCTTTGGTGAGTTGTGGCGTCGCGGTTTCCTTGAAGACGCTGCGGACCTTGCCTGTCTCGCTGCCAACCTCGTAGAGCACAAAGGCGCCGGCAAACTGGTGAGCGACCTTGATCGCCGCCGGTCCCGCTACAGCCGGTCCGGGGGCAGGGGATGAGCTGCCGCTACCTGTGGAGCCCGAGCTCGCCACCTCGGCGGTCGAGTTGGCCGTGGCACCGGCCCCTGCCGGAGTCGCGACTTCGGCGGTGCTCTTGGCGTTCCCGCCCTCCGACTCCACGGCGAAGTCCGGCTTCGCCCCCCGCAGCACCGGCGCCGCGGGCTCCGGTTCCACCGCGGGCCCCGGCTGCACGGTCGGCGGGGCTACAGCCGGGGACGCTGCACGCAGATCTGTGCTGCCACCCCCGCCACTCCCGGATGCCCAGACGAGCCCGAGCACCCCGGCGCCGACCGCGAGCAGCGCCAAGGCGGCGACGCCGAAGGCGCGCACCGGCCGGCTCCAATCGGCAGATCGCTCCTCCAGGGGCCAGACGAGCCCGCGCTCGATCGCCCAGATGGCTCGCTCGAACGGCCACTTGGCCGCATCGACGACGCGGCGCAGGACGTCGGCACCGCCCCAGACCACGCGCTCCTCTACCGCGAAAGCGGCATTGGCAAGCGAAGAACGGAGTGGGGCGGTTGTATCGATGCGGCGGCGTCCAAGCATGGAAAAAGTGCGGGTTGAGAGCTTATGTCGGATTCTCGCCCAGTTCCCTTAACACCACATAATGGGCTTTAGTTCCCATCCCGTCTAGACGGCCGCCGAATCGCCCGCCTTCTGGAAGGCCAGCTCACCTTCCTCGGCGCTCACCCGGACCACGTCTCCTTCGCGGAAATCGCCCTCGAGCAGCTTCAGCGCCAGCTTGTCGGCCAGCTGCCTCTGGAGCACCCGCTTCAGCGGCCGGGCGCCGTAGGTGGGGTCGTAGCCGAGGTTGCCGAGCAGCGTCTTCGCCTCATCGGTCAGCTCGACCTCGATCCCACGCTCGCGCACGCGGCCGATCAGCTGCTTCGCCTGCAGCTCGACGATGCGGCCGATGTCCTGCTTGGAGAGGCGATGGAAGATCACCGTGTCGTCGATCCGGTTGAGGAACTCCGGCTTGAAGGTCGCGGCCAGCAGCTCTTCGATCTGCTCGCGCATCTTCTCGTCGATCGACTCGGCGACGATGCGGTCGCTGCCGACGTTCGAGGTCATGATCAGCACGGTGTTGGTGAAGCTGACCGTCCGCCCCTGCCCGTCGGTGAGCCGCCCGTCGTCCATGATCTGCAGCAGCGTGTTGAAGACGTCGGGGTGCGCCTTCTCGATCTCGTCGAGCAGGACCACGGCGTAGGGCCGCCGCCGCACCGCCTCGGTCAGCTGCCCACCCTCCTCGTAGCCGACGTAGCCGGGCGGCGCGCCGATCAGCCGCGCCACCGTGTGCTTCTCCATGTACTCGGACATGTCGAGGCGGACGATCGCCTGCTCGGAGTCGAACATCAGCTCGGTCAGGCTCTTGGCCAGCTCGGTCTTGCCGACCCCGGTCGGCCCGAGGAAGAGGAAGCTGCCGATCGGCCGGTTCGGGTCCGAGAGCCCGGCGCGCGAGCGTCGCAGCGCGTTGGAGACCGCCGCGATCGCCTCGTCCTGGCCGATCACCCGCTCGTGCAGGCGGTCCTCCATCTGGATCAGCTTTTCGACCTCGCCCTCCATCAGGCGGCTGACCGGGATGCCGGTCCATTTGGCGACGACCTCGGCGATGTCCTCCTCGGTCACCTCGTCGGAGAGCAGCGAGGCACCGCCGGCGTGCAGCTCGGAGATCCGTGCCTCCTGCTCGGCGACCGTCTTCTCCAGCTCGGGGATGTCGCCGTAGCGCAGCTTCGCCGCGCGCTCGAGGTCGGCTTCGCGCTCGGCCCGCTCGGCCTCGCGGCCGGCCTCCTCGAGCCGCACCTTCGCCTCCTTGATCGAGTCGATCGCGCCCTTCTCGTTCTGCCAGCGGGCGCTCATCTCGCTGAAGCTCTCGTTCAGCTCGGCCAGCTCCGCCTCGAGCGCGTCGAGCCGTGCCTTGGAGGCATCGTCGGTCTCCATTTTCATCGCCTCGCGCTCGATCTCCAGCTGCTGGACCCGGCGGCGCACCTCGTCGATCTCGGTCGGCATGGAGTCGATCTCGATCTTCAGCCGCGATGCCGCCTCGTCGATCAGGTCGATCGCCTTGTCGGGCAGGAAGCGGTCGGCGATGTAGCGCTCGGAGAGGGTCGCGGCGGCGACGATCGCCGAGTCGGTGATCCGCACGCCGTGGTGCTCCTCGTAGCGGCCCTTGAGCCCGCGCAGGATCGCGATCGTGTCGTTGATGTCGGGCTCGCCGACGAGCACCGGCTGGAAGCGGCGCTCCAGCGCCGCGTCCTTCTCGATGTGCTTGCGGTACTCGTCGAGCGTGGTCGCGCCGACCGCGCGCAGCTCGCCCCGGGCCAGCATCGGCTTGAGCAGGTTGGCGGCGTCGACGGCGCCTTCGGCGGCGCCGGCACCGACGATCGTGTGCAGCTCGTCGAGGAAGAGGACGATCTGGCCGGCCGCCTCCTGCACCTCGGTCAGCACCGCTTTCAGCCGCTCCTCGAACTCGCCGCGGTATTTCGAGCCGGCCAGCAGCGAGCCGATGTCGAGCGCGATCACACGGCGGTCGCGCAGGCTCTCGGCCACGTCGCCGTCGACGATCCGCTGCGCGAGCCCCTCGACGATCGCGGTCTTGCCGACGCCGGGGTCGCCGATCAGCACCGGGTTGTTCTTGGTGCGACGGGAGAGCACCTGGATCACGCGGCGGATCTCCTCGTCGCGGCCGATCACCGGGTCGAGCTTCCCCGCCTCCGCCTCGGCGGTCAGGTCGCGGCCGAATTTCTCCAGCGCCTGCACGCTGTCCTCGGGGTTGGGCGAGGTGACCTTGTGCGGGCCGCGCACCTCGGCGACGGCCTTTTCCAGCGAGCCGCGGTCGGGAAGGACGCCGGCTACGCCCGGGTCGGACTCGGCCAGCGCCAGCAGCAGGTGCTCGGTCGAGATGAACTCGTCGCCGAGCTTCGCCATCTCCTTCTCGGCCTGGCGCAGCGTCTGGGCCAGCGCCGAAGACATGCGCGGCTCCTGGCTGCCATCGCTGAGCGTCGGCAGCGCGTCGATCAGCTCGTGAGCCTTGGCGCCGATCGCCGCCGGCTCCTCGCCGAGCTTCTGCAGGATCGGCGCGACCAGCCCGTCCTCTTGGAGCAGCAGGGAGATCAGCAGGTGCGCCGGCATGATCTCCGGGTTGTGCCGGGCGGAAGTGAGCTGCTGGGCCGCCGCGACCGCTTCCTGCGACTTGACGGTGAACCTATCCGGTTGCATCGGCGTCTCCTTCCAGCTCTCTGAGCCTGCGTTCCAGTGCCAGCACCCTCTCCACCCCGGCCAGGTTCAGGCCTTCGGCGGTCATCTGCTGGATGCGCCGCAGCCGCTCTACGTCCCGCTGCGAGTAGAGGCGGGTGTTCTTCGGCGAGCGCTTCGGCTGGACCAGGCCCCGCGCCTCGTACATGCGCAGCGTCTGCGGGTGCATGTGGGCGAGCTCGGCCGCCACCGAGATCATGTAGACGCCCTGGTCGGAGTCGACTGAGATTTCGATCCGTTCGCGGCGGATCGAGCTCATCGTGCGGCCTTCTTCAGCAGGTCCGCGCGTGGGTCGGAGCCGTTGAACGCCTCCGCCAGCCTGTCCGCCGCCTCCTCCTGCTCCGCCGTCAGCCGCTCCGGCATATCGATCTCGAGCCGGTAGCGGATGTCTCCCTTGCCGCGACCCCTTGCCTTCGGCGCGCCCTCGCCTTTGAGGCGCTGGATCGAGCCGTGCCTGGTCCCGGCGCCGACCTTGATCTTCTTCGTGCCCTCCAGGGTCGGCACCTCGATCGTCGCTCCGCGCAGCGCCTCGGCGATCGTGATCGGCACCGTCACCTCGAGATTGCCGCCGTCGAGCCGCTTGAAGACCGGCGAGGCGGCGACCCGGGTGACGACGAAGAGGTCTCCCGGCGGGCCCCCGCGCTGACCGGCCTCACCCTTGCCCGCGAGCCGGATCCGCGCCCCGTCCTTGACCCCGGCCGGGATGTTCGCCTTGTAGCGCTTGGTTTGTCTGGTCAGGCCCGAGCCGCCGCAGGTGGGGCAGGGGTCCTCGATGATCTGGCCCTGGCCGCCGCACTGGGGGCAGGGCTGGCTGATCGAGAAGAACCCCTGGCTCTGGGCATCGATGCCGCGGCCCTCGCAGCGCGGGCAGGTGACCGGGCTGGTCCCCGGTTTGGCGCCGCTGCCGTGACAGGCCGGGCAGCGTTCGGCCTTCGGCACCGTGACCTGGACCTGCGCCCCGTTGACGGCCTGATCGAAGCTGAGGCTGATCTCGGTTTCGAGATCGCGGCCGCGCACCTGCTGTGGCTGCCGCCCGCCGCCGCCGCGACCGAAGATGTTGGAGAAGATGTCGCCGACGTCGAAGCCACCGGCCTGACCGGGACCGCCTGGACCGAACGGCCCCGCGCCGCCGGGACCGCCACCGCCGAAGCCGCCGAACATCCCCCCGCCCGAGTCGTACGCCTTGCGCTTCTCGGGATCCGAGAGCGTGTCGTAAGCCCCCTGGATCTCCTTGAAGCGCTCCTCCGCCTGCGGATCGTCGGGATTGCGGTCAGGGTGGTATTTGCGCGCCAGCTTGCGGTGCGCCTTCTTGATCTCCTCCTCGGACGCCCCCTTCGGTACCCCGAGCACCTTGTAGAGATCCTCAGCCACGCCTTACTCGCTCACCACCACGCGCGCCGGTCGGATCAACTGCTCTCCCAGCCGGTACCCCTTCTGCATCACCTCGACCACCGTCCCCGACTCGACCCCTTCCGCCGCGGGCTGAGCAGAGAGTGCCTCGTGCTGCATCGGGTCGAACTTCTCCCCCGCGGGGTCGACCGCTTCGACGCCATTCCGCGTCAGCGAGTCCCGCAAGCTCCTGAAGACGAGCAGCACCCCATGCGATAGCCCGTCCTCCGAGTCCCCCTCCGGATCCAGCCCAGCTGCCTGAATAGCCCGCTCCAAATCGTCCAGAACCGGCACCACGTCCCGAATCACCTCAGCTTTCCCCCGCGCCGAAGCCGCCTGAACCTCCGTCGTCATCCGCTTACGAAAGTTCTCGAAGTCAGCCTTGGTCCGCTTCGCCAGGTCCAGATACTCGTCACGCTCGCGCTGCGTATCCGCCAAGAGCGCATCCAGATCGCTCTGGACTTGGTCCGCCTCTTCCGCGGGTGGCGTGGACTCGGGGGGGCCGAGAACGGAGGCCCCGCCCCCGCCCGCAGGCCCCCCCGAGGCCGCGTCAGGACCCGCGGCCGAGCGCTCCCGTCCCTGATCGTCCTGGGACTTGCTCATTTGTCGTCACCCTCATCGACGACCTCGGCATCGACGACCTCCTCCTCCTCAGCAGAGGAGTCCCCGCCGTCAGCAGAGCCCCCGTCAGCCGCCTGCGCCTGCGCCGCCTCGGCCTGCGCCGCCGCATAGATCTGCTCCGACACCTTCTGGAACGCCGCCGTCAGCGCTTCCGTCTTCGAGTTGATCTCCTCGGCGCTCTCCGACGTCAGCGCCTCGCGCACGTCCTTGATCGCCGCCTCGATCGCCTCCTTGTCTTCGGCCTCGATTTTGTCGCCCAGCTCCTCGAGCTGTTTCTCGGACTGGTAGGCGGCGTTCTCGGCGAGGTTGCGAGCCTCGGCCAGCTCGCGTTGCCTGCGGTCCTCCTCGGCGTGGGACTCGGCGTCGGAGACCATGCCCTGGATCTCCTCCTCGGAGAGGCCGGAGCCGGACTGGATCTCGATTTTCTGCTCTTTGCCGGTGCCCAGATCTTTGGCGGTGACGTGGATGATCCCGTTCGGGTCGATGTCGAAGGTGACCTCGATCTGCGGGATGCCGCGCGGCGCCGGCGGGATGCCGGTGAGCTGGAACTTGCCCAGGCTCTTGTTGCCGCTGGCCATCTCGCGCTCGCCCTGCAGCACGTGGATCTCGACCGAGGGCTGGTTGTCGTCGGCGGTCGAGAAGGTCTCCGACTTCTTGGTCGGGATCGTCGTGTTGCGCTCGATCAGTTTCGTCATCACGCCGCCTTTGGTCTCGATCCCGAGGGTCAGCGGGGTGACGTCGAGCAGCAGCACGTCCTTGACGTCGCCGGCCAGGACACCCGCCTGGATCGCGGCCCCGACGGCGACGACCTCATCCGGGTTGACGCCTTGGTGGGGGTCCTTGCCGGTCAGCTCCTTGACCCGCTCCCGCACCGCCGGCATCCGGGTCATGCCGCCGACCAGGACGACGTGGTCGACCGTCTCGCCGGCGTCCTCGAGCGCCCGTTTGACGGGACCGACGACACGCTCCAGCAGCTCGGCGGTCAGCTCGTTCAGCTTCGCGCGGGTCAGCTTCATGTCGAGGTGCTTGGGCTGGCCCTCGACCGCGGTGATGAAGGGCAGGTTGATCTGCGTCTCCTGCGCCGAGGAGAGCTCGATCTTCGCCTTCTCCGCCGCCTCGTAGAGGCGCTGCAGCGAGTTCTTGTCGGCGGCGAGGTCCACACCCTGGTCGCGTTTGAACTCGGCTACCAGCCACTCGACGATCGCCTTGTCCCAGTTGTCTCCGCCGAGGTGGTTGTCGCCCGCCGTCGCCTTGACTTCGAAGACGCCCTCGCCGATGTCGAGAACCGAGACGTCGAAGGTGCCGCCGCCGAGGTCGAAGACGAGGATCGTGTGGTCCGCCGTCTCCTTGTCGAGGCCGTAGGCGAGCGAGGCGGCGGTCGGCTCGTTGATGATCCGCTTCACCTCGAGGCCGGCGATTTTGCCCGCGTCCTTGGTCGCCTGGCGCTGGTCGTCGTTGAAGTAGGCGGGAACGGTGATGACCGCGCTGTCGACCGTCTCGCCGAGCTTCGCTTCGGCGTCTGCCTTCAGCTTCTGCAGGATCATCGCGCTGATCTCCGGCGGGCTGTACTGCTTGCCGCGCGCGTCGACCCGGACGTCGCCGTTGGGCCCGGCCACGACCTCGTAGGGGACGATCGTCTCCTCCTCCTTCACTTCCGCCTCCTTGCGGCCCATGAAGCGCTTGATCGAGAAGATCGTGTTCTCGGGATTCATCACCGCCTGGCGCTTGGCGACGGTGCCGACGAGGCGATCGCCGGACTCGGCGAAAGCGACCACCGAGGGGGTCGTGCGCCCACCCTCGGCGTTCTCCAATACGGTCGGCTCGCCGCCCTCCAGCACGGCCACGCAGGAGTTTGTCGTGCCCAGGTCGATCCCGATCGTCTTACCCACTATCAAGTACCTCCAGCTCTAGTTCGTCTGCCTAAACAAATCTAAGCGTGAGTATGGCAGATGAGGGGCGGGATTGCCAACCCTTGCCTATAGTGGTTTGAAGCGATTGGAGCCGGGCAGCCTGAGGGACGGGCGCTCGGTGGGAGGCGCCTCGACGAACTCGACCGCTACGGCGGTCGCAAAACCGAAGAGGAGCCAAAGTGAATCAACCCCATGCATCGATCCGCCCGGTGGTGATCGCGCTCGCCCTGGTTGCCGCCTTGAGCTTTGCGCTGCTGCCGGGCCTCGCCTCGGCCCACGGCGGCCGCGGCCACGACAACCACGGCAAGAGCCACGGGCATCACGGCAAGGGCCATAAAGGCCGCGGCCACGATCACGGCCGGGGCAGAGGCCATGAAGTCACCGTGATGACCCGCAACCTCTACCTCGGCGCCGACCTCGGCCCGGCGATCGGCACCACCAGCATCGAAGCTCTGGCTGAGGCCAACGGTCAGATCCTGCGCGAAGTCACCGCCAACAACTTCCCGACTCGGGCCAAGGGCCTGGCAGCCGAGATCCAGGCCAAGCAGCCCGACCTGGTCGGCCTGCAGGAGGTCGCGCTCTGGCGCACCGCGCCGCCGAGCATCGAACCGCTGGTCACCGGTCCCAGCGCGACCACTGTCCGCTACGACTACCTGAAAGAACTGCTCGCACAGCTGAACAAAGGCAAAGGCGCGTCGCAGTACAGCGTCGTCGTGGTCCAGAACGAGTTCGACCTCGAGGCGCCCGCCAACGAGAACGGCGTCAAAGGCGACGGCCCCGGCGGCCCGCTGGTCGATGCTGAGATCAACGGCCGCTTGACGATGCGCGACGTGATCCTCGCCCGCAACAGCGGTGGCGTGCATACCTGGAACGCACAGGGAGGCAACTTCAAAACCCTGCTCCAGGTGCCGGTGCTCGGCCAGCCGCTGACGATCGCCCGCGGCTGGACCTCGACCGACGCCCGGGTGCGCGGCAGCCATCCCTTCCGCTTCGTCAACACCCACCTGGAGGCGTTCCAGCCCGAAGTCCGGGCCGCGCAGGCGGCGGAGCTGGTCGCTGCGGGTGGGCCGGCGACGAGCTCGCTCCCGGTGGTGCTGCTCGGCGACCTCAACTCCGACGACGACACCGTCAGCGGAGCGGACCGGCTCGCCTACGAAGTCCTCCTCGGCGCGGGCATGGTCGAGCGCAGCACCAGCAATCCGCTCAGCTGCTGCATCAAATCGAGCCTGCTGGCGGAAGGAGCCGGCGGCAGCGTCGCCGACTTCGACCATCAGGTCGACCACGTGATGACCCGCAACCCAGGCGAGATCGCCCTGAAGAGCTCATCCGTAACGGGCCTAAACCCCGTCAACGGCTACTGGGACTCAGACCACGCAGGCCTTTCCAGCGCATTGAGGTTCAGCCATTAGCTGACCAACAGGCCCGTCCCCGGTAGGGGTGGAACGTCTTGTGCTTTTTCGGGTGATTCAGGCGCGGCCGTCAGGCCGCGTCCTCCCGAAAAAGTTAAGTGGAACCCCTACCGGGGACGGGCCGTCGTCAACCCTCGCCGGCGGTATGGGCGACGAATTCGGCGACTTCCTTCGCCTGCTCTTTGTTGAGGATGCCGCCGGGCATCCGACCGGGGGTGGTGGTGCTGTCGACGCCGACTTCGACCGCGTTGAGAACGCGGCCTTCGAGCCCTTTGACCGTCGAGGCGGCGCTCGATCCTTCGGGTGGGCCCGAGGGCGCCAACAGCTCATCGAGGTCGGGGCCGTAGTTGCCGTCGGTACCGGCGGCATACAGGGCGTGACAGGTGCCGCAGTTGGTTTGGAAGAGGGTTTGACCGCTCTCCAGATCCGCGGGCACCTCCTGGGCGCCGCGAGCTGCGTCGCCATCCGAGCGGAAGGCGAGCCAGGGAATCAGGACCGCGAGGAAAACCACCAGCAGCCCGAAGACGATGAACGTTTTTTTGCTCATTTGCGCCCGGCACGGTACCAGGGACACATTCGGCGCAGCTCGCACTCGCCGCAGCGCGGTTTCGGCCGGCAGACCTGACGCCCGTGGCGGATCAGATTCATGTGCAGCTCGAACGCGTCCTCGGGATCGACCACGGCCAGCATCTCGTCATGGGCGCGCTCGAAGGAGGCCTCCGGGGGGAAGAACCCGAGCCTGCCGCCGACCCGGTAGACGTGGACGTCGACCGGAATCTCGGGGATGCCCCAGGTGAACATCAGCATGCAGGCTGCGGTCTTGCGACCGACGCCGGGCAGGGAGACCAGGTAGTCCATCGACTGCTGCGGCGGCGCAGTCTCGGTCCAGGCGAGGTCGGGGCGCTCCCCGAGCCGCTCGAGGATCGCCTGGATCCGCGGCGCCTTCTGCCTGCCCAGCCCGCCTGACCGAATCGCCTCCTCGACCTCGTCGGCGGGGGCGTCGCGGACTTCCTCCCAGGCCGGGAAGCGCTCGCGCAGGCCGGCGAAGGCGCGGTCGCGGTTGAGATCGCTCGTGTGCTGGGAGAGCACCGTCCTGACCAGCTCGGCGATCGGTTCCCGGTGCGGCTCGTTGACCGGCCGCCCGTACATCTTCCGCAGCCGGTCGCGGATCGCCCGTATGCGCCGTTTCGGCGGTCGCCTCCAATCCATGCCCGGGGACCCTAAGTCAGGCATATGGTTCGAACGTGACCGACGCGATCGAAGAGGGGCGGATGCGGGTCGATGGCGTGGGAGTCTTCTACCGGCGCGTCGCCGGCGAGGGGACGCCGACCGTCTACTGCCACGGCAACCCGACCCACGGCGAGGACTGGCTGCCCTTCCTCGAGCGCGGTGGCCCGGCGATCGCGCTCGACATGCCTGGCTGGGGCCGCTCGGACCGTCCCGACCCGGCGTGCTTCGACTACTCGATGTACGGGCTCTCGGCCTTCCTCGGGCGCTGCCTCGAGCGACTCGGCGTCACCCGTCACAAGCTGGTCGTCCACGACTGGGGCGCCTTGGCGCTGATCGGCGCTCAGCGAAGCCCTGATCTGGTCGAGAAGCTGGTCGTGATCGACGCGGTTCCCCTTCTGCCCGGCTATCGCTGGCACTGGGTCGCGCAGATCTGGCGCCGGCGCGGCCTCGGCGAGCTCGCCAACGCGACCACCACCCGTCGCTCGATGGCACTGACCATGCGCCAGGCGACGGGCGATCGTCGCCCGATGCCGCCGCGCGTAGTCGACATGATTTGGTCGCACTGGAACCGGGGCACCCAAGCCGCCTTCCTCGCCATCTACCGTCACGCCGATCCCGACCGCCTGGCGATGGCCGGGCGCGACCTGTCTCGCATCGCCTGTCCCGCCCTGGTCATCTGGGGCGACCGCGACGCCTACCTCCCGACCCGCTTCGCCGATGCCTACGCCGAGCGCCTGCCCGTCGCGGAGCGGGAGATCGTCCCCCGCGCCGGCCATTGGCCCTGGATCGACGACGCGCGGGTGGTGGGCACGGTTCTCGACTTTCTGGGCGCTTAACCCGGCGATTACAATTGCCGGATGCGCCGCGCTTTTGCCGCACTCACGGCACGATTGCCCCAGGGATGGGGCGATCTCGGCCGCCAGATCGGCCTGCTGCTGATCGTCGACCTCGCCTACGAGTCCGCCCGCGGCCTCGCCGAGGGCAAGCACGGCCCTGCCTTCGCCCACGGCCAGGCGATCATCGACGCCGAGCGCGGCACCCACACCTTCTTCGAGCCGGCGCTGCAGGAGTTCTTCCTCGGCGCGACCTGGCTGATCGACTTCGCCAACCAGATCTACATGAACAGCCAGTTCGCGGTCGTCCTCGGCTTCTTCTTCTGGGTCTACTTCTTCCGCAACGACGCCTACTACTTCGTCCGCAACATGTTCATGGTGGCGATGGGCCTGGCCGTGGTCGGCTACACGCTCTACCCGACCGCGCCGCCGCGGCTCTTCCCGCAGTACGGCTTCGTCGACACGATCAACGACTTCTCCAGCGTCAACCACGACTCGGCCCTGGTCAAGCTCTTCATCAATCCCTACGCGGCGGTGCCGAGCATGCACTGCGCCTTCGCGGCGATGATCGGCCTCAGCGGCGCACGGTTGGCGCGGCACCGCGTCGCGCGCGCGTTCTGGATCGCCTGGCCCCTGCTGGTCGCCTGGGTGGTGGTTGTCACCGGCAACCACTACTGGGTCGACGTGGCGCTCGGCTGGATGGTCGCCGCGACCGCGGCGCTCGTCGCCCAGCGCCTGCTTGCCCGCGCCCGCCCGCACGCCTGGGCCTGGCGCTACTCGCCCTCCCCCCGCGAGGCCGAGGCCTAGCTTCCGGCGCATGGCCCGGTAGCCTCACCCCGATGGATTCACCGGCGCCCCCGAGGGCCCCTGGCGGTCGCCGTAACGGTCGTCAGGCCCGCAACGGCCAAGAGCTGCGCACCTACGCCCGCGACCGCCTGATCGAGTCGCGGCTGACCCCGAACGCGATCTCGGTCGCCGGCCTGATCGGCAACCTGGTCGCCGCCGCGCTGGTCACGCAGCACCTCTTCTTCCTCGCTGGAATCGCCTTCATCGTCGGCTCGGTGATGGACACCCTCGACGGTCGCTACTCGCGGATGTCGGGCAAGGGCACGCTCTTCGGCGCCTTCCTCGACTCGACGCTGGACCGGATCGAGGAGGGAATCGTGCTTGCCGCCGTCGCCGGCTACTTCGCCGCCAACGGCCAGGATTTCGCCGCCGCGATGTGCGTCGTCGCCGTGCTCGGCTCGCTGATGGTGTCCTACACGCGTGCTCGCGCCGAGGCGCTCGGCGTCGAGTGCAAGGTGGGGTTGGCCACGCGTCCCGTGCGGGTAGTCATACTCTCCATCGGCTTGGTCTTCGCCAAGGGCGCCGGGCTCGGAGACTTCGAACTGCTCGCGCCCTCGGTCTACCTGATCGCGGCGCTGACCATAGTCACGACGATCCAGCGTGTATGGCACGTCCGAAACCAGCTTTCAAACGAGGCGGCCACCCCGCCTGACCTGTAACCAGTCCCGGGCCCGGGTGTCCCTTGCCACCTAGCCCGATCGAGGAAGGACTTCGAATTACATGAGCGATAGCAACGGAGCAAACGGCAGCAACGGCGCCGCCCGCACGGACGAGAAGGTCCGCGTCGCGATAGTCGGCACCGGCAACTGCGCCAACAGCTTCATCCAGGGCGTCCAGTACTACCGGGACGCCGATCCAGCCGAGGAAGTGCCCGGCCTGATGCACGTCGACCTGGGCGGCTACCACGTCGGCGACGTCGAGTTCGTCGCCGCTTTCGACATCGATTCCGAGAAGGTCGGCAAGGATCTCTCCGAGGCGATCTGGTCCGGCCAGAACGACACGATCAAGTTCGCCGAGGTGCCGAACCTCGGCGTCACGGTCGAGCGCGGCATGACCCACGACGGCCTCGGCAAGTACCTCAAGGAGAAGATCACCAAGGCGCCGGGGGAAACCGCTGACGTCGTCGGCATCCTCAAGGAGACCAAGGCGGACGTGCTCGTCTGCTACCTGCCTGTCGGTTCCGAGGAGGCGACCAAGTGGTACGTCGAGCAGGCGCTCAAGGCGGGCGTCGGCTTCGTCAACTGCCTGCCGGTGTTCATCGCCCGCGAGGACTACTGGGACAAGCGCTTCAAAGAGGCCGGCCTGCCGATCATCGGCGACGACATCAAGTCCCAGGTCGGGGCGACGATCGTCCACCGTCAGCTCGCCCGCCTCTTCCACGACCGCGGCGTCCGCGTCGAGCGCACCTCGCAGCTCAACGTCGGCGGCAATATGGACTTCTACAACATGCTCGAGCGCGAGCGGCTCGACTCGAAGAAGATCTCCAAGACCAACGC
>JBIOVV010000122.1:0-7463 GCA_044867925.1 Solirubrobacterales bacterium | reverse complement strand
CCCCCCGCACGCCCCCCATCACCGTCGGGATCGCAAGTGGCAGCTCGACCTTGCGGAGAACTTCGGGCTCGGTCATTCCCATGCCTCGGGCGGCGTCGACGGTGGCGCGGTCGACCTGCCGAATGCCGACGAAGGCGTTGGTGAGAATCGGTGGGATGCCGAGGATCGCCAGGGCCGGAACGACGGTAACCAGGCCGACGCCGATAAGTGCTGCGACAAGGGCGATCAGCGCCAGCTCGGGAATCGCGCGTCCGGCGTTGCCGAGTCCGATCGCCAAAAGCTCGCCCTTGCCGCGATGGCCGAGATATAGGCCGAGGGGAAGGGCGATGATCAGCGCCAGCGCTAGCGCCAATACCGTCACCTCGAGCTGCTTCAGGATGAGTTCCATGGTCTGCGAGAAACCGCCGACGCTCTTCCCTCCGGTGACACTGGAGCTCTGCGGCGAGAAGATGAATTCGACCGCCCCGCCGAAGGAGGCGAAGATGGGGTAACCGACGTTCACGCCCGCGTCGCCCTCCTCCAAGGCGTCGCTAGGCGCTGCACGATTAGCAGGAGGCCGTCGAGTGCAAGGGCGATCAGGATTCCGATCCCGCCGGCGATGATGACGCTGGTCGGGAAAGTGAGGTTGCCGCTTCCGTAGATCTGGGTGCCCAGTCCGCCGGCGCTGATGAAGACGGCCAGGGTGGCGATTGCCACGGTGCTGACCGCGGCGATTCGCAGTCCGGCGATGATCTCCGGGGTCGCCAACGGCAGCTCTACTTTCCAGAGGATCTGGCGATCCGTCAGGCCCATCCCTCGCGCTGCGTCCTTGACTGAGTCCGGAACGTTGGCGAGCCCGAGCACTGTGTTGCGGTAGATGATCTGCAGCGTGTAGGCCGCTAGAACGATGATCGCAGTGTCCCGTCCCAGGCCGGTAATCGGCAGGAGAAGGAAGAAGAAGGCGAGACTCGGGATCGTGTAGAGCACTCCGGTGGCGGCGAGGAGCGGCGGACGCAGCCATGTCTTTCGGTGGGCAAGAAGCGCCAGGGTGAAGGCGACTGCTAGGCCGAGCAGGACTGAGAAGACGACCAGTTCGAGATGCTGCAGCGTCGGGGTGCCGAAGCGGTCGATGTGCTGGCGCGCCCAGTCGAAGCAGAAGACCTCATCCGGACGCGACTGGCAGGGAAGGGTGTCAGAGGTGCGTTCCTGGATGAACCCTTTGCCGACTTCGCCGACGGCGGCCAGGGCCGCACCGTCAGCCATGCGGCCGCTCCGTCGCCGGTTGCTCCTCGGTCCTTGCCTTTGGCGAAGCGAGGAACTCGGAGATGATCTCGACCGAGAGGACGCCGGCGATGCGTCCTTCGTGGTCCGCCACGGCGGCGTACTGCGCCTCACCCTGCAGCAGGTCGGCGAGCGCGTCGCGCATCACGTCAGCGAGGTCGAGCAGGGGACCGAGCGGTGAGTCCGGCCGCGCCGGTACCAGCTCGCCGGCGAGGTCGCGCTCGGACAGCCAGCCGAGCGGCCGGCGCTCGCCGTCGACCAGGAGCGGATAGGGCACCTCGACGTCTGGCTCGGCCAGCTTCGCCCGCACCTCTGCGGTCGCCTGACCGACGTGGGCGAGCGGCGCCTCCCAGAGATCGATGTCCGAGACCCGCATCAAAGCGAGGCGCTTGAGGGCGCGGTCGGCGCCGACGAAGTCCTCGACGAACTCGTCGGCGGGGGCCATCAGCAGCTCGGCCGGGGTCGCGTACTGGGCGAGCTTGCCGCCCTCGCGCATGATCGCGATCCGGTCGCCCATCTTGATCGCCTCGTCGATGTCGTGGGTGACGAAGAGGACGGTCTTGCCGATCTCCGCCTGCAGGCGCAGGAACTCGTTCTGCAGGCGCTCGCGGTTGATCGGGTCGATCGCGCCGAAGGGCTCGTCCATCAGCATCACCAGCGGGTCCGCGGCGAGGGCGCGGGCGACGCCGACGCGCTGCTGCTGGCCGCCGGAGAGCTGCGCCGGATAGCGGTCGGCAAGGTCGGGGTCGAGCCCGACCAGGGTCAGCAGCTCGGCGCTCCGCGCCGCCGCGCGCTCCTTCCTCCAGCCCAGCAGTTGCGGCACCGCGGCGATGTTGTCGGCGATCGTGCGGTGGGGGAAGAGGCCGATCTGCTGGATCACGTAGCCGATCTCGCGCCGCAGCTGGGCCGGGTTGCGCTCGCGTACCGATCGCTCGCCGATGAAGATGTCGCCCTCGCTGATCTCGACCGTGCGGTTGACCATCCGCATCGCCGTCGTCTTGCCGCAGCCCGAGGGCCCGACCAGGACGCAGATCTCACCCGCCGGGACCTCCAGGGTGAGATCCTCGACGGCCGCTTTGGCAGAGCCGGGATAGCGCTTGGTCGCGCCTGCGTAGCGGACGGGGGAGGCCCCGGCATTCGACACTTGGTCAGTTACCTCGTCGCTGGGCACTCAGGGCCGAGCCTATACCCACATTGCGTCAGGTTAAGCCGGACGGGCCCTCAACCGATGCCGAGACGACGGGAGCGCTCGACGGCCCGAGCGACGATCTCCTCGCTGCCGGGGACCATGCCTCCCCGCATCAGCACTCGTCCGCCGACCACGGTCGTGTCGACAACCGATCCGCTGGCCGCGTAGACCAAGGCCGAGTGCAGATCTCCGAGTCCGAGCTCCGGCGACTCGGTCCGCAACAGCAGGAAGTCGGCGGCGGCTTCGACCTCGAGCGAGGAAGGTTGTGCATGCCCGACATGCATTGCGTTCCCTTTGCCTGCCTCGTGTCGGAGGGAGGGTGCCCTGGCGCCGATCGCGATCCGCCATGCCTCCTGGGCGGGGAGGACGGTGGGGTCGGCGGCGGCGTGGCGCTGGGCAAGGGCGAAGACCTTCAGATCAGAGAGCAGGTCGAGCGCGTCGTTGGAGCCGGGGCCATCGGTGCCCAACCCGATCCCCACGCCTGCGCTCCGCGCAGCCGGATACGGAAAGACCCCGCCGACGGCCAGCTTCATGTTGGCGACCGGGTTGGTGACCACCGTGCACCCCCGCTCGGCGATCAGCTCCCACTCCTCTTGGTCGAGCCAGACGCCGTGGGCCAGCACGGTGCGCTCGCCGAGCACGCCGAGGCGGTCGAGGTAGGCGGCCGGCCGCACGCCGTGGCGCTCGAGGCAGTCGCCGACCTCCTGCTCGGTCTCGGAGAGGTGGATGTGGATCGGCAGCCGGCGCTGCGCCGCCTGCTCCGCGGCCCAGCGCAGCAGTCCCTCGCTGACCATGTAGATCGAGTGGGGGGCGAGGGCGGAGCCGATCCCCTCGCCACAGGTGGCCAGCTCGTCCAGATCGCGCAGCGCGGTCTCCCGCATCGCCTCGGTACCGCCGTCGGCATCGAAGAGCGGCCCGCCGATCGTCGCCCGCAATCCCGAATCCGCCACCGCCCGCGCAGTCGCTCCCGGATGCCAGTACATGTCCCAGAAACGGGTCGTGCCGGTGCGGATCATCTCGGCGCAGGCGAGGCGGACGCCCCAGTAGACGTCCTCGGGCTCGAGCTTCGCCTCGATCGGCCAGACCACCTCGCGCAGCCAGCGCATCAGCGGCAGGTCGCCGCCATGGCCGCGGAAGAGGGTCATCGCGGCGTGGGTATGGCCGTTGAGGAGAGGGGCGACCAGCGGCGCCCCGGCGGCGTCGATCGTCTCGTCGCCGGGCTGCGCCGTCACGTCGGGCCCCAGCGCCGCGATCGTCCCGTCGACGCAGCGCAGCCCGACCGTCTCGCCGTCGAGCGCCGCGGCGGTGACGGTGAGTGGCCTTGCGCTCACGGCCCAACTGCGCCGAGCTGCGGCAGGACGGCGGCGAGGCCGTCGTGGAGCTGCAAGGCGTTGGCGGCGCGCGCCGCCTCCAGCTCGATGATCTCGATCGGGCCCGGCCCGATCCCGTTGGCGAGGTTGTCGACGACGCAGACCGCCGCGTAGGCGAGGCCGAGCTCGGCGGCGACGATGCACTCCGAGGCGATCGTCATCCCGACCACGTCGGCGTGCGCGGCCATCAGGCGGATCTCGGCGGGCGTCTCGAAGCGGGGGCCGATCGCCTGCCAGTAGACGCCGCCGTCGCGCAGCTCGCCGCCGCTGGCGTTCCAGGCGGCGAGCACTTCCTCGCGCCAGCTGCGATCGAAGGTGGGCGCCCGGTGGGCGCGCTCGTCGCCGAAGGTCGTGAGGCCGAGGTGCAGGGCGATGAAATCGTCGGGGCAGAGCAGGCTGCCGACCGCCAGCTCGGCGTCCAGCGAGCCCACCGAGCCGATCGCCAGCACGCGGTCGCAGCCCTGCTCGGCCAGCGCCGCGAGGTTGGCGGCGTGGTCGATCTCGTGGGGGAGCGCGTAGGCCCCGTCGTCATGGCGCTGCACGATCGCCGCGCCGTGCTCCGCCCCCGCCGCGGCGATTGCCTCGCCCCCCGGGCCGAGCGCGCTGCTGCCGAGAACCACCGCAAGCCTTCCCACGCCCCGATCCTACGTGCGCCGTGCGAGAAAAGCGGCGGCAGCGTCGTCGTGGTCGACGATCGGCTCCGGGTAGTCGAGCCCGTGGCGCCGCGCCGCGTCGAGCCGCCACGGCTCGTGCACGGCGGCGCCCTCGATTCCGGCCAGCTGCGGCAGGTAGCGGCGCACGTAATCGCCCGTCGGGTCGAAGCGGTGGGCCTGGCGGATCGGGTTGAAGACGCGGTTGGGCCGGGTGTCGTTGCCAGTCCCGGCAACCCACTGCCAGTTGCCCGCGTTGTTGGCGATCTCGCCGTCGCTGAGCAGGTCCCAGAAGTGGCGCGCCCCCCAGCGCCAGTCGAGGTAGAGGTCCTTGGTCAGGAAGGAGGCGGCGATCAGTCGCGCCCGGTTGTGCATGCGCCCCTCGCGTTGCAGCTGCCGCATCGCCGCATCGACGATCGGGTAGCCGGTGCGGCCCTCCTGCCAGGCGCCGAAGGCGCGCTTCGAGCGCGACCAGCGATCGCCACGCGGGCGGTAGTCGCGCCGCGGCAGGGCGGGATAGGCGGCAAGCACCTGATGGTGGAAGTCCCGCCAGCAGAGCTGGCGGGCGAAGGCGGCGCCGCCCGGGCGTGAGCGCGCCTCGCTCAGCAGCTCCAGCGCCGAGACGCAGCCGAAGCGCAGGTAGGGGCTCAAGCCCGAGGTGAGGTCGCCGGCGAGGTCATCGTGGTTGTCGCCGTAGCCGGCGAGGCCGTCGCGGAGGAAGGCTCGGAGGAGCCGCCGTCCCTGGCGTTCGCCACCGTGGGCACGGTCAGGCGACGGCTTGCCGGCGGCGAGCGAGTCGATTGCCGGCAGGCGCCCGGCGGCGAGCCCGGAGGGCGCCGACAGCTTCCGCGGCTTGACCGCCCGCGGCCGCAGGGGCACGTCCTCCCAGGCGCGGTGGAAGGGGGTGAAGACCTTGAAGTGGTCGCCGCCACCGGGGGTCACCGTCCCAGGCGCCACGATCGTCGTGCCGGGATGGGCGCGGAAGGCGATTCGCCCCCGCTCGCAGGCATCGGACAGGCGCTGCTCCCGCCGCCGCGCGTAGGCGCTCCAATCGGCGCTCACATGCAGCTCGGTGGCGCCGCACTCGTGGGCCACCGAGAGCGCCTGCGTGACCGGATCGCCGTGCCGTAGGAAGAGCCTTGCCCCCGCTCGCTGCAGCGAGTCGTCGAGCTCGCGCAGCGACTCGAGCAGGAAGGCGACCCGGTTGGGGGCGGCAAAGCGGGAGCCGAGCAACTGCTCGTCGAAGACGAAGAGCGGCACGGTGCGCCCCGCTCTCGCCGCCGCCGCAAGGGCGGGGTGGTCTCCCGTCCGCAGGTCGCGGTTGAAGAGGACGATGGCGACGCTCACGTTCCCTATGGTGCAGGGATGCAGGAGCGGTCGTCGGGACGGGATGAGAGCGAGAGCGAGCGACTCGACCGCAATCTCGGCGAGCTCCTGCAGGAGCTGCGGGTCGCCCTGCCCGGCGTCCAGGTTCTCTTTGCCTTCCTGCTCGCCGTTCCCTTCCAGCAGAACTTCACCAAAATCAACAGCTTCGAGAAGGATGTCTACTTCTTCACGTTGCTCTGCACGGCGATGTCGGCGATCCTCCTGATCGCACCGTCCTCCTATCACCGGATGACCTTCCGCCTGCAGCAGAAGCGCGAGCTGATCCGCCTTGCCAACCGCTTCACGATCGCCGGCCTCACCTTCCTGGCGCTGGCGATGACGGGGGCGATAGTGCTGATCACCGACGTCCTCTTCAGCGGCGTCGTCACCGTGGTCACCGGCGTCGGGGCGGCGACCGCGTTCATCGCGCTCTGGTACGTCCTGCCGCTGCGGCGCCGGCTCAGTCTGACTGGGAGCGAACGCTCCGGGAGCGATCGCCCCAGAGATTGACCATTTCGTCGGCCAGTTCGTCGGTCAGCGGCATCGCGGGTGCCGCCTCGAAGAGCATGTCGAGGTCGGCCTCCCAAACGTAGATCTTCAGGTCGAGCGTCACCGCGAGTTCCTCGCTGACCCGCTCGCCGATCAGCGCGTATGCCTCGCGCAGCATCGCCACGTTGGCCAGTTTGTCCGCGGCGAAGATCGCCAACGCCGCCGGGTCGGCGGCAGCGGCACGGTGCCGGTGCTCTTCCTTGCGCTCCTCGTAAACCGGGATCGACTCGTCTTCCGTCATCGCCGCGACCAAGTCGCCGACCGTCTGGCCGAACCGCTCGCGCACCTCCTCGATGCCGGTCTCGCTCTTCTCGACCACGTCGTGCAGCAGGGCCGCGGCGAGCACCTCGTCGCCGTAGCGATGTCCGGCCAACCGCTCCGCGACCGCAAGCGGATGCTCGATGAACGGCTTGCCGTCGCTGCCCCGCCGCAACTGGCCAGCATGGGCCGCTCGCGCCGTCGCCAGCGCGTCTTTGACCAGGTCGGATCTCTCGACTGCCGCGTCGATGCCAGGGGTCGACGACATCCCGTGCCAGCGTAGCGGGAGACCTGTGCCCGCGAACCGCGTCGCCGGCTCGGGTCCTTAAGTTGCGGACGCGGCGCTGACGGCCCGGGCGGGAAGCTCGTATTCGGCCCGCTCGGCGGCGAGCTCGATGCCGCCCGGGGCGCCGCCCAGGGCCTGCCAGCACTCGGCGGCTTCGGCGGCGAGCTGGTCGAGGCGCTCGTCCGAGTGCATCGGATCGTGGTGGAAGAGCACGGTGCGCTCGGCTTCGGCGCGGCGGGCAAAGGAGATCGCGTGGGAGAGGGAGGAATGTCCCCAGCCGACGTGGTCGGGGTACTCGGCGTCGGCGTACTGGCCGTCGTGGATCAGCAGCGAGGCGCCGCGGGCGAGGCCGAGCCCGGAGATCCAGTCCTCCTCGAGCGCGTCGAGGTCGGCGCCGAGGGCGGGCTCATGGTCGGGGATGTAGGCGAGCGAGTCCTCGCCGTCGTCGATCCGGTAGCCCAGGGTCGGGCCGCGGTGCGCAACCGAGGCAGCGCGGATCCGCGCCGGGCCGATCTCCCACTCGGTCTCGGGGGTGT
>JBIOVV010000121.1:0-6420 GCA_044867925.1 Solirubrobacterales bacterium | reverse complement strand
CCCCCCCCCCCCCCCCCCCCCACGACAGGACCCGCGGCCGAGGCCATTAGGCCTCGCCTGGCTCCAGAGGCCGGAAGTCGGAAGTCCGCGCTCCGCACACGGGGCAGAACCAGTCTTTGGGAATGTCCTCGAACTTGGTCCCGGGTGGGATGCCGCCGTCGGGGTCGCCGATCGCCGGGTCGTAGATGAAGCCGCAGCTCTCGCAAATCCACAGCGTCTGCTCTGTAGCCGTCGTCATAGCTAGAGGTTAGAGCTCAGTCTTTGCTGAAGTTGACCGCGACCGGCTCGCGATCCGCCGCGTCTTCGATCTCGAAGAACTCGCGCTTGGTGAAGCCGCCCTGGTTGGCGATGATCGAGCCCGGGAACTGTTCGATGTCGGTGTTGTAGGACTGCACGTTGGAGTTGTAGATCCGGCGCGACGCCTGGATCTCGTCCTCGAGCTCGGAGAGGTTGCGGCTCAGCTGCTGGAAGTTCTCGGTGGCGCGCAGGGTCGGGTAGTTCTCCGCGACCACGCGCACGTCGGCCAGCGCCTGGCTCAGCTTCTGCTCGGCCTTGGCGGTTTCCTCGACCCCCTGGGCGGCCATCGCCTCGGCCCGCGCCTGGGTCGTCTTCTCGAAGGTCTGGCTCTCGTGCTCGGCGTAGCCCTTGACCGTCTCGACCAGGTTCGGGACGAGGTCGTGACGGCGCTTCAGCTGCACGTCGATCCCGCTCCACGACTCGTCGACCTGGTTGCGCGCGGCGATGATCGAGTTGCGCTTGGCGATGTAGTAGAGGACCGCGATGACGATGATCGCGACCACCACGATGATGGCGATAGTCATTGAGGCCATCCTAACTGGCTCACCGGCCAACTGCATAGGATCGAGGGCGGATGAGTGCCAAGCAGGAAGCGCAGGAATGGGCCGAGACCGTTCGCACGTACGGTGCGCGACACGAGCTCAAATACGAGCCGGTGGGAGGGATCAACCCGGTGGACGGACCGGTGGCGCTCTGCGTCGGCGGCACCAACCGCCTCACCGGTCAGCTCAGCGAGGGCTTCTGGGGATCGTGCTGCGACGCCGACGAGAAGGAAGTCGGCGGCTTCCTCGGCAAGGCGGTGCTGCCGACCGCGCTGCTCGCCAAGGCACACATGCCAGACCTCGCTCAGGTCGTGCCGGCCTTCAACGTCGAGTCGATCGAGGGGCACGAGGTCGTCACCCAGCGTTTCGCACGCAAGGTCCAGTTCGAGTCGATCGACTTCAACGAGCGCTTCCTCGCCACGGTTCCCAGCGAGTACGACCCGGTCGCCCTGCGCGAGCTCTTCAGCCCCGGCTTCCTCAGCTGGACGACGACGATGACCGGTGAGATCGACTTCGGCATCAACGATCGCCAGCTCTGGTTCCTCTGGCGCCTGGGCGAACGCAGCGAGGAGGAGCTGAAGGCGGCGCTGAAGAACGCCGGCCAGCTCTTCAAGCGACTGCAGGGCGAGATGGACGAGAGCGGCATCAACACCTATCCGCCGGGTCCCTGGCACGCGGGCCTCGAGCCCTTCCCGACGGTCTAGCCCGGGTAGTCGGGATCGCCCGGGAGGACGACGCGGTTGTCCTCCAGCGTGCCGATCACCTTGGGCAGGATCGGCTCGACCTCTAGATCGCGATGGGCCGCGAGGACCTCGTCGGAGCTGCGGAAGGGGAGCAGCATTTCGAGCTGCTTGACGGTCGGGAAGGCGAGGGCGATCTCACCCGCGGCTTGGGCCTCCAGCGCGTTGACGGGCTCGAACCAGGCGGCGTCGGTCGTCTCGACGCCGTCGGGGCGGGGCGGGGCATGTGCGGGCGCCAGGGCAAGGAAGAACCAGGCGTCGAAGCGGCGCGAGACGACCTCGGGGGTGATCCAGCGCGAGAAGAGCACCAGCTCCTCGTCCTCCGGCAGGGCGATACCCGCCTCCTCCTCCAGCTCCCGCACCGCGCAGGCCTTGAAGCGCGCTTCCTCGACCCCGTCGCCGGCGTCGACCGCCCCACCCGGGAAGACCCAGACGTTGGGCATGAACCTCGCCTTCTCGGCCCGCTTGAGCAGCAGCACCTCGAGCGCTCGGTCGGCGTGCTTGCCGCCGCGCCGCAGCAGCACCACCGAGGCCGCCGGCCGTGGCTCCGTCGGCTCACCGAGGTTCGGCGCCTCGGCCGGCCCGCGCTGTCTCTCCTCGGCCACCGAGCCACCATATCGACGCCCATCCGACATTCATCCCACTGGAGTGGGGTCGATGTCGGATGCGCGTCGAGGGCGAAGATCAGGCGGCTTGGGCGAGCTGCGCCGCCGGTGCGCTCGCGCAGGCCGCCTGGATCGATTCGCGGGTGATCTCGAGCAGGCGGCGCAGGTCGGACTCGGAGATCGAGAGGGGGGGCATGAGGACGACGACGTCTGAGAGCGGGCGGATGATCGCGCCGCGCTTGCGGGCCTCCAGTGTCACCCGATGGCCCATCCGCAGGGCCGGATCGTGGTCGCCGAGGTCGATTCCCGCCATCAAGCCAGGGCCGCGGACCTCGGCGACCTCGGGCATCGCCTCGATCTCGGCGAGCAGCTTTCGCAGAAGGGCGATCTTCGGCTGCAGGCGCTCCAAGGTGCGCTCGCTCTCGAAGACGTCGAGGCTGGCGAGGGCGGCGGCGCAGGCGAGCGGGTTGCCGGTGTAGGTGTGGCCGTGGAAGAAGGTGCGGTGCTCCTCGGGGGCGCCGAGGAAGCCGTCGTGGATGCGCTCGCTGGTCAGCGTCGCGGCCAGCGGCAGGTAGCCGCCGGTGAGGCCCTTGGCCAGGCAGAGCAGGTCGGGGGCGACGTCCTCCTGCTCGCAGGCGAACATCGTGCCGGTGCGGCCGAACCCAGTCGCCACCTCGTCGCAGATCAGCAGCACGCCGAAGCGGTCGCAGAGCTCGCGCACGGCGCGCAGGTAGCCGAGGGGGTGGGTGAGCATGCCGGCCGCGCCCTGGACCAGCGGCTCGACGATCACCGCGGCGATCTCCTCTTCGTGACGGGCGAGCACGCGCTCGAGGTCGGCAGCGTCGCCCGGCTCGGCCGCGTGGGTCTCGAAGAGCAGCGGCCGGTAGGTGGAGTGGAAGAGGTCGATGCCGCCGACCGAGACCGAGCCGATCGTGTCGCCGTGGTAGGAGTCGCGCAGATGGACGAAGGAGGTGCGACGGCGGTGCTGGCCGCCGCGCTGCTGCTGGAACTGGAAGGCCATCTTCAGGGCGATCTCGACCGCGGTCGAGCCGGACTCCGAGTAGAAGACGCGGCTCAGGCCCGGCGGCGCGAGGTCGACCAGGCGTCCCGCCAGCTCGGCGGCGCCGGGATGCGCGAGGCCGAGCATCGTCGTGTGGGCGACCTTCTCCAGCTGTGCGGCGACGGCCGCGTCGATGTCGGGATGCGCGTGGCCGTGCACGGTGCACCAGAGCGAGGAGACGCCGTCGATGTAGCGGCGCCCATCCGTCGCGACCAGATGGGCGCCGGCCCCCGCCTCGATCATCAGCGGGTCTTCCCCGCACCAGGCCTGCTGCTGCGTGAACGGGTGCCAAACATGGTCCTGATCGAGCTGCGCGTGGTCCACCGACGTCACCGGCAACCGAGACTAGACCCGGCTGCGGCGGAACCGTCCAGCGTGATTCTCATCACACGAACAATTATTCCTTTTGAGAAATAGTTGTCTGTATGCAACTATTAGCGACATGCAAGCGAGCGACATAGCGGCACTCGTCGACGAGGTCGCCACTCCGGATGTCAGCGCCGAGGCGCAGGACACCGCGGCGCGGATCAGCGCCCTGCTGCGCCACCTCTTCCTTTACGACCGCGGCAACGTGCTGCGCGTGATCGAGGAGAGCGGCCTCTCGATGACCCAGTCGAAGGCCCTGCTGGAGCTGGGCGGCCTGGGGGAGGAGACCGAGGCCCGCCAGGTCAGCGAGCTGGCCGAGGCGCTCGGCGTCTCCGTGCCCTCGATGAGCCGTGCGGTCGACGGCTTGGTGCGCAAGCGGCTCGCCAGCCGAGTCGAGGATCGCGAGGACCGCCGTGTGCGTCGCGTCGCGATCACCGCCCGGGGCAAGAAGCTCGTCGACACCCTCGTCGTCGTGCGCCAGGCCGGGATGGAGACCTTCGCCGCCAGCCTCACCGCGGCGCAGCGACGCAAGCTCGACGCCGCCGTCGACTCGCTGATGGACCGCGACGACATCGCGAAAGCTTTCGAACACCTGAAGGAGGTAGGGCCGGCTTGACTCGTTACCGCCACCTGATCACCGACGACAATCGCAAGTGGTGGACGCTCGGAGCGATGTGCTTCGCGCTGTTCATGATCATGCTCGACAACACGGTGGTCAACGTCGCCCTGCCGTCGATCCAGCGCGACCTGCACGCCTCGATCTCCGGCCTGGAGTGGACGATCAACGGCTACACGCTTTCCTTCGCCGTCTTGCTGGCGACCGGTGGGCGGCTCGGCGACATCTTCGGCCGCCGCCGCATGTTCCTCTTCGGCGTCGTCATCTTCGCCCTCTCCTCGGCGACCGCTGGCCTTGCCGCCAGCTCGACCGACCTGGTGATCAGCCGGGTCGTGCAGGGCGTCGGCGCGGCGCTGATGATGCCGGCGACGCTCTCGATCATCACCGATGCCTTCCCTGCCTCGGAGCGCGGCAAGGCGATGGGGATGTGGGCCGGCGTCTCGGCCCTGGCGCTTGCCGTCGGCCCGGTGGTCGGTGGCTTCCTCACCGAGCACGTCAGCTGGCGGGCGATCTTCTACCTCAACATCCCGGTCGCGATCGGGGCGGTCACGGCCGCGATCTTCGCCGTGCGCGAGTCGCGCGACAGGACGGTCGGCCGCGAGGTCGACTACGCCGGCGTCCTCCTGCTCACCGGCGCCCTCACCGCGCTGATCCTCGCTCTGGTCGAGGGCAACGAATGGGGCTGGGGCTCGACCGAGATCGTCGCCCTGCTGATCGGGGCCGCCGTCGGCATGGCCGCCTTCGTCGCGGTCGAGCTGCGGGTCAAGGTGCCGATGGTCGAATTCCGCTTCTTCGCCGATCGCAACTTCCTCGGCGCGGTGGTGGTCGCGCTGATCGTCTCCTTCTCGATGCTCGGCGTCTTCTTCTTCCTCGCCCTCTACATGCAGGACGTCCTGCGCTACTCGCCGCTGGAGGCGGGTGTCCGCTTCCTGCCCTCGACGCTGATGATCGTCGGCGTGGCGCCGGTCGCCGGCCGCCTCGCCGATCGCTTCGGGCCGCGCTGGCTGATCGCGGCCGGGCTCGGCATCGTCGCCGCCTCGCTCTACAGCTTCAGCGGCATCGCGGTCGATTCCAGCTATCTGGACCTGCTGCCGGGGTTCATGCTGCTCGGTATCGGCATCGCCCTGACGATGTCGCCGATGACCAGCGCCGCGATGAACGCGGTCTCGGTCGACAAGGCGGGAATCGCCTCCGGCGTGCTCTCGATGTTCCGCATGGTCGGCGGCAGCCTCGGCGTCGCCGTCACCGGCGCGATCTTCCAGGGATCGGTGGGCGGAGCCGACTTCGCCGACGCCAGCCCGCAGCAGTTCGTCGACGCACTCGGCGAGGCGATGAGCGTCTGCGCGGTCGTCGCCTTGATCGGCGCCGTGATCGCCGCGACCGCGATCCGCGCCAAGCGCGACACGCTCAGCGTCGAGGCGGCGGAGGCGGCGGTCAACCCCGGTGGGGAAGAGCTCGCCGGTCGCGAGATCGTCGCCGCGGGCGAGACCGCCGGCTGAGAAGCTGCGCCGATGTTGATCCTCCTGCCGCCCTCGGAAGGCAAGGCCGAGCCCGAGGGCGGCGAGCCCGTCGACCTCGACTCGCTTGCCTTTGCCGCCGCGCTGCGCAAGCAGCGGCGGGCGCTGATCGCGGCGCTCGACCCGAAGCTCCGCAAGGCGCCCGCAGCGCCCGCCGCCGAGGTCTACACCGGCGTGCTCTACCAGCGCCTCGACCTCGCGGAGTTGACCGCGGCGGCGCGCCGCCGCGCGGCGAAGCGGGTCCTGATCGCCAGCGCGCTGTGGGGCTTTACGCGCCCGACGGACCGGATTCCGCACTACCGCCTGCCGCCCTCGACCAAGCTCGGGGGCATCGGGCCGCTTGCTGCCTATTGGCGCGCCGCGCTTGCGGCGGTGATGCCGGATGAGCCCGGCGAGACGATCGTCGACATGCGCTCCGGCGCTTACGCCGGGGCCTGGAAGCCGCGGCGCGCCGGCTTGCTATCGGTGCGCGCCTTCCGCGAGGAGAAGGGAGAGCGCAAGACGGTCTCGCACATGGCGAAGGCGGTGCGAGGCGAGGTTGCGCGGGCGCTGCTGCTCGCCAAGCGCGAGCCGAAGGGGCCAGAGCAGGTGGCCGCGGCCGCGACTGAGGCCGGCTTCGAGGTCGAGCTGACCCCGACGAGCCTCGACGTGATCGTCGGCGACTGATCGATAGACCC
>JBIOVV010000120.1:0-15772 GCA_044867925.1 Solirubrobacterales bacterium | reverse complement strand
GGCAGGCCAGGCGGCGGGGATAGGCTGGGAGGGGTCGTGATCGATTCCCATACCCACCTCTTTCTCTGCGAGCGGCCCGAGGACGAAGTTGTCGCTGCGGCCCGCGAGGCCGGGGTGGAGCGGATGCTCAACGTCGGCCTCGATGCCGAGACGAACGCCGCCGCGATCGCCGCCGCGGGACGCTATGACAGCGTCTTCGCCACGGTCGGTTGCCACCCGACCGAGGCCGCCGGCTTCGACGACGCCCGCGCCGAGGAGATCGCTCGCCTCGCCGCGGAGAACGAGAAGGTGCGGGCGATCGGCGAGACCGGGATCGACTACTACCGGGAGACGGCGAGCCGGGCGGATCAGCGCCGGGCCTTCGAGGCCCAGATCGAGATCGCCCGCGAGCGGGGTCTGCCGGTGGTCATCCACGCCCGCGATCCCGACGGCGAGACCGGCGCGGTCGACGACGTCTTCGAGATCCTCGACGCGCGCGGCGACGGCGTCGCCGTGATCCTGCACTGCTTTCTCGCCCCCTGGCGCGTGCAGGACGCGATCGAGCGCGGCTGGTACTGCTCCTTCTCGGGCATCGTCACCTTTCCCAGTGCCGAGGAGCTGCGCGAGGCGGCAGCCAAGCTGCCCGACGAGCTCGTCCTGGTCGAGACCGACGCTCCCTATCTCGCGCCCCAGCCGGTACGCGGCAAGCCCAACGAGCCCGCCTACGTCGTCTCCACCGCTGAGGTCGTCGCCGAGGTGCGCGGCGTCTCCTACGCCGAGCTCGAGCGCACGGTCGAGGCCAACGCCCGCGCGCTCTTCGGCTGGTAGCCGGTGGTCCGTCTCGGGCAGAACTTCCTCGCCGATCCCAACCTGCTCGACGCGATCGTCCGCGACGCGGAGCTTGGCGGGGACGACGTGGTGCTGGAGGTGGGAGCCGGCGAAGGGGTCTTGAGCGAGCGCCTGGCCGATGTCGCCGCCCACCTGCACTCGGTCGAGATCGATCATCGGCTCGAGGGCGCCCTCGCGCCGGTCGCCTCGCGCTCGAACGTGAGCCTGCACTGGGGGGATGCGATGGAGATCGACTTCTCGGTCCTCGAGCCCGTGCCCACGACGATGGTTGCGAACCTTCCTTACGCGGTGGCGACACTCGTGATCCTGCGCACGATCGAACAGTTGCCTTCGCTGCGCTCCTGGACCGTGATGGTGCAGCGCGAGATCGCCGACCGGCTGCGGGCCGCGCCCGGCAGCCGCACCTACGGCTCACCCAGCGTGCTCGCCCAGCTCGCCTGCGAGGTGCGCCTCGTGCGCAAGGTCGACCCCGCCGTCTTTCGTCCCAGGCCGCGGGTCGACTCGGCGATCCTCGGCCTGCGCCGCATTGGCACCGGCGCCGATCCCGCGACCCGGGAACTCGTCCGCGCCGCCTTTGCCCACCGTCGCAAGTCTCTGGCACGCTCTTTGGAGCATGGGCAGCCGGGCGAGCTCGCACGGGCGCGGGCGGCGCTGGAGGAGCTCGGCCTTGCGGCTGACGCTCGCGCGGAGGCGCTCTCGCCCGACGATTTCGCCGCCCTATCGGCGAAGCTGCGCTCCAGCACCTGAGTCGCCGCTCGCAATCCCGATGCAGATCCACGCCCCCGCCAAGCTCAACCTCTGCCTCTATCTCGGCGCTCGCCGCGACGACGGCCTGCACGAGCTCTGTTCGCTGTTCGAGCCGCTGGCGCTGGCTGACCTGATCACGCTTCCGACATTGACCACACTGGGAGGGGGTCAAAGTCGGATGGGCGCGGAGCTCGACGAGGTCGTCTGCGCGGGAGTCGAGGGAGAGAATCTGGTCGCGCGGGCGCTCGCCGCCCTGCGCGAGCATGGCTGGCAGCATCCACCGCTGCGGGTTGAGATCGAGAAGCGCATTCCGGTCGCGGCCGGGCTCGGCGGCGGCAGCGCCGATGCTGCTGCGGTTCTGCGCCTTGCTGCCGGAGAGGTCGCCGACCTGGAGCAAATTGCGGCCGCGCTCGGTGCCGACGTGCCCTCCCAGCTGACCTCGGCTTTGGCTCTGGTGCGCGGTGCGGGGGAGAGGATCGAACGGTTGCCGGAGCCGAAGCCGCACGCGGTGGTTTTGCTGCCCGGCGGTGGCGGGCTCAGCACCGCCGATGTATTCGCCGAGGCGGACCGTCTCGGTCTTGGCCGCGACGACGAAGAGCTCGACGAGTTGGCCAAGCGCCTGCGCGCGGTCGCCGGCGCCGGCGCCTCGCCGCTTGCCTATCCGGAGCTGCTCGTCAACGACCTCGAGCCGGCGGCGCGTTCGCTGCGCCCTGAGATCGGTGCCGCCCTCGACGCCCTGCGCAACGCCGGTGCGCCCCTGGCGTTGCTCACCG
Source organism: Solirubrobacterales bacterium (assembly GCA_044867925.1). Classification (GTDB taxonomy): domain Bacteria; phylum Actinomycetota; class Thermoleophilia; order Solirubrobacterales; family 70-9; genus VRUE01. The sequence goes on along the minus strand of JBIOVV010000120.1, from coordinate 13,424 downwards.
GTTCGGGCCCGACCGCGTTTGGGCTCTTCGACACGCTCGCCGCAGCGCAGGCGGCAGCGAGCGCGCTCGATCGCAATGACGCGATCGTTTGCGAGGCGGGGATCGTGCTCCGATGAGGCTCCGCTGTTTCTTTACCTCGCTGCTCGTCGACAAGGAACAGCGGAAAGGTGGTGCCTCGTGAAGCTGCCCGGTGAGGCAGGCGGCAACCGCAAACGCCTGCTGATCGCCGCGGTCGCCGCCGCGGTCGCGCTCGGTTACTACCTGATCAGCCGCCAGCTCGGCCACCTCGACCTGCAGGGGCTGCTCGAAGACGTCTCGAGCACGCTCGGGGCCTGGACCTACCTGCTCGTCGGCTTCTTCGCCTTCGCCGAGACCGGCGCCTTCGTCGGCATGGTCGTTCCCGGCGAGACCTTGATGCTGCTCGGCGGCGCCGTCGCCGGCCAGGGCGCGATCGACATCTACGTGCTGATCGCGATCGCCTGGTTCGCGGCCTGGGCCGGCGACACGACCAGCTTCTTCGTCGGCCGCCGTCTCGGTCGCGAGTTCGTGATCAAGCACGGGGGACGGGTCGGCATCGGCCAAGAGCGCTTCGAAAAGGTCGAGGACTACTTCTCCCGACACGGCGGCAAGACGATCTTCGTCGGCCGCTTCATCAGCCTGGTGCGTGCCCTGGCGCCTTTCATCGCCGGCAGCTCTGGCATGGGCTACCGCGCCTTCGTCCCCTACAGCATCCTCGGCACCGGGCTCTGGGCCAGCGCTCACATCCTCGTCGGCTACTTCTTCTCGCGCAGCATCGAGAGCGCCGCCGAGTACGCCGGCCGCGGCGCCTTCGTCCTGGCGACGACGATCGTGGTCGTCGTGGTCGCCGTCGCCGCCGTCCGCTATTTCCGGGTCGAGGGGAACCGGCGCGCCACCGTTGCCTGGCTGGAGGCGCATGCCGCATCGCGCTGGCTCGTGCAGCTCACCCGCCGCTTCCGCCCCCAGCTCCAGTTCCTCTGGGAGCGGGTCACGCCGGGGGGCACCTTTGGCCTCGAGTTCACCTCGCTGATGGCGGTACTCGCGGTCTCCAGCTTCGTCCTCATCGCCTACACGGTGATCGTCAGCGGCGACGCCGGCCCGACCCCGGGGGACACGACCGCGATCGAGCTCGTCGAACGGCTTGAAGCCGGATGGCTGACCGATGTCGCCAAGGCCTTCACGCAGCTCGGCTCCGCGGCCGTCACCGGCCTGCTCGCCTTCGTCGCCGCCGCGCTGCTCGTGGCCCGGCGGCGCTGGGCCGAGCTCGGGGTCCTCCTCGGCGGGGTGGCGCTGATCTTCGCCGGCGTCCACGAGCTCGAGCACGCGGTCGACCGGCCGCGTCCGGAGGGGGGGCTGGTCGGCGTCTCGGGCTCCTCGTTCCCGAGCGCCCATGCCGCCTACTCGACCTTCTACGTCTGGCTGGCGGTGACGATCGTGATGCGCCTGCGGCCGGGCATGGCGCGCGGCGCTCTTGTCGTTGCGACAAGCATCGCCCTGACCGCCGCGGTCGGTCTTTCCCGGCTCTACCTGGGGGTGCATTACCTCAGCGACGTCAGTGCCGGCTGGGCTTTGGGCGTCACCTCCTTCTCGCTCTGCGCGGCCGTCGCGCTGGTCATCGCCACTATCGGGTCAGTACGGCAGAATGGGCGCGATGCCCTTGCCGTCGGCGCTGGAGAAGATCGAAAATGAGTACCTGCTGTTCGCCGTCGCCGGGCTGATCACCCTGGCCACCTTCGTCGGCTTGATCCTGGTCCCGGCGCTCAGCTCCTACGGCCGGATCTGGGAGAAGGCGGCGGCCGGGGTCCTCTCGGTCTTCGTTCTCGCCGCTCTCGTCCTGATCGGCGTCGTGATGGGGCTGGCGATCGTCTACTACTACAACGACATCGTCAATCTCCTCAGCGGCAGCTAGCTGGGGATAATGGGGCCTCATGGCCGCGGCCTCCAAAGAGACAAAAATGCCTGCAAGCAGGCACGAAGACGGAACGCTTGACGCGCTCGCCGAGGCGGTCGAATCGGGAGCCGGGCTGCCCGCCGTCGCCCGCGCCGCGGCCAAAGTGCTCGACGCCAGCGTCGCCCTGATCGATCGCTCCAGCGCGGTTCTGGCCGTCGCCGGAGCGTCGCCAGACCAGGAGAAGAAGCTGCTGGCGGGGGGCGAGCAGGTAACGCGGGTCGAGCTGCGGGTCGCCGACAGCGTCGTCGGCGAGCTGCGCTACCGGGGCTCGGCGCCGCCCGAGCCCGCGATCGCCCGCATGGTGACGACGCTGCTGGCCCTGGAGCTGGAGCGCTCGCGCTCGCCGGAGTGGGAGAGCGAGGAGATGGCCGGGGCCTTCGTCGCCGCGGTGCTGGCCCGCAGGGTGACCGACCGCGGCGACATCGTCGCCCGCGGCGCCGAGCTTGGCGCTGCGCTGGAGCAGGGGGCGGGGGTGCTGATCCTGCACGCGGCGCCGCGTACAGCCCAGACCGGCGAGTGGCGCGCCCGCGTGCTGACCCTGGCGCAGCGCGCCATGCGTTCGCTGGCGCCCGGCTCGCTGGCCGGCTCGGAGGTGGCGGACGCGGCCCAGATCGCCGTGATCGTCCCGGCCGAAGATGACGTTCCGATCGAGCGGGCCGCCTCGGGCCTGGCGCGGGAGCTGGAGGACGCCCTCCCCGGCTTCAGCCTGACGATCGGGCGCAGTCGCCACGCGGCCGACCCGGTCGACCTCTATCGCGCCGGCAACGAGGCCCGTCTCGCGGTCAACGTCGGCGAGGCCGAAGGCCGCTCGCTGCTCGCCTTCGAGGACACCGGCTCCTACCGCCTGCTGCTGCCCGCGATGAGCGAGGACCCACGGGAGCTGGAGCGCTTCTACGCGGAGACGGTCGCCCCGCTCGTCGCCTACGACGAGCAGTACGAGACCGAGCTGGTGACGACCGTCGAGGCCTACCTCGACAACGACGGCAACGTCGCCGCCACCGCCAAACAGCTCTTCACCCACCGCCACACGATCCGTTACCGGCTGGAGCGGGTCAAAGAGCTCTGCGGCCACGACGTCTCCGCCACCGAGGGCCGCGAGAAGCTCGGCCTCGGCCTCAAAACAATGCGGGTTCTCGGCATCGCCTCCCCGCGCGGCCCGGCGATGGAGCCGGGGGCGGAAGCGGGCAAGGTGCCGCGGTCGTCGGAGGAGTAGCGAGGCTGCGATTCCGGGGGAAGGACTCGAACCCTCTCTTCTTGGACCAAAACCAAGCGTGCTGGCCGATTACACCACCCCGGAGCGGATTCGAGCCTAGCGCTAGCCACAGCTTCTGTTCGGTTGCCCACCGTATCGGTGGGTCAATCGATCACTCGTCGGCTGGTCGCGTCCGCCTTGGCGCTTAAGGTCGGGTCATGGAGATGGGGACTCCCGCGCTCGACCCGGAGATTCGCGAGGGACTGAGGCGCAGCTGGAAGGCGCTGATGGCGATCGGGGTCACGGCGATCGCGATCGGCTGCATCGCGATCCTGGTGCCGGCCGTCGCCTCGGTCGGGACGGCGATCTTCATCGGCTGGATCCTGGTCATCGCCGGTGCCTTCCTCGTCGCCGGGGCCTTCATGGCCCACTCGATCGGCAGCCTCATCCTGCGCCTGATCTGGGCGCTGCTGACCGTCGTCGTCGGGCTCTGGCTCATCGTCGAACCGCACAACGGCACGCTCACCCTGACCCTGGTGCTGGGCATCTACTTCCTCTTCATGGGCCTGACCCGGATCGCTGTCGCTTTCGTCGGCCGCGGCCAGGAAGGGGCGGGGCTCGTCGGGCTCAGCGGGGTTGCCGGGCTGCTGATCGGCATCCTCGTGCTCGCCAAGTTCCCGAGCAGTGCGGACTGGGCGATCGGGCTGCTGGTTGGGGTCGACCTGATCTTCGCCGGCTGGACCCTGACCTCGGTTGCTTTGGTCGGCAGGGATCTTTCCCGGGAAACGTGACGTGGGGAGGGGTCGTGTGCCCCTCCCTCAGAGGCCGCCGCGCAGCAGATCGGTAAGGGCGATTTGGCAGGTGGTCGCCAAGCCTCTGTGGGAGGGGCACACGGACCCCTTCACGACTACGATCCTGGGGTGAGTTCGCCACTCGTGCTCGTCATGGCGGCCGGAGAGGGCACGCGTATGCGCTCTTCGATGCCGAAGATGTTGCATCCCGTCTGCGGGCGGCCAATGGTCGCTTGGCCGATTGAAGCTGCGCGTAAGGCGACTGGCGCGGAGTGGATTGTGGCGATCGACTCGCCGAAGCAGAACAGCGTTCCCGGGCTGCCTGACAAGGTCCGGATCGTTACGCAGCCCGAGCCGGATGGAACCGGGGGGGCGATTCGGGCGGCGTTGCCGCTGATCGAGGAAGCCGAGACGGTGTTGGTGCTCTCCGGCGACGTGCCCTTGATCTCGGCCGAGACGATCTCCGGCTTGCTGGAGGCTCACGCCGCTTCCGGCGCCGCGGCGACGATGCTGACGATCGAGCTCGAGGAGCCCGGCTCCTACGGTCGCGTCGTGCGCGACCCCGAGGGGGGAGTGGAGCGGGTGGTCGAGGCGAAGGCGGCCGGCGACGCAACTCCCGCGCAGCTGGCGATCCGCGAGATCAACGCCGGCACCTACGCCTTCCGGGCCGCGCCGCTTGCCGAGGGCCTCGCCGGTCTCTCCAACGACAATGCCCAGGGCGAGTACTACCTGCCCGACGTCCTGCCCGCGCTGCGCCAGGCCGGTCACGCCGTCGGCGCACACCTCGCCGACGATCTCGCGGTGACGATGGGCGTCAACAACCGCGCCGACCTGGCCGCGGTCGAGGCCGAGGCGCGGCGCCGCATCCTGCAGGCCCACATGTTGGCCGGCGTCACCGTCGTCGATCCCGCATCGACCTGGGTCGACGTCGACGTCGAGATCGAGCCGGACGCGCGGATCGAGCCCGGCACCAGCCTCCTGGGCGCGACCAGGGTCGGGGCCGGCTCCACGATCGGCCCGCTCAGCACCCTGATCGACACTCAGCTCGGCACCAACGTCTCCGTGCCCCACTCCTACCTGGTCGACTGCGCGGTGGCCGACAACGCCAACGTCGGGCCCTTCGCCTACCTGCGCCCGGGCGCGCGGCTCGAAGAGGGCGCCAAGGCGGGGACCTTCGTCGAGATCAAGAACTCGCGCATCGGCGAGGGCGCCAAGGTGCCGCACCTGGCGTACGTCGGCGACGCCGACGTCGGCGCCGGCAGCAATCTCGGCGCCGGCTCGATCACCGCCAACTACGACGGTTTCCGCAAGCACCGGACTACGATCGGCGAGAAGGTGCGGATCGGCGTTGACACGATGCTGATCGCGCCGGTAGAAGTCAGCGACGGTGCTTACACTGGCGCCGGGGCAGTGATCAAGAGCGACGTGCCCGAGGGGGCGCTCGCCGTCAGCGAGAACGAGCAACGGAACATCGAGGGCTACGCCGCCCGCAAGGCCGCCAAGATGCAGGAGGAGCAAACCCCGTGAGCACGATCGAGGAGCGACCTGAGACGGTGCCGTCGAGCGCCATCACCCACGACTACTCGAAGCGCCTGATGGTCTTCGGTGGGCGCAGCTCGATGGAGCTCGCCGCCAAGGTCGCCGGCAAGCTCGATCTCGATCTCGGTCAGGTCACCTTGAAGACCTTCGCCAACGGCGAGGTCTACTGCCGCTACGAGGAGTCGATTCGCGGCGCCGACGTCTTCCTCGTCCAGTCGACCTCGGCCAACGAGCAGTCCGAGATGACGCCCAACGACGCGCTGATCGAGCTGCTGACGATGATCGACGCCGCCCAGGGCGCCTCTGCCCACCGGATCATCGCCGTCATGCCCTGGTACGGCTACGCCCGCCAGGACAAGAAGTCGGCCCCGCGCGAGCCGATCTCGGCCCGCATCGTCGCCAAGTGCCTCGAGGGCGTCGGCGTCGACCGGGTGCTGACGATGGACCTCCACGCCGGCCAGGTGCAGGGCTTCTTCCACGTCCCGGTCGACCACATGACGGCGATGCCGATGCTGACCCAGTGGTTCGCCGACCAGTACCCGGCCGAGGACCTGGTGATCGTCTCGCCCGACGCCGGGCGGGTGAAGACCGCGCGCAACTTCGCCCGCCGCATCGGCACCCACTGGGCGGTGATGGAGAAGGAGCGGCCCGCCCAGCAGGTGGCCGAGATCGGCTACGTCGTCGGCGACGTAAAGGGCAAGACCGCGGTCCTGGTCGACGACATGATCGACACCGCCGGCACCCTCTGCGCCGCCGCCCAGACCGTGCTCGACGAGGGTGCGGCGCGGGTGATCTCCTGCGCCACCCATGGCGTCTTCTCCGGGCCCGCCTACGAACGGCTCGCCTACGAGAAGTCGGGCATCGAGAAGATCGTCGTCTCCGACACGATCCCGTTGCGCCCCGGCGCCCCGGACAACATCAAAGTGCTTTCCACCGCCGGCACCTTCGCCGACTCGATCCGCCGCATCTTCACCGACGACTCGGTCTCCGAGATCTTTGCCGGTGAGAACCAGCTCTTCTAAGGATCGCGCGGCGGCGCGGACTCTCGATGCAGGCGCGTGCAAAGCTCGGGCTGTGGATCTGCCTGCCGCTGCTCGCCTGGGTGGTGGTCTGGATCGCGGCCCTCTCGATGCCGGCCTCCGACTGCGACGGCTACGGGACCGACAACGGAACAGGGGAGGTCACGCTCGTCGTCCTCGTCGCGGCCGCGTCGCTTGCCGCCGCGGTGGCCGCACTGTGGAGATTCGTGAGCTTGAGGCGCGCAGACGCGTTCAGCCCGCCACGGGACCTGACGCTGGTCGGGACCGTGGTCTTCGCGGCCTTGGCGGTCGTCGCGGTGAGCCCGCGGGTCGAGGTCCTGGCCGTGGCCGGCCTGGGCCTCACCGGCCTGGCCCTCCTCTCGCTTCTGGTCGCCTGGGCGGCGGGACTGCGGGTCGACCAGCTTGGACTGCTCCTGCCCCTCTATCTGCTCGGCGCCGCCTTGTTCGCCTATCCCCTCGTCGGCCTGCTCGGCCTGCTCGCCTCCAGCGGAATCGGCTGCTGAGCCGGCGCGGATGACCGGCGCAGGAGATACGCCGCCGCTTCGCCTCGTCGGCCACAAGGGCGCCGACCTGATCGTGCCCGGCAACACGGTCGAGAGCTTCGCCGCCGCCGCGGCGGCGGGGGTCGACACGATCGAGCTCGACGTGCTCTGGCTGCGCGACTCCCACCTGCCGCTGGAGCAGCGCGCGCCCCTGGTCGTCGCCCACGACTGGGGCGACGCCGAACGAAGGACGCCGCTGAAGCTGACCGAGGCCCTCGACGCCTTCCTCGAGCCGCCCCTGCACGAGGTGGAGATCGACATCGACATCAAGCTGCCCGGCCGCGAGGAGGAGGTCGTCACCGCCTTGCGCGAGCGCGACCTGATCGGCCGGGCGATGGTCTCGACGATGGAGCTCTACTCGCTCGAGCGCATCCTCGAGCTGGAACCGGACCTGCGCCGCGGCTGGACCTATCCCAAGGTGACCAAGGACTGGGCTTCGAAGCGCTGGGCCAAGGGCCCGATGCTGATGGCCCTGATGGCGATGCGCCAGCGCCTCCCCGGCCTTGCCGCCGAGAAGCTGCCCAAGCTCGGGGTCGAGTCGATGTGGGTCTATCACCCGCTGATCAGCCGCCGGCTCGCCCGCATCACCAAGCTCGCCGGAGTCGAGCTGATCGCCTGGACCGTCGATGACCCGAACCGCATGGAACGCCTCGTCGCCGCCGGCGTCGACGGCTTGGTCTCCAACGACCCCCGCCTGTATGCCGAGCTCGACCTGCGAGCTACCGGTCGCCCGGGCGACGCGCGAAAGTGACTATTCCCCGAGGACCGGCGGGCCCGAAGTCGCAGCCATGTCGCGGCGGGCGAAGTCCTCGAGCCGGCTCTCGGGGCTGACCGTTATGCCCGGCGCTTGTTCGCGATCGATCAAGATCGCGAACTCGGTCAACAGCTGTGGAAGGTCACTCTGGTTGCTGCGAAACCTCGGAAACGAGATCTGCCGGCAGGCGACGTGGCCGAAGTCGGAGAGGAAGTCGAGCATGTCGTCTCTCGCAATCAGTCCGTCCTCGCTGTAGCTGATCAGCACCTTGGGCGCATCGACTCCCTCGATCACCTCTGCGAACGCATCCCAGAGCCGAACCTTGGAGCAGAAATCCGAATACTGGTCGCGCCAGGGCCGCAACCCGCTGGCCCCGACAGCCTCTGGCTGGTCGCCGCGCGCGATTGTCTCGATCAGGTGGTAGTTGGCCGCGTACTGGCGCTTGGTATATGGCGGGTCCAGGTAGCAGATGTCCGCGGTGACGGACCCGGCCACGTCCTCGGCACGGCCCTGGGTGACGACGTGATCGGTGCGTGACCGGGAGTCGAAGGTCGCCGGCCTCAGCTCGAGCGGCGTCAGCGCCGCCCGCGTCCACTGCGACCAGTAGTGACCGTAGGTCCCGGCGATGTTGGCGACCCGGTTGGTCGCCAGCACGACGTCATGTCGCAGCAGGGCCGCCTCGTTCTCGCTGAGGCGGTCTTCTGCTTCGAGGCAGCCGAGGCGACCGAGGATCGAGTCCAGCCGCGCCGCGTTCTCGGCGGAAAGGTATTGACGAGGCTTGCAGCCGGCGCTCGGTTCCCCGTCGGGCCCGTACTCGCGGTGGAAGAAGCCCGGTGCCGGCGGCAGCCCGTTCAGCTCCTCCAAGACCTGCCCGTAGCTCCCGCGGCCGACCTTGCGGAACTGCGGCGCCCGGGCGAGCTTGAGGCGGACTCGTGCGTGCTGGACGGCAAAGGTCATCAGGTCGGCGGCGACAACGCGATAGCCCTGGGCACGCAGGGCCGCAGCGACGCTTCCGGTGCCGCACATCAGGTCTGCGGCCGTGCCCCCGGCGGGTATCTCGGCGGCGATCAGGTCGGTCAGCCAGGGCAGCAGCCTGGTCTTGTTGCCGATGTAGCGGTAGGCCATCTCAAGCCACCCGAAGGGGAGTCAGGCGCAGATCGCTCGGCAGGCGCAGCGAGGCGACGGTTTCGAGGCCCTGGGCCTCGTCGAGCACCCGCATGACCCACTCGATATCGGTCTGCTCGAGGCCGTAGAGCCCGGCGACGAGGCGCTCGAGCTCGAGGTCCCGGTCGGCGTCCGGCCTGCCGCTCGCAAGCGCGGCGATCGCCTCGGCCTGCCGCCACTGCTGCGAGCCCGGAGCGGGGTGGGGGATCGGCAGCTCGGCGAGCAGCGTTTGAGTCACATACGGGTGCGATCGCCACTCGTTCTCGCCGGTTCGCTTCAGGTGGACGGCAAGCATGACGCGAGATGAAAGGACGCCAAGCGCGTAGTGAAGAAGGAAGGGGGGGGAGTCGGGGGTGGCCTGGAAGTGGAAAACCGTCTGAGTCGTCAGCGCGTCGCCCGAAAAGACCGCAGCCTTGAGCCCGATGCCGGTCTTTCGCACGAGCAGGCGGGGGTTGCTGAGGTCCGTCGCCGCCTTGTAGTTGATTCCCTCGATCCCCATGCGGATCTCCCGGCTGGGGCTGCACCGGTAGCGCCGCACGTCTTCGCCGGCGATCAGCGGCCTCCAGCATCGCGGGCTGTTCTCGCGAATCTGCCGGACGATCTTCTTGCCGGGCACCCGCGCGGGGTCCACCAGCGCTCCGCACCGGCAGCGGACCGGGCGCGACCGGCGGGGTCGAGGGCGGCCGTGGCCGCAGGTCGCACAGACCAGGATCTCGCCGTGCTTGGACAGCTCGACGCCCCTTCCACCGATCAGTGTCCGCGTCCAGCCGGCCGGCTGCCGGTAGACCGCCTTGACGTGCTTGAGGTCGGCCTGGCGGAGGTCGATCGTGAAGCCGGCGCCGGGCGACTGCGCGAAGCGGTACTGGGGCACGAAATGCGCAGTCGCGGCGGCGGCCTGATCGAGGCTCAACTCCCGCGCCAGCACCAGCTTGCGCTGACTCGGGGTCAGCCGTAGGCACTCGATGGCGTGCTTCCTGCTCGCCGCGCCCCGTCGCAGGACGATCACCGCGGCGCCGCGGAACACGCCCGGGAAGAATCCCTCGCCGAGGCGGGCGACCAGGTCGAGCGTGCAGGTCTCGAGCAGGAATCGGCGCACGGGGGCGTGGTCCGGAAAGAACAGCGAGTCCGGCAAGATCAGAGCGGCCGCCCCGCCCTGGTCGAGGAGGTTGACCGTCAGCTGCAGGAAGAGGTCGGCGCTATCGCATTGCCCGCGCGCCAACGTGTAGCCGGCATCGCGCAGCTGCAACCGGTCGGCGGATAGCTTGATCCCCCACGGGGGATTGAGGATGATCCCGTCCAGTTGCTCCGCGCCCAGCCGGCGCGGCAGGCGGTCCATCCCCTTCAGCGATGCGTCGATCGCGTCCAAACGCTTGAGCCGGGCATCGGGCAGCGTCGCGGCCGCTTTGCGGATTGCGGCCGCGTCCACGTCGCTGCCGAACAGCTCCAGCGGCGATCGCGACTCGGCGGCGACCGCGCTGAGCAGGGCCCCGTCGCCGCAGGCCAGGTCGGCGATCGTCGTGGCTCCCACGGGCAGCGAGCGAAGCAGTCGGCCGGCGACCCATGAGGCGAGGAAGGTCGGCGTGTAGACAGCCCCGGCGGCAGGGTCCTGAGGGGATTCCACGTGCCCACCCGTGGCGGTCAACGCAGAAGGCATTGCCAGCAAGGCTATGGCGGGGCTCGGATGTGCTCAGGCCGAACGCTATTGTGGCCGCGGATGACGGCGGTCCGTCAGATCCTCTGGCGTCAGGTGACCGACTCGGACTTCGTCTGCGTCGAGCGATCGAGCGACAACACCCCGGCGAGCGGCGGCGGTCAGACCTACTTCAGCCTCAGCTTCGGGTCCCATCTGGACAAGGAAGACTTCGGGCGGTTCCTCGGCGTCGACCCACCTGGCCGGATTGCCACCGAACGCCCCACGGTGTCGGTGGAGGCGGGGGTCCTGACCGATCCCGCCGACACCGAGCCGATCGTCTTCAGCCCGCGGTACCAGGATCTGAGCAAATCCTATGACCGCTATCGCATCGCCCGCCAGAACCGTCAGCGAGCCAACCAGACTCGTCACCCCGCATGGACGGCCCGACGAGGGTTCCCGGCGGCCCCGGACGACATCGAGGACAAGACCGACCCGCGGATGCCGGACCTCTCACAGCTCAAGCTGATCGTCGCCCGCTGCGATGACGGCGCCTACCTCGCCGACTACGTCAACGCCGATCAGGCCCCCGCCGGTACCCCCGACGAGCTGGCCGTCCTGTTCGAGCCCAACCGAACGGTCGGCCCCGACGGGCTGATCTCCCTCGAAGACGGCGCCCTTTCGCTGAGCCGGCTCAGCACGACCTGCCGCCGAGCTCGGCAGCGGCCGAGAGAAGGTCGTCCGACCTCAGCCGAGATCGAGGATGCCCGCGACGCGACCGCTCGTTCCGCCGGCGCCCGCAGCCGACGGGGCCAGGGGTTCAGGCAATCCTCCGCGGAGCGGGCGGCGATCGACCGCCACGCGATGAGTCGCGCAACCGCGGCGCTGCAGGCCGAAGGGTGGGAGGTCAAGGATCACTCGATCAACCATCCCTACGACCTTTTCTGTAAACGCGCCGGCGAGAGATTGCAGGTCGAGGTCAAGGGCACGACAGGCGACGGCGCCGCCGTCCTGCTCACTCCCAACGAGGTCGACTTCGCCAGAGGCGCCTTCCCCGAGATCGCCCTCCTCATCGTGCACGGCGTAGAGCTCTCGCTGGACGAGGGCGGCGAGCCAAAGGCGAGCGGCGGCGAGATCGAGCTCATCGTGCCCTGGGAGATCGACTCCGACGGGACGTTGAAGCCGACGGGCTTCAGCTACGATCGCGAGCAGTAACGACTGTCACGAGCACGACGGGCCGGGGCGTGCGGACCTCCGCTCCCGCACCGATCAGACGGTGCCGGGCGTCGCCGTCGGCGGCGCGTTGCGGCCGCCCCTTCTCCTCACCGCGGAGTTGAGCTCCTCGGCGGTGAAGCTGCCGAGGGCCTCGCCGTCGAGGGCGTAGCGGTAGAGGGCGACGCCGAAGATGTTGCTGAGGGCGCTGGAGACCAGCATCGAGATCGCCAGGCCGATCACGCCGAGCACCAGCAGCAGGGCGCCGGCGAAGCCGGCCGAGGCCCAGATCAGGAAGCCGGCGAAGATCAGCAGTGCCGAGGGCAGGACGCCGAAGAGGAAGACGGCGCCGCCGATCGCGATGTTGCCGGTCACCTGGGCGCCCCAGCGCGACTTGAAGAGACTGGAGGAGCGCTTCAGCGTCTCGAACGGCCCGGTTCCCTCGAGCGCGATCACGGGCACCGCGAGGAAGGTGATCAGCGACCAGCCGATGGCGAGCAGGCGGCCGGCGACCTGGCCGATGACCCCCTGGTTCTCGAGCGCGCTGAGCGCGACGCCGAGCGTGGTCGAGAGCGCCGCCCAGCCGGCGATCTGCGAGAAGCGGCTGCGCGACACGGCCAGCCCGTCGGCGACGGTTGCCTGCCGGCCCTGGAAGACCATGTTGGCGGCAGCGGCGAGGCCGACGCTGAAGTAGGTGCCGATCACGGCGAGCAGGTAGAAGCCGATCACCGCCAGGGCACCGCCGAACACCGTCTGGTCGTCCTCGATCAGGTAGACGCCGGGGCCGACGACGACGATCGCGCAGACGATCGTCGCCACGCCGCCGTAGAGCGGAAAGCGCAGCAGAGCGGGGTTTTCGCGCAGCAATCCCCAGCTCTTCCGGGTCAGCTGCCAACCGCGTCTGATCCTGCTCATCGCTGCTCTCCTTCCAGGGACCGCTCCACTATCGGCATCTGCATCACGCCTCTTCCCTCGAAGTACTCCCACTCCTCCTCTCCCAGCGGCGTCGCCGGCGAGTCGGCGTAGATCCACTCGCGCATGATCCGGTGCCAGTTGCGCTTCGCCTGCAGCTGGCCGAGCACGGCGACGACGCCGATTTCCATCCGCCGTCCCATCAGCTCGTCGGCCGGCATCGCCTCGCGCCGCATCAGGTCGTAGTACTCCGAGCGCGGGTCGTTGGTCGACTCGATGATCTTCATCACCCGCTTCGGCGTGATCTCGATCTCGCGGTCCTCGATGTACCAGCCGCCGACCGCACCCATGTGCTCGAGCAGCCGCTCGGCGTCGAGCTTCGAGGGCTTCTTGATGAAGCCGAGGTCGTGCAGGGCTTCGCGGAAGGCCTCCGGGTCGTCCCGCGAAGCGGCGTCGAAGGCGCGCTGCTCGAGGACGATCTGCTCGCGATCGAGCTTTTTGGTCATCCCGAAATCGAGGAAGGCGACGTGGCCGTCCTCCATCAGCAGGTAGTTGCCGGGGTGGGGGTCGGCGTTGAAGTGCTGCAGGTTGAACATCGAGCCGAGATTGCCGCGGAAGACGATCTCGCCGAAGCGGCTGCGCTCCTCGTGCGGCAGTTCCTTGACCCGCTCGAAGTCGA
>JBIOVV010000119.1:0-4657 GCA_044867925.1 Solirubrobacterales bacterium | reverse complement strand
TTCCTCGGCGATGCGCGACCTGATGGCGATCACCGCGCGGCCCGAGGTGATCTCGCTCGCCGGCGGCCTCCCCGACACCTCGACCTTCCCGCCGCAGACCTTCGCCGCGCAGATGACGCGGATCGCCCAGGAGTCGGCGGCTGAGGCACTTCAGTACGGGCCGACGGAGGGCTTCCGCGAGACCGTCGACTGCATCGTCGAGGTGATGGGCGCCGAGGGCATGCTCCCCGACCCCGACGACGTGATCGTCACCACCGGCGGTCAGCAGGCGATCGACCTGCTCTGCAAGGCGCTCGTCGACCCCGGCGACGCGGTGATCTGCGAGGCGCCGACCTACCCCGGCGCGATCCCCGTCTTCTGCAGCTACCAGGCCGAGACGATCCAGATCGAGTGCGACGGCGAAGGAATGAAGGTCGACGAACTCGAGGACACCCTGGAGCGCCTCGACGTCGAAGGGCGGCGACCCAAGTTCATCTACTCGGTGCCGACCTTCCAGAACCCGGCCGGCGTGACGATGTCGCTGGAGCGCCGGCGGCGCCTGGTCGAGCTCGCCCGCTCACGCGAGCTGCTCGTCGTCGAGGACAACCCCTACGGGCTGCTCCGCTTCGACGGCGAGTCGTTGCCGCCGCTCTACCAGCTCGACGGCGGCGACTTCGTCATCTACATCGGCACCTTCTCGAAGATCCTCTCGCCCGGCATCCGCCTCGGCTGGGCGGTCGCGCCGCCGCCGGTGATGGAGAAGGTCGTGCTGGGCAAGCAGGCGGCCGACCTCTGCACCTCGACCCTGACCCAGTTCTTCGTCCGCGAGTACTTCAGCGACGGCCGCTGGCGCGAGTACATCGAAAGCCTGGTGGACATCTACCGCGGGCGGCGCGACGCGATGCTCGAGGCGCTCGAGCGTTACTTCCCACCGCAGGCGAGCTGGACCGAGCCGGACGGCGGGCTCTTCATCTGGGCCACCCTCCCCCCCTTCATCGACACCAGCGACCTGCTGGCGAAGGCGCTGCGCGACGACGTCGCCTTCGTGCCCGGCCAGGCCGCCTACGTCGACGGACGCGGCCGCAGCTCGATGCGGCTCAACTTCTCGGCCGGGGACGAGGACGAGATCCGCGAGGGGATCCGTCGAATCGGCAAGACGGTCGAGGAGCAGCTCGGGCTCTACTCGGCGCTGACCGGCAAGGAGCCCGCGGCGCCGGCGGCGCAAAGGGAGGCGGCCGGGACGGAGAACGTCGTGCCGTTCCGCAAGGCGGGCGAGGGCACCGCTTGAAGGTCGCGGTGCTCAAAGGCGGGCGCTCGCTGGAGCGAGGGGTCTCGCTGCGCTCCGGAGCACGAGTCGAAGATGCGTTGGAGCGGCTCGGCCACGAGGTGGTGCCGCTCGAGGCCGACAGCGCGCTGGTCGGGAAGCTGGCGGCGAGCCGGCCCGACGTCGCTTTCGTCGCGATGCACGGGCCGGGTGGCGAGGACGGCACCGCGCAGGAGCTGCTCGAGATCCTCGGCATCCCCTTCACCGGCCCCGGCATCGCCGCCTGCGTGCGCTGCATCGACAAGGTGCTGACCAAGCACGAGCTGCGCGGCGCCGGCATCCCGACTCCGGACTGGTTCGCCTTCAACGAGACGGCCTTTCGCGAGCTGGGCGCTGCCGACGCGCTCGGCGGTCTCGAGGAACGGCTCGGCTTCCCGCTCGTGGTCAAGCCCAGCCGCGGCGGCTCGGCGCTCGGGATCAAATTCGCCGAGAACTGGTTCGACGTCCCCGAGGCCCTCGTCTCCGCCTTCAGCTACGACGACCGCGTCGTCTTGGAGCGCTTCGTCGACGGGCGCGAGCTGGCGGTCAGCGTGCTCGGCAACGAGCCCCTGCCGGTGGTCGAGGCGATCCCGCGGGCCGGCGACAGCTATGACTTCGAGGCGCGCTACGAGATCGGCCGCACCTCCTTCATCTGCCCCGCCGAGCTCAGCGGCGAGGAGGCGGGTGCGGTCACGGAGGTCGCGCTGGGTGCCTACGAGGCGCTCGGCTGCTCGGGCTTCTCGCGCGTCGATCTGATCCTCGCCGCCGACGGGCCGCAGGTGCTCGAGGTCAACGCGATTCCCGGCCTCACCGACACCAGCCTCCTCCCCCAGGCGGCCGAGGCGGCGGGGATGTCATTCGAGCAGCTGGTCGAACGAATCCTCGAAATCGCCGTAGACGGCGACCAGTCAAGTAAGTCGGGGGATGCAGGGAGGCTGACGAGGGGAGCGCACACTGGTGCGTGACCCGAGGAAGCCGACCGAAGACCCCGAGATACGCCGACTGGACGCCGTCTACGAGTCGCCGCCTTGGGCGAAGTCGTCGGGGGTGACCTCGTCGAGGAACTCTTTGAATTTGTCGACGACCTCCTCGGTGTCCTCGACGTCGTGCTCGAACTCGATCGCCGACTCCTCGATCACGTCCTCGTCGGCGAAGATCGGCGCCGAGACCCGCACGGCGAGGGCGAGGGCATCGGAGGGGCGCGAGTCGATCTCCATCTCGGTGCCGTTGATCGAGACCGTGATCGAGGCGTAGAAGGTGTTGTCGCGCAGCTCCGTGACCGAGACCCGCTCGCATTTCGCGTCGAGCTGATCGAGCACGTCGGAGAGCAGATCGTGCGTCATCGGCCGTGGCGTCGAGGCCCCCTGGAGCTTCATCAGAATCGCCGCCGCCTCCGGATGCCCGATCCAGATCGGCAGGAACTTGTTGCCGTCAACAGTCTTCAGCAAGACGATCGGCTGCTTGCCGACCATGTCAAAGCTGACGCCGTAGATCTGCATCTGTTGCACGAGTGGGCGATCCTGGATTCGAACCAGGGACCTCGTCCTTATCAGAGACGCGCTCTAACCAACTGAGCTAATCGCCCGGAGCCAAGCGAAGGATAGCGGGGGAATCGTGCCCGGAGAGCGCGCTGCTCAGGCCCGGCGGCGCTTGAGGCTGCGAGCGAGGGCGAGGGCCTCGTCGAGGTTCGCGAGGCGGATCTCGAGCGCGATCTCCCCTCCCCGGGGACGCAGCTTGACCTCGTGCCCGAGCGCCGCCTCCAGTTTGTCGGCTGCTTCCTCCAGCGCCGCGGCCTCCTCGGGGGCGAGCGCCGCCTTGGTGCTCCCCCCCTTCTTTGGCTGGCCAGCCAGCTTAGCCCTGTTCTCGGTCTCCCGCACCGACCACCCTCCGCGGGCGGCGTCGCGGGCAAGGCGGCGTCGTACATCGTTGCCGGAGGCGGCGAGGAGGGCGCGGCCGTGGCCCTCGCTCAGCTCTCCCGACTCGAGCAGCTCGAGGGCCTCGTCGGGGAGGTCGAGCAGGCGGATCAGGTTGGAGACAGCTGGTCGGCTGCGGCCCACACGGCGCGCCAGCTCCTCCCTGGAAAGGCCAAGCTCGTCGACCAGCGCGGCGCAGGCGCGAGCCTCGTCGACGGGGTTGAGGTCCTCGCGGACCATGTTCTCGATCAGCGCCACCTGCAGCCGCTCGGCGAGCTCCTGATCACGGACGACAGCGGGCACCTTGGCCAGGCCGGCCGCCTGGGCGGCGCGCCAGCGGCGCTCACCGGCGATCAACTCGTAACTGCCGTCGGCGAGGGGACGGACCAGCAGCGGCTGCACGACTCCGTTTGTCTCGATCGAGGAGGCGAGGCCGTCAAGCGCCTCCGGATCTATCCTGGTGCGGGGCTGGTTGGGATTGGGCTTGATCAGCTCCGTCGGCAGCTCGCGCAGCTCGCCGGCCTGCTCGGGGCCGGCCTCGGGCAGGATCGCCGCAAGGCCGCTGCCGAGGCCCCGCTTGGCGCGCTTGGTGGTGCTAGCCACGCTCGGCCAGCTCCCGGGCGAGGGCGCGGTAGGCGTCGGCGCCGCGCGAATGGGGCGAGTGGTCGATCACGGGCAGGCCGTGGCTCGGTGCCTCGGCGACCCGGACGCTGCGCGGTATGACCGTTTGGAAGACCATCTCAGGGAAGTGCTGGCGTAGTTCCCGCTCGACGTCTTGGGCCAGGCGGGTGCGCTCATCGTGCATGGTGACCAAGAGACCCGACACCTCCAGGGCGGGGTTGAGCTCGCGGCGGATCATCGCCAGCGTGTCGAGGAACTGGACCAGCCCCTCCAGCGCCAGGTACTCCGCCTGCACCGGCACGACGACGCGGTCGGCGGCGGTGAGCGCGTTGACGCTGACCGGCCCCAGGGAGGGGGGACAGTCGAGCAGCGTGTAGGCGAAGCGCTCGCGGACCGGTCCGAGGCGTTCGCGCAGGCGCGTCTCGGAGCCCTCGAGCCGGGGCAGCTCGACCGCCGCTCCGGCGAGGTCGCGATTGGCGGGCACGAGCCAGAGGTTGTCGGGCCCGGCCGGCCGGGCAGCCTCGGCGACCGATACGTCGCCGATCAGGCAGTCGTATGAAGAGGGATGCATGTCGCGCTCGCCGCCCAGGGCGACGGTGGCGTTGCACTGGGGATCGAGGTCGACGAGCAAGGTCTGCGAGCCGGCGGCGGCGACGCAGGCGGCGACGTTGACCGCGGTCGTGGTCTTGCCGACGCCGCCCTTCTGGTTGGAGATTGCGTAGACGACGCCCATGGGCCGCAGACTAGTTCGCGTGAGAAGCGAGGGCCGGTCCGCCGGAGCCTATGTTCGCTTCGCTCACGAATTTGGAGCCGCTTCGCGGCTCATGGTCACCTTGCCGGG
>JBIOVV010000118.1:0-113489 GCA_044867925.1 Solirubrobacterales bacterium | reverse complement strand
ACCACGTGAGGCAGAAGGGCGCGAAACGGCTGCCGGAGATCGTGCCGCCAGTCGTCTGGGTGACGCTGGCCCCTTTTCTCGGAGCAGAGGAAGCGTACTCGCTGGCAACTAAGTAAGCGATGAGTGGAGGGGCGCACACTCGGCCTGAAAATCTACTCAGCCGAATAAAGACACTCCTCTCCGTTGTATGGGCTCTCATCACCTACCAGCGAGCGGTGCTGCCGCAGGTGCGCAGCGAGTTGCAACGCTGGGAGCGCCGGACGGTGACAATTCCCGATCTCGTACTGCGCGCTGCCGCGCTCTCAGCAATCAAGGAGAAGAGCAGCAATGTTGAGGCCACGGCCGTCTTCGCAATCCTGACCCCGCGCTCTCAGAGGTCCTCTGCGCTGCGCGCAATGACTGCGCTACAGACAACGATCGAGTATCTCGATGTCCTGGGAGAGCAGACGCATGATGAGTCACTGGCAGATGGGCTTGCGTTGCATGGGGCCCTAACAGAGGCTGTGACCCCGGGTGCCCCGTATTCAGACTGGTACCGCTTGCATCCTCAAAGGGAGGACGGCGGATACCTCGCTGCTCTCGTCGCAACCTGCCAACGCGAGGTGGCGACTCTTCCATCGGGTGACGCGGTGCTCGAGGTTGCACAGCGTGCCGCACAACGTTGTGCCCACGGCCAGAGCTATACCCACGCCGCCGTCGGAAATAACGCCGGAGCTGAAGCGCTAGAGGAATGGGCGGTAGGGCTGGACGACGGCGGCGACTATCGCTGGTGGGAGCTGGCAGCCGGCGCAAGCTCCTCAGTTGCCCTCCATGCTCTGATCGCGGCCGCCGCAAACCAAAACATTGATGCCGAGGAAGCCGAGCGCATCGACGCGGCCTATTTTCCGCCGATCGGCGCCCTGACGGTCTTGCTCGACGATCTAGTTGACCGAGACAAGGACCTCGCCGCCGAAGAGCACAACTACCTTGGCTACTACGCAAGCAGCGAGGCTGCGGCCGAGCGGTTCGCCTCGCTTACACGGCACAGCAGAAGCGCAATCGCCGGTCTTCGATTCAAACACCGCCATACGGCCATCCTCATGGGAGTAGGCGGCTTCTACCTAGGCACTTCAGCGGCCAGAAATGGCTACGCACGTCCAATCAGAGCCCGAATGATCAAGGCCCTTGGAGCCGCCGTCTACCCCATCCTTGCCGCTCTGCGGATCCTCAACCGTGATTAGCTCCGGCGCCCCAAAATATGTGGCGATCATTGCGGACGGCAACGGCCGGTGGGCGCAGAAACGAGGACTATCCGTCGGCGAAGGCCACCGCGCCGGCGCTGAGAACGTCAGAGCTCGCCTACGTGATGCGGCCGAGTTTGGAATACAAGAGCTGACGATCTTTGCCTTCTCCACGGAGAACTGGGCGCGCCCGGCGGACGAGGTAACGGGGCTGATGGAACTGCTCGCTGAGTACATCGACTTTGTTACTCCCGAACTCAACGAGGAAAGGGTGCGCCTGCGTTTCATTGGCGACCGGAACCCACCGATGCCAGTCTCTCTCGTTGAAAGAATGGACTGGGCCGAAAAATTAACCGCAGGCAACGACCTGCTGACCTTCTTCGTGCCGATCAACTACGGCGCCCGTGCAGAGATTCTTCAAGCAGCACTTCGCTTCAAAGGCACAACCGAGGAGGATTTCGTGGCGTGCCTTTATGCGCCCGACATGCACGATCCTCAGCTGTTGATTCGGCCAGGAGGCGAGAAGAGACTCTCTAACTTCCTGCTCTGGCAGGCAGTAGACGCTCTGTTTGTGTCCAGCGAGGAGATGTGGCCGGAATTTTCCCGTCAATCGTTTGAAGCCGCAATCGAGGCCTTCGAAATGGATCAGCTACGCCGGGCAACTGCGTCATCCCGCAGCGCCTAACGGCACTGCGGGACCGTCGCGATGAAGCCGGAAATTACCCAGGTTGCGGATCGCATCTCTATTGTCTGCGCCCATCTTGAACCCACCCGACGAGATGGACGCGCAACCAGCCAAAGATTCCTGGCCCACCGGAGGATCTCGATCCAGCATGGTTGGTGGCGCCGTTGCCTGTGCGGCCTGCTTCGTAGTCCTTGTAATTCTTGCCTACCAAGTCAGCCCGCTCGAGACTTTCGATGACAGCGTCCTAAGTCGATTGAACGCCTCCCCCGGATCTCTGCCTAAAGACCTCGCCTTTCTCGCGGAGCAGCTGGTCACTCCTCTCTCTCAGGTGATCGCCGTAACCGTCGCCTCTCTAGTGGCACTGAGCTTAGGGCGAAGGCGTCGGGCACTGTTCGCAGTCGCACTCGTCGCCGGCACGGCGCTGATCGTTCAGGTTCTCAAGCTCCTGCTTGAGCAACCGCGCTATGAAATAGCCCACGGACCACAGGCCGACTGGTTCCCATTCGCTACGTCCTTCCCTAGCGGCAACTCGGCAGGTGCGCTCTCGATACTGCTCGCGTTTCTTTTTGTTGTGCCCCACCGCTGGCGGCACCAGACCGCCTTTATCGGCATAGGCCTCACACTTGCGATCAGCGTTGGGCTCTTGGCGCTCAACTACCACTACCCAAGCGACGTTCTTGGGGGGTGGTTGGTCGCGGCCGGCTGGTGCTTTGCTTTGCTTGCGCTGACCACAAACCTTAATAGGAAACGGAAAGACGACGAGACAAATCGCTCGCCCATTGGTGAATAGGCATAGCGCTTGGCTCAAACTGTTCAGGCCTAGGATATGGATGAAATATGGAAGACTCCCGTCGTTCCATATCAACGAAGGAGCTACATGCCAAACAAAACATCAGTACTCGACGAGGCTCTAGACCTTGTCAAAAGGAGGCTCGCCGAGCTTGACGAGGAGCGCAAGCGTCTCGAGCGAGCGCTTACCGAGCTTGGTGGCACGGCCACTCGCCGTCCCGGTCGCCCTCCCGGCTCCGGACGCGGGCCCGGTCGCCCTCGCAAAAAAGCCGCATCGGCGACAACCGCGCCATCAGCCGCCCCACGGAAACGTCGTCGCCGTCGCCGCGGTGGAACCCGCGCTGATCAGGCAGTCTCCCTCGTCGAGAAGAAACCCGGCATCTCCGCTTCGGAGATCGCAAAAGAGCTGAAAATCAAACCGAATTACTTGTACCGGGTTCTCGGCGAAGTGGAGAAAGAGGGTCGCGTCACCAAGAAGGGGCGCGAGTACCACCCAGCTAGCTAGGACACGGCTGCCTACCACCCTTCGGACGCCCACCCGCCCAAGCGCCATGCCGGGCTAACCGAAAAATGGCAAAAAAAGGGACAAGTCGATTTCGGACCACGAACACCGACGAGGACCAAGCGCAGGGAAGTTCCCTTGCGCTTGGTCCTCGTCGTTTGAGCCGGCAACCATCAAGCACTCTCAGCCCTGCGGCCGTCTCCGGGGGTGCAACTGCCCGTCCTGAGTCAGGAGAGCGCCCGTCCGGCCGTACCTGGCCCGTTGGAACGCACCACCTGGAGCTGGGCCTTGTGCCATCGTGACCCGCGCTCGCCGCAGGTAGAACGCCATCAGCTGGTCCGGAGAGATTTCGTGGGGAGTCGCTCCGCTCCTAAGCAGCCTCCGCGCTGAGCGCACCGGGGCTTCCGTCTCGGCCAGGGCAATGACCAGCCCCGCTACCTTCGGATCCTGCAGGCGATAGACCGAGAAGTAGTGACTCTTCCGCTTCGCTGAACGATCGCAGCGCTCCCATGCTTGAGCTGCCGCCAGGTCGGTCGGATAGGCGAACGCGACGTAGAACACCTCGATCGCCGTTCCGTTGATGTCGAGCGTCGCTGCGCTAACACCGTCGGGCATGCTCATCGTGATCGCCCTTCGCGCGCGAGCCGCATCTCGACTCCAACAAGCTCCGCCTTGAGGGTGGCCAGGCGGAGACGGTCTCGCTCGAAGCGTCGCGATGACGGCGGTGATGAGGTGACGGATGCAGCCCTGGCCCGGACAACCTCCCCATTCGACGAAGCCGAACGGCGTCGGGCCTTTGGAACGCCAGTCCTCGCCGGCGTCCGGATTGAGTTAGGCAAATCGGCCTCCACTTCTGGTGCGCTCCCTGAGGAGCAACGGCGGCCGCCTCTCCCGAGGCGGCTTCGCCGCGGCGACGGCGGGTTAACCGCGGTCGCGGACCGCGCGGGCCTGTTCGACCCACCAGCCCCATCTGGCACACGGGCCTAGCCGCCCGGGCGCCCATTCTTAGTCAGCAAACTCCGCCACGGCCTCAGTCGCACCCAATATCTCGTTGGCCGCGTCGACGGCGAAGACGCTGAGCACCGCAGCCGTCTGAGCGCATCCCGTTGCCAAGCCAACGCCCGCGTGTGTTACGAGATCGTCCCGCGAGACGGGTGCACCCGTGAGATGCCAAGCGCGGTCCCGGACCTGGACCGCGGGGAGAAGACGATCGGCAAAGGGGAACAGAGCTAGCAACCGGACCGAGCAAGCGACTGGTGCCGAAATGGCATCCCATTCGTGCATTGCCTTTGAGACCACTCGTTCGGCAAACTCACCGAAGCTCTCCAGGCCTCCGCCCGGAAGCGCGGCAAGCGGAAACTCGCGGCCGACGCCATATTCAGCGTCGAACCCATGCTGCAACGCATCGAGATCGAGGTCGAAACGGGGCGCGACTATTTGGACGTCACGGCCCTCGAGATCGATCGTCTTTTCACAGCGCTCGCAGGTCAGCTCGTCGCCCTTTTCGTAGCCGATCACGAGGACGGTCGACCCCGCCAAAAGGACTGAATCCTCGGTCGGCTCAAGCGCGTCGTACCTCACATGCGAGTCCTTGTAGTAGCGCACGGCCCCTGCCCCGCAGTGTGGGCAGATCATGGGTTTCGTTTCCGGGCGCCCAGGGCTACCTGCGGTGTTGTCACTCATTTCGTTCCCCTTTCGGGTCACACTGCGCGCCTTAGGTGCGGCGCCGGCCTCGAGAGCCCGGTCTTTAGCGACGGTCATTGCGCGGACAACCTGGCTTCAATCGCAGCCTTCTGTTCCGCAAGTGCCCGCCGATCCCAGTCCCCCTCGGCGAGGGTGTTGGCGCAGCCAATAACCACGCGGATGCCGAGATCCCAAACGTGGGCGTTGACCGCAAGACCCGCCACCGCGACAGGATCGATGTCGCAGGCGTACCACACGAAATCGTGTGGGTCATGTCCTTCTTCCCGGATCTGTACAGCTGCGGAGCGCAAGAGCCCACCGGTTCCTGCCGCCGGATCGCAGATCGACTGACCTGGCTTTGCCCCGGCCAGCGTTATTCGCGCGATCGCGTCCGCGGCCGATGCAGGGGTGTAGAACTGTCCCTGCCACTGCTTAGCTCCCTTGCTACGCAGCTCTTGGTGAATATGGCCCAAGATGTCCACCTCGCGCTCCGCCTCGCGATCAAGGGTCACATCGAGCAGTCCGGCCTTCACCACTGCACGCACGACCGCCGCGGCCCCGGCGACGTTCGACTCGCTCCGCGGCTCCTCGTTCAACCAGTTACTAAAGGGTCCGCATCGAATTGCCAACTCGGGCCGGAGACTTGTGAACAGCGCCCAGACGGCCACGAACAGCTGGGCGATTTCCTCGTCGTCCGCCTCGAGGAGGCGCTCGGCGGGATGCGGCCCTTCTTCCGCAGGGCCAAGCAAAGAGAGAGCGGCGGCCGCCCCAAGCGGGATCCCATCGTCGTGAACCGAGAATGAGCCCCACCAGGCGCTCGCTGCCCGCTCGGCGATCTTCTGCGCAAGCTGCTGCGGATCGTCCATGGGATCACGCCTCCCCGGCGTAGAGGCGCGCCGTCGTGCGAAGTTCTTCGGCCAGGATTTTCAGCTCTTTGCTCGTGGCGAACCCACGAAGGCCTTCGATCTCGGCAACCACATCGAGAACGTCCTGGGGACCGTAGACATCGTGTTCGTCCTCACGGAACGCGGGAACGACGAGGACGTCGGCGCCGGGAGATGCATACAGCACCTTCGGCGCTCCCGAATCGCCCTCGCAGACCACTGCCTCCGTGGTCAGCCGGGACCGCTCGTCCGTTTCGCTCGCGTGCCCCGCGACGGGCGCGAAGTAATTTCGGAGAATCGCCCGGAGGCAATCGCCTGACTGGACCTGCAAAAACATCTCAGCGAGCTCTTGGGAGAGGGCTGGAATTCCATCGGCGACCAGCGGCCGTTCCCGCACCTCCTTGAGGCCGGGGCGCCACGCGATCTCGCGTCCCCCCTCCCCGCGCGCATCGCGGATCTCGAAGGTCAGTCCCGCTTGCTGCAGAAGCCCGACAAGAGAAGGTTCCTTCACCGGGTCATGTCCAGCTTCGGTGAATTCGTCGATGCCTTCCTGAGCTTCCTCGATGTCCACCAAGAGAACCCCCTGGCGGGACACGATCGGCGCCCCGAGCATCTCGTTGCCGTCTTCGAGCTGGATCGCCCCGTATTCATCCGTCAGCCAGTCGGAGACCTCACTCGTCCCTGGGTCCTCCTCACGCCACGGCCAGATTCGGATCGTCGCGTAAAAGTGATCGGGCATTTCGCCCTCCCTTCATCCGTTCGGGGGCGCCCAACGGCGCAGCCCCGCGGCTCCCGGCGGTTGCCGGGGAGACGCTCCGACCGGTCCATTGACTCAGGCCGGCGGAGCGCGGGTCACTAGTCCCTATGTCGAGGACCAGGACTGATGGGAGATCGCCTACGGTTCTTCCGGGTAGGGGGTAAGACCCATCTGTTCGGCCACCCAATCGACGGCCTTGCCGCCGAACCGACCCCACAACGCATCCGAGTCGACCTTCGACAAGTCAAGCTGCTCAGGCTCGTATCCGCGGTCGGCAAGGACACCCTCGAATACGCCCAGGAGGCACCCGCTGCTTATGTGCTCGCAACGATTGGCGATCGACAACTCGCGATCGCAGTTCGGGCACTTGACCGGCGTGGGCGTGGTCGTCGCCAGTCGCCCTTTGTGTGCGTGCCTGGCGACGGCCTCGACCAAGAGTCGCCCCGAGGCGCGCGCACGTGCCCCCTCGGTCGTCGCCGAGCCATGCTGTCGGATCTCGCCGGCGTCGGCGAGCAGTTCTACCACCCACCTCGCGATCTCGTGTTCGCTGAGGTCGCCATCCTCCCCGTCGCTCTTGAGGGTTATCTCCACAAGGCCCGGGAGCTCCTCTCCGTCCTCGGGCCAGCGCCTGTCAGCTATGTCCTGCATGACGATCGCCTTGACTCTGCCCGCCCAGTAGGGAGGCAGATCGCCGGCGTTCAAAGTCACTTTGAGGCCAGGCCCTTGATCCGAGTGCGTAAGGACTTTTCCCTCGGTGATCATCGTGTCGCCCCGCGGTCGGGCCCGGGCCAATCCTCGTCGGGCTCTCCCGCCTCGGCGATGTTGGCGATGCGCTCCAGTTTTGCCTTGGCCCACCGGAGCTGATCTCCAACAACAGTCAGGCTGGCACCCACTGGGAACTGGGCAACTTCACGGATCTGTTGGAGCGCGTTCGACCTGTCGCGATCCTCGTCCCGACGAAAGTGAGAGCGTCGTCCGTCGAGCGCCATCTCTCCCGCAACCTCGGGCAGGCGACCACGCTCCGCATGGGCCAGCTGGCTGAAGACGTGCTCCTCGAGGGCCGCCTCCGAGACCGCCGCGGTGGACAGTGGCTCACCATCGTCCTCGGGACGAAAGATCCAGACCAAGAAAGGGGAATCGGACCTCTCGGACTGGCTGATCCAGGCGTAGGCAGAATCGGGATCGTCCTTCCCGCGGTCGACCGCACAAACGACGACCTCGTCCCCAATCGGCTGTGGGTGAACTACCCACCCTTCTCTTTTGCTGGCCAGCGAATCGCAGGCAAGCTCGTAGATCTTTGTGTTCTGACTCATGGACAAGCTCCAATCTCTGATCGCCCGCGGGCTCGAAGGGCCTTGCGGGCGAGATCGGGAAAGGGGAGCCCCTTCCCGCGGCCCTGACGACTGCCAGGGATGACCCGTAGGCGACCTATGGCAGGGGCACCACGATGAGCATCGGATGCGCGAACTCGGGCAGCTGCAGATCGCCCGGCTCGACCAGGTCAAACGCCACGGCCATGTCGGGGAACTTGGGATCCGAGAAGGCGAAGACCTCGCCAGGTTCCAGTTGGACCCCGGTCTCCAAGAGATAGTCCGCGACATGGTTCAGTAGCTGCAGTGCCCAGGGCGCGAACGCGCTGGGTACATTGAGTAGGACCAGGTCCGGGTTGCCGGTGGTGGCGCGGAGCCCGTTCGTTGTGAAGTAACCACCGCGCCGCCAGCGGGCCTGGCGAAGCCAGCCGGAGGCGCGGAGCTCCTTGAGCATTTCCTTGCTGAGCCCACGACCTGCAGCGCGGTCTTTCGAGATGCGGTCGAGCTCCTCGCCGGCCTCCTCGCCGTCAGCAAGCCCAGCGGGTGTGTAGAGAACTGCGATCTGCGGATCCCCGCCGGCCATCAATCAACCCTCCTTTGCCGAGCCTCGGCTGCCCCTGTCCAGTCGACGGGCTTGCCCGAAGACGGGCATTTCGGGACCTCATCACCGCGGCCGGTGCCGTAGAGACTGTGCCGGTGGTCAGGATGCTCGCGTAGCAAGCCCCCCCTCCGCAGCGCGATGTCGCCGCCACATACAGGGCAGGTTGCGCGGGGCAGGCTAGTCATGATCGTGAACCTCCTCTTCGTCTTGAGTGCGGCGCCGCTTCGCTGGCGACGGCTGGCCTCTCGCGCTTCCTTCGACCTGCCATCTCAGGCCGCTTCGGCGTCGAGTGAGTCGCCGGAGTCGTCCGTCTCATCCGGGAGTAGCTCGAGAACGGCCGCCGTTGCCCCCTCGTTGCTGGGGGCCAGTCGGTCTCGGCGAGGCTCTGACCCCTCGTCCGGAGAGCGGAAGAGATGCTCAAGTTCACGAGCACGCTCCTCGGGCAGGCAGATCTCGGCCTCCCGCCACAGCGCCCCCGACGCGAGACCCTGTAGCTGCTGCTCGCGGCCGAGACCGTAGGGGAGTTCGAGGTTCGGGCGCGCGGCCGAACCGAGAACCCGCTGGTCGGAGAGGACCGCGGACGCGATCGCCCCGAATATGCGCCCAATCAGAGCGGCACCAGTCGTAGCCGTCCGCCACTCCTCCTCCAGGAGCGCGGGCGCCTCGTCGACGGTGGGGTACTCCTCGACGATCCGAGTCCCGCCCCGGTAGGGCCTCATGTCTCGTTTCATCCACCCCTCGCGGATGACCCTGTGGCCGACAGAGATGTCACGGCCGAGCATCTCCAGGAACAAGGCTGCGATCACCTGCGCCTGCTCGAGGGGAACCTCCCTCTGGAAGTCGAACCTGCTGATCACCTCACGATCCATGTGGGCGTTTGCGCTCCCGGCGGCCAGCTGCTCAGCTTTGCGTCGTTCCCGGGCCTCCTCGGGATCCTCGCGGTCCGCCGGCAACTCCGATCCCGCACCTTCGTTCTCGACATCAGCGCCGCCGAGGCGTTCGGCCGCCTCCTTTGCCCAATCGGCGGCAAAGACGGGGTCAACCAGGACGCCCGAGCGGCGAAAGGCGCCCTCGCGGTACTCGATCAGGCCGTCGTATGCCCGAGCCCGGTCGGCGTCGACCTCCTCGACCACCGCCGTACGAACGTCATGCGGGATTCCATCGAGCGCGTCGTCGACCCCTTTCAAAGCGGCCTCGACTTCCTTGCGCTTGCTCTCGGGGATGAGCTTGCTGGCCGCCGCGTCTCGGATGCGCTTCACGACCTCGTCGAGATTGATGGAGTCGTGAGCGCCGAACGGGATGATGAACGCCCCGGGTGGTTGAGTCTCCTCATCCGCGAGACGACGGAGCGCCGCAGCCGGATCGCTGTTGAGCGCGCGGCCCGGTTGGGCCCCGCTGGAGACTCGCTCGGCGAGCGCATCGGCCACACCCGGGGACTTCGCCGCGATCGGGGCGAGGACCATCGCGTTGCGCAGCGTGAGCTCGCGGTTGACAACCCCCATCCTGACGCGCTCGGGGAGCTTCAGGAGCGCGAACCGTTCTTCGGCCATGTCGACCGTCATGCAGAGCAGGTCGGCGGCGCCCTCGAGGGTCATTCCGCACACAGAGATCAGCTCGCCGATCTGCTTTGCCTCCTCGAGCGGAGTCAGCTTGACGTGTTGGGTGTTCTCGAGGATCGCCATCGCCCTCAGGGTCACCTCATCGATCTCCTCGTCCGGCTCGATCACCATCGCCGGGATGACGGGGCGCCCTGCTCGCCGCGAGGCCTCGTAGCGACGGGCGCCGGCCCGCAGTTCGTATTCCTCCTCGCCGAGGCGACGAACGAGGACCGTCTTGAAGATCCCCAGGCGTCGCGCCGAGGCAGTGAGGGCTTCGAGCGCTCCCTCCTCGGCCTTCTCGCGTGGGTTGTGCCCCAGCTTGATCTGGTCGAGAGGGATATAGACAAGCGGACGCAACCGCTCGCCGAGGCCCTCCTGGATCTGCTTCTGCCCCTCGAGGTGACTCGGGGGTTCGCTTTTCGTAGTTGCTGGCGCCATCAACGCCTTCCTTTCGTTCACTTCGCGGCGTGATCACCCCTCAGCGGGCGGTGATCACGTCCACGCACGCACGGCCGATAACCGCGGCAATCTCAAGTGGTTCGCTGACCGCTATTACGCGGTCCTCGCCGTGTGGGACCGGCTCACCGTCGATCCCCACCGAGATGACTCCACACCCCGACGCCTGTAGTTCGGAGATCTCCTGCTCCCCATCGGACGCGTGCCAGAGGCCGTCGCCGATCATCACCACCAGGCGGGGGCGCCGGCGGTCACCAAGCGGCAGCGCCTCCCGGAGGACGTCGATCGCCTCGCCGGCCGCAGTCGTCCCTAGGGCCGTCGTGACGACCGGCACCTGAGTCAGCCGTCGCCCGGGGGGACAAAGGAGCTTCGCTTCGGTTGAGAAGAGCGACGCGCCGGCGCTGCCGTCGACTTCCTCGATTGCGGTATGAACGACCCAGAGGACCGAGGCAATGGCGCCCCGGTAGGGATCGACGGAGAGCGAGACGTCCGCGACGATCCCGACGACGGGGTGCCAAAGCTCCTGGACCACCGTCCGCTGCGTCCGGAATGCGAGACCGCGAACCGGGGCGCCGCGCTCGAGCTCGGAGGCCTGCCGCATGGCCCCCCGACCGGAGAACCGGCCAGGCGGCGCCACCTTCCCCTCGCGGATCAAACGCTTGGTCCGCGCCCGCCGGAGCGCCGTCGCGAGCCTGGAGACGGCGATCAACTCGACCGGAACCGGTGGACGCCCCCCGGTCGGTGGGATTTCGGGGCCCGAGAGGCCGATCCCGCCATAGAGGCCGCCGCCTTTGCTCGGTACGGCTTCGCCCTTGGCGAGCGATCGCGCGAGCCTGCGGAGATCGTCCGCGAGATCGTCGTCTTCGCCCTCACCGTCGACTTGGGACTCGCGCCAAGCGTCAGCGCTGGCCTCGAGGATTTCTTCGAGGTCGCTCCAGCTGATGCCTCCGGAAGCCGAACCCGCCGATCCGGCGCCGCTGCCCTCCTCGGGGGGAAGCGGCTCGATCTCGGCGAGCTTGCGGGCCCCGTCGATCAGCGCGGGGATCGCGTCCTCGTCGGCGGCCCTGCAGACCTCCGCGACGATGTCCTTCACCCTGCCCAGGTCCTCGTCGCCGAGGACCTGGGCAAACTCTGCTTCGGCAGCCGCGACTTCACTCTCCAGCAACGTTCCGGCCGGAACGCGGCCAAGGACCAGCGCCGCCTGCCTCACCGCCTGAGCACGGGTCAGCGGCTCAGACGGCTGCCCGGGAGCGTGCTCGAGCAGGACCTTGGCGACGGCAGCTCGTAGGTAGGTCGTGCAGCGCGGGTGGGAATCGTTGGCCCGCGCCTCCATCCGCGCCTCCTCGAGCGTCTGGGCGTCGGAGAGCAACTCCTTCGGCACGGTTTCGTATTCGGCCGGGGACGGAGTGTGGTTTCCGTGTCCGCACTCATGGAACGTCACCCCCAGGACGACCATTAGCTGCTTGAGCTGATTGCGATTCGGAGGATCAGGAATGTCGGCGGGATCGCAACCGAACAAGTCGCCGTCGACCAGGATGTTCCGGCTCTCCATGTTGATCAGGCCGGCCGCCGGCGCCGAGGCGCGCGGAAAGCACTTCACCAGCACGCTCGGTGCGATTCCGAGTGCCGCCTTCGTCAGGACGGCGCTGGCCAGACCCCAGCTTCTCCCGACTGCGTCGGGCTGCACCTGCTCCGCCGGGAGCCGGCGGAATGCGTTTTTCCAGCGTGCCATGGCTACTCCACCCGAAGAACGTTCAGCGCGACGCCCCCGGAGACGTAGCCCTTCAACTTCTCGTGCAACGCAGGCCGGGACTCCGGCGGACAGATACCGAGCAGGTTGCAGGCGGCCGTGTAGCGGCCGAAGATCTCTTCGATTCGCTTGAACGCGAGGAGCTCGCGAAGCTGGGGGGCCCAGGTCGTGACGTCGCTGACCTCGTCCCCGAGCGAGGCCAGCGGATCTGCCGCCTGGAACGCTTCGTTCATGGTCTTGGCGGCCGTGACGATGTCGGCGTCGACGCCGAGCCGGCGGGCGGTCCTCGGATCGAACCCGACGTAGACATGGATCGCGCAACGCGAGGCCAGTGCCTCGGAGAAGGTCGTGCCGGGCAGGTTCGGGTTGTAGGCGACGACTGCGCCGAACCCCTTGCCGGCCTCGACCACTTCGCCGCCGCGCTCGTTGAGCGTCAGCCGACGACGCGAATCAAGAGCAGGGAAGACGCGGCTGTGAACCTTGGGATCGCCGTTGGTGACATCGTCTCCGAACCACACCTTTTTCTCGCGGAGCGCCCGCGTCAGCGAGCCATCGCCCCACTCCCAGCCGGAATCAGGAGAGGGAAAGAAGGTTCCGACAAGGTCCTCGACCTGGGTGCCCTCGCTGAACTCCTGTGTGATCACTCGGTCGGCCCCAAGTGCTGCTTCGACCATCGTCGTCTTCCCGGTGCCGGGGGGGCCGTAGAGACAGACGACGAGCTCCGCTTCGACGGCCTTGCGGACGAACTCGACGTCGTCGATTCCGCAAATCTGCCGGACGATGTACTCATGTCCGTTTCCGACCGGGATCGTCTTGTGGGTGGTTCCGGTTTTTCCCTCGAGGGTGTCACCGCTGATGTCGACGCCGGAGGCGTCCGCGGCGATATCGCGGAGAGCGTTGACGCCTCCGTTGGAACTTCGGGTTGCAGTAGGCAAGAAGTGCCCCTTTCTTAGGGTGCTGCTCCTGGCACACGAAGCTGTCGGTGTGCAGGCGTCGCCCCGCCGTCAAGCGGAGCGCGAGTGGCTCTGGGATCGGGTACTAGGCGGCGGCCAGCGCGGCCTGGCGCGCCTCGAAGATGCGAGCCGCGACGCGCATCTTGGTCGAGGCGTCGTCCTTGGATGCGAGCTCGGAGGCCAGACCCGCGAGCTGCAGGGTCAGCTCCCTCGATCCGCCTTCGCCGACTCGTGCCGTGCCGTCCTCACCGCGGTTGAGCGTGCCGTCTGCCCTGGCCGCGCGGGGGATAAGCACTTCGGCACGGTGGATCTCCGGCGTGTTTCGCATCAGGGCCAAGAGGACGGCGACCGCGTCGTATTTGGACTTCGCCCGGGTAGCGCGCCCGGTCCTTTGCTCGAACTTCCGGGACGTCCACGGAAGGTCGTAGTGGACGACCAGGGAGGCCGGGAGGTTGAGGCCCTTCGCCCCCACCGGGCTGACGAGGAGCGTCCCGAAGCACCCGCGACGGAAATCCCGGCGCAGGCTCAGAGCCTCGCGTTCGCTGAGACCCCCGATGTATAGAGGGGCCGTGACCCCGTGACGGTCGGCAAGCTCCCTGCCGAGCAGGCGCAGCAGCTCAACCGACTCCGACATGACCAGCGTCTGCTCCTCGTCGGCCTCCGCCGCCGCGAGGGTTCCGGCTATCCAGGTCCGCTTCGTGGGCTTGGTCCTGATCACCTCCTCGACGAGGCCCTCCGACTCAAGGAGGCCGGCGGCGATCGCCGTCGAGGCCCGAAGAGCCTCGGCGTCGCTCGAGGCGAGCAGGGCGATCTCGGTTGCGGAGAGCAGCAGCCCCCGCGTCGAAGCCATGCGACGGCGCAGCTCGGCGAGTTCGGTGTCCTCTGGCGAAAGCGCGGCCGCGCGCTCGACCTGGTCGCGCAGCTGGCCGAATAGGTCGGCGACCCGGTCCTCGGCGGCGGAGATCAGGATCCGCTCTGCCGGTGAGGGGTCGATGATTTTGTGTTCGGCCTCCCCGACGTCGGGCATGTACTCGCTCATCTCCTCGCGTGTGACGCGCACGAGGGTCGGCCCGAGCGCACGGCGCAGGCGCCTCAGGGTCATGTCGTCGAGGGACCCGAACCGACGAGCAAGCGGCTTCCTCCGAAGCGCCTCCCGGTCGTTCCGGGCGAAAGCCTCGATCGCGTCGAGTTCCTCGAGGCTCTTGCCGAGCGGCGTTGCCGTCAGGGGAATCGCGACCTTCGCTCGGTCCCGCAGCCGCCAAAGTGCACGTGAGAGTTGCGTGTTGGGGTTCGCCAAGCAGTCGGCCTCGTCGACCACCAGGTCGTCGTAGGTCAGGACCCGCAGCGCCTCGACTGAGCCCCGGACCTGCTCAAAGGTCGCGATCGCGATGCCGGGCCTGGAGCCTAGGTCGCGATCGAAGGAGATCAGCTCGTTTGCGATTTGCGCACCGTCGAACGCCTTGACCGCGACCCCCTCCCAGAAGGCCGGGATGTGTTCCTCGATCCATTCGGAGCGGATCGCCCTCGGCACGACCAGACAGAGCCGATATTCCTCGAGCTCGGCGGCCTTGCCACGACAGGCGATCAGGGTCACCGGTGACTTCCCGGTGCCGACCTGGCTTGCGTTGGTCATCCCCCGCTCGGTTGTCCGCTGCCGAGCAACGGCAATCCTCTGGGGCGGGAGAATGTCGCCGTCGAGGGCCGGCCGCGCAGCTGCCATCCGCAGGACGTCGGCCACCTCGGCGTCGAGCACAGCCTCAACGCCCTGTTGTCTTGAGCGCACGACTTCACGCCGAGCCTCCTCGGCAACTACCTCGCGGAGCTCGGACGCCGGCCATCCCTCGCCATGACCACGGACTACGTCGGCGAGGCCGGGAAGCCCCGGCACGGTGCGGACCACCAGGTGGCCGCGCACCAGGCCCTCGAGCGTGTCGAGGATCGAGCCGGGATCCTCGACCTCAAAGCCGTCATTGCGCATCTGGTGCGCGAGGGCGACCGCCTGATCGGCCGTGATTGGCTCCGCGGGACGGATCGCGCCCTCGTGCCAGGCGTGAACCGGGCTCTCCTCATCGAGCCACTCGCCGGGCCTCGTCAGGACCTTGCAGAAGAGCCCCCGGGATCCGCTCGCAGTAAGGACCACCGCCATTCGGCCAAGCACGCCGTTCGCGGGATGATTGGCGACCTTGAACTGCGGGTCATGCCTGCAGGCGAGCTTGTCTAGCTCCTTACGGAGCTTCGCCCCCCGAGTGTCCGCGCCCTTGTTTTGGGCCCGCCAAGCCTCGCGGTCATAGATGATCTCGGGCGGGATGAGCCCGAGGACGGCCTCGATCGGCCTGTGCTTGGAGCCCGGGATCTGAAAGCTCCGCTCACCTCGCTGGGATCCCCCGCGGGCGGCGATGCCGAGCGCGAAGATCTCCCGGATGTAGGGGCGGACGACGACGCATCGCGGCAACAGGTGCCCGGCGCCGACCGGCGGCCCGTTCTCCCCGGCCAGTTCGAAGCGAAATCCGAACGGGGGCTCGGTCTTGGGCTTCGACGTGCCATAGGTCTTGCGCAGCTCGCGTTCTGCGGCTGCGGCGGTTCGTTCCCTCTGCGTTTCGCGCGCCTTGGGTCCAGCGCCGGCAGGCCGCCGTGGCGAGCCCGTTCCAGGCAGGGTCAGGGTGCCCGAATTAGGTTCGGGATGAGTCAAGTGCTCCTCCGATCAGGAGTGCGGCGGAGGGACCGCTGGGGCGGCTCCTCCCGTCAACGCGGCGCCTCGAAGGGCGCGATCGCGTTGCTCAGTGCAGTGCGCCGGCGGGACAGCTGCCGTGGTACGGACAAACGTTCGGGCTGCACCACCAGCCCTCCGTGCCGTAACCCCAGTCGCCGGTATCTGCGCACTGCGCGATCCCCCGGGCCACGGAGGCGATTCGCGCCATCAGGTACTCGAGCTGGAGCTCCGTGCGAGGCGATGGCGCGTCTTCAGGCAGGATCCGCCAGCGGTTTCCATCCCTCGGTGTCGTCGTCCTCCCGGAGTGGATGACGAACCCCGCTGAAGGATCAGTGCCCTCGAGGAAACGACCGAGCGTGTAGAGGGATGCCTGCAGGCCGAAATCGGCCTCGGACTTGCTCTTGTGTTTTTTCCCGAACTTGACGTCGGCGATCGGACCGTTGGTCTCGATGTCGATGTAGCCGACCACCGACCACTCCGTTTCGGGGAATCGGAATCGGATCTCTCGCTCCACGGCGACGATCTCGGTCTTGGTCTCGTCCAGCCTGGGGATGATTTCCACCGCATAGGCTTCGACTCCGGTCGTCACCGCTTCCTCACCTGTACGGCGCTCCTTAGCGGTACACCGAACGCCGCGAAGCTCCGACTGCAACTCGGCTGCCGCCCGCTCGACGAAACTCGCCAGGGAGGGGTCCTTGCTGTCTCTGCGTTCAACCAGGTGAGACGTGACTGCATTGGACACTGCCGTGCCCATCGCCATCCTAATGTTTGAGACCTCGCGTTCCCTTTTTACGTAATGCCGGAAGAAGCTCTCCCGACACCGCTCGAACTTCAGGATGCTGGACGCCGACAGCGTGTCCAGGCCCGCCGGCAAGGTGAGCGGAACCTCAAGCGAGCCCGCCATCTTCCGACTGGCCTCGATCACCGGGCCAGCCTCGGCCCGCGGCTCGCGTCGAAGAATTCGACGGCTGCTGGCCTCTCTCGTCGGTGGTGCTGTGGCAACGGCGCTCATTGCCTGGCCTCCTGCACCTGCTGTCGCTTCGCCACTCGAAGCACGTAGGCGATGAATTCCTGCCGGGCATCCTCGCGATCTGGTTGTTCGAGTCCGCGAGAGGCAAGACCTCCGAGCGTTTCATCGGTGAACGCTCCTTCGGTGGCGAGGGTGATCGCCTCGATCAGGTCGCTCACCTGCGGCGCAGCCAGCCGATCAGTAATCCGCTCCCCATAGAGCAGCTCCGCGACGTTGGAAACCGCGTCGCCGCCGAAGTGGCCGGCCTCGATCGCGGTGCGAAGGCGGTCCCGGGTCTCGGGGTCCACCGGCGCGCCACCATTTCCATTGGGCGCTACGGCTTCCGGCTTGCCTCCCCCGTTGCGGGCGCCATTTCCGTTGCCGTTGCCGTTGTGGTTCGGCGCCGGCGAAGTGGCAGTCTCAACTGCCCCGCCATTGCCCAACGGGCGGGCCGCTTCGTGATCTAGAGGCGAGCCAAACCTAGGAATCGCAACCTCCCTGAGGTACTGGGCGTATTCCTTCCGCAGCTGGACGACAAGGTCGTCGGGAATGAAAGACGACCGTTTGCTAACCCGCACTTGCATCGAGCCCTCGCCGATCGGCTTCCAGATCGGGCCGAGCGTGTACAGGTAGCGACCCACGCCGAAAGCCTTGGCCGCCCGCTTGAAGGCATTGGCCTCCTGGGACCAGCGATCAGATCCTTGCCCAAGGGATGCCTTCATCGTCCCGAAGATCGTCAACTCGCACTTCACGCATTCGGCCTCGGGAACCGGGACAGCCTCCCAGTGGTCCGCACCGACGACGAAGTCGAGGCGATCTTCGATGCTTGTGCGACTGAGGTACGTCGCGATCCCGGCCCGGGGGCTGCCCTCCTTTGCCGAGATCACCCTGAACGCCGCGGCCGCCGGCATAAAGGGGCGACCCAGAAGCTCACGTGCCGTCCGCAGATCCTCCGCGGGCGCGGTAACCGTTGTTGGGTTCATGGCACTCCTTTCACGGTGGGCAAGCCCACCGCCTAGTCGGAGCGACGAACCCGCCAGCCACATGGGCCGGCTGGGTCAGTCGTCCGCATCGGCCGAGACTCCGAGGGCCTCCGCGATAAAGCGCGAAGGTCTCGCAGGTCGGCCGCGATGCTGAGCCGGGAAGAAAACGTTCAGCTCCGAGCCAGCTCGAGTCATCGCCACGTACATCACCCGCCTCTCGCCGGAGAGATCTCCTTCCATCACGGCCTTGCCCGCCGGCAACTCGCCCTCGATCGTTCCGAGGACGAACGTGTAGGTCCACTCCAAACCCTTGGCTGAGTGAATCGTGCCGACGCTCACCGCTCCGGTCCGGGTGCTGATCGACGAGGCGCGGGCAAGCGAGAGCTCGCTGAGGAACACCATCAGGTCACCGGTCGGGTCGTGTTCCACGAAGCGCTCGGCTTGGTCACCGAGCTCGCGCAGGCGCCGAAGCGATTCGACCGAAGCATGGTCGGAGCGCTTTCGAAGCCGCTCTTCGTGGTTCGTGGACTCCACACAGAGGCGAATGGCGTCAACGAGGTGGCCGCTGCGCCCCTGCGATCGAATCACCGATACCCGCTTTGCCAGCGCTTCGGCCGAATCTGCGTAGCGGGTTGAGATTCCCACGATCGTCCCCGCGCGGGACAGACCCTGCAGGAAGGTGAGGCCGTTGGCAGCCACGTGGCCGGCGATGACAGACGCCGTCTCCTCGCCGATACCTCGCCAGCGGCGGACGACTCGCTCGAACGCCACCCGGTGCCGGGCATTGGCGGCGAGCTGGGCGAAAGCCAAAGCATCACGAATCTCGGCGCGGTCCCAGAACTTCGTCCCCCGCAAGAGTTCGTAGGGGATCCTGCTCTCCGACAGCGCCTGCTCGATCGGGCCCATATAGCTGTTGCCCCGCATCAGGATTGCGACCTCTCCGAGGTCGACCTGACGCTCCTCCTGCAGTTCGCTGATCCCCCGGGCGACAGCGTGGGCCTCCTCCCACTCGTTTGCGTACTCGGTAATCCGCACCGTGCCCGGCTCGGGTCGCGCCGAGCGAAGGTCCTTGGCGATCCGCTGGCGCTCGTGATCGATCAGCCGCTTCGCGTGCCTCACCACCTCGGTACCCGAGCGATAGTTCAGCGGCAAGACCACGACGTCTGCGCCTGCGAACTCGTGCTCGAAGTCGAGCATGAAGGCCGATCGCGCCCCTCGCCAGGCAAAGACCGTCTGGTCGTCGTCGCCAACCAGAGTCAGGTTGAACTCGGGCGCCGCCAGTCGCTTGATCCACTCCCGCTCGATCCTCGTCAGGTCCTGACACTCGTCGACGAGGATCGCTTGATAGCGACGCTGGTAGAGGGCCCTCACGCCCTCCTCCTGACCGAGTAGCCAGGTAGCGGCCACGATCAGGTCACTGAAATCAAGCGCGTCGCTCTCGCGGCAGAGCTCCTTGTAGCGGTCCCAGATGTCTGCGACCTCGCGATGGAGCTCGAGCTTCAGCGATCGGAGGCGCGCCGGCGTGTAAAAGAGAGCCTTGGACATTGAGATGTGCCCATGGAGCGTCGACGGTGAAAGCTCGCGGGTCAGGATGCCGCCGGCATCGCTGCGCGCGATGTCCAGGAGGCGGCAGCTGTCTCGCTCGGTCAAAATCGAGAATGCGCCACTTCGATTCAGCCTCTCGGCGTAGGGGCGGATCATCCGGTGACAGATCGAGTGAATCGTCCCGATCGTCATCTCGCCCGCCAGGTCGCCCAGCAGCCGCTGGAGTCGATCGGCCATCTCCTGGGCGGCCTTGTTGGTGAACGTGACCGCCAAGACCTCCGAGGCGTCAAATCCGCCCCGGGCCACCATCCAGGCGGCACGATGGGTCAAGACCCGGGTCTTCCCGGCGCCGGCGCCGGCAACTACCAGCAGCGGTCCCGGTGGCGCCGTGGTCGCAAGGCGCTGATGAGGGTCGAGACTCGCCAGTGCCTCGACGAACAGATCCTTGTCGACGACCGCGCCGCCAACATCAGCCGACAAGAGGACAAGCCCCGTCGCCGGCCAGAAGAGCCAGCACGGAATCCGCGCTGCGGGCGAGCAGACACTGCCCTCGGAGCTCGTCAAGGAGCTCGGCAGCCTCGGAGACTTCGTCCCAGCTGCGCTTGTGCCTGATAGCGGCAATCGTCGGATTGCGATCAAGCAGACCCAAGAACTCGAGGACGCTGGCCAAACAGCGGGGTGTCGCCCATGCCTGCGAGCTCGACGCCACAACTCTGGACTCATCTGGCAATGCCGCGACCACCTGCCGGGCTGCGATCGCTAGCCGCGACCAACTACAGGCCAACATCTGGCACTGATCGAAGATCAGGCCTCCGAAGCCCGCCCCCGCGAGGAGCTCCGAGGTATTGGATAGCTGACGATGGCGGACCAAGACCACATCGGGACCACGGAGGGTGCCCCGCGTGATGTCACCCGAGCGCTCGAACTCGACGACGCTCCAATCCGGGAGGGCTCGCTCGAAGTGCTCACGCCACACGGGCAGCAGGACCGGGGGTGCCGAAACCAGCAGCGGCCGGTGACCCGCCTCCATTAGCGCCGCGATGGCGCAGTAGTCCTTGCCTGTGCCGGAGTGATCGCTGAGGATCATGCGCGGCGCCAAGCTCGCGTACTCCGCCGCTGCGACCTGGTGTGGGGCAAGCTGCACCGCCATCCCTGCGGGCTGTTCGATTCGCGGGGCAGCTCCGCGAGATATTTCGCGCAAGCGCTCCCTCGTACTGTCGTGCATTGAGTTCTCCTAACTGTTTCTCGTCCCACCGCTAGAGCGGAGGACCAAGACCCCCCGCTCTGCGTGGGGCGCCATCGCCGCCAGATGGCGGCGATCACTGCATTCGGAGGCGCTTTGCCCTCCGTCCAGGGCCCTCGAGGGCCAAGACCGAGCCACCTCGGTCAACCGTCACCTGCAGCTGATGGCCGGAGTCCAATATTTGGATCCAGCCGCAGCCTCCGAGCAACTCGACGGTGTCGGCAACACAGACGCCCTCGCGCTCGAGCTGCCTAACGGTGCGTTGCTGCTCGCCGCTGAGGCCAGCAGCTGTCAACTCGGCAACCGATCCGGGCTTCGAACTGGCAGCGATGACCTTCATCGCATCCATTCACGTGCCGGGGGGCAACTGCGCCACCCCCTTGGGCTCAGCTGAGCGCCTCTATGCGGCGGGGGGTGGAAAGTCGACCATTGCGGGGCGACCGATCGCGCGCTCAATGACATTGCAGAGCGCGGTGTGCGTTTCTTCGGCAGAACCCTGATCGAACGACCTGCCGGAACCGAATACATCGACCTCTGGACCTCCGTCCCCCCAAGTCACGGACGTCTCGAAGACGTCTCGCCGAACCTCGGCGGTCGTAACCACGTAGGGGCCGATCGCGGTCCTCTGCCAATACCTGGTCAGGAAGAACCTGGCAGTCGACCCAATGGGCCGAAGCGCCATGTCGCACCTCCTTCATCTCACTCGCCCGTGCCGGCAGCGAAGCCGGCCTGGACCATCTGCTCTCTTCGTCACACGCGCATCGCCCCGCAACGTGGAACCGCTGCCCGCGTCAGCGACTCCGTCGCTCGATCCAGATCCGCCCGAGGACGCGATGGGATGCAACCGCGACCACCTGGGCAGAGCTATAGGCGGCTTCAGATTCGAGCTCCGCGAGCGCGCGAGTTTTTGCAGCCGCCTCGCTGGCGAAGACGAGCGCGCCGCTCCACAGCGAGCAGGGGCCGTCCTTGCCCAGGAGCCGGTGTCGTGGCTCGCCGTGTCGACGGACCCGCACGGCGCAAGGTTCGGACTCCGCCGTGTCGGGGGACGCGAGCATCAGCGGTCCTCCGCTAGTACGCGATCGAGTTCTCTCCTGAACGTCTCGGTGTCGAGAATCGTGTACTGCTCCACAAATTCGGGGTCGTGTTCGTTCTCGGTGTAGGCGTCGGGGGCCTGGTCGAGCATCCGCTGGGCGATATCGCATGCGGCGTCGACGTCCTGGATGCAGG
This sequence comes from Solirubrobacterales bacterium, assembly GCA_044867925.1. Lineage (GTDB taxonomy): Bacteria > Actinomycetota > Thermoleophilia > Solirubrobacterales > 70-9 > VRUE01. The sequence continues at coordinate 91,584 of JBIOVV010000118.1, read as the reverse complement.
TATCAACCCACGCCTCGAACGTCAGGTCCTCCCCGCCGCCGACGAACTCGCGCCTAACGCAGGCGCGCACACGGCGGATCTGGACTTCCTCGCTCATGCCCGCTTCGCTCCGTCTCGGCTTCTTCTTACTCGCCACCTCAAACCTCCATTCCGCGCATTGCAAAGACGGGGCGACCGCGGCGCTCAACGGTCACTCCCCGCGAGCGAGCGCAGCAGCGCCCGCACCTCCATCAGCTGGCACCCCAGCTGGTTGTGGCCGTGGCCGCGGCAGACACCCCAGTAGACGTCGCCCCAGTCGTTGCCCTCAATCAGCTCAGCGTCTCCGGTCGCAAGCAGCGCCTGGGCAAGGTCCAGGTGTCGGGTGAACTTCTGGACGAGCAGCGCTCCCATGACCGCGTTCTTTGAGATCTCCCAGCCGGGTCGCAGCTGCACGCCGCGACCGAGCCTCTTCGCCTTGGAGGGCGTCAGCGCCTCGGCAATGGCGCTTCGGGCACTGTGGTCGAACGTCTTTGCCAGCTGAAACGCGTGCTCGACCGTCGCAACCTCGAACCCCATCCACTGCACTTGCGAGGGGTGAAAGTTGCTGAGGAATGAATGCTCGCCGGAGAAGCGCGTGATCGCGTCGGGCCCGGTCATCCGAGCCCCGCCGACCGCGTGATGTCGGTCCGCTCGAGGCGACGGCAGACGCAGCGCCTTTCTCCGCTGCAGCGCTCGACGTAGTCGTCGGCGAGTGCCTCGAGATGGGTCTGGCCATCCCCTTGATCACAGAATCCGAGAGCGCGCAGACCCCACCTCCTCGAGCTGTCGTAGAGATATCTGCCACCGCGGACCGGCGCACTCCTTACCTGGTGCTTCCCCCCGGCAGCGTCTATGAACTGCCGCTCTACACGGACGCCTTTGCGTGAGTTGAGAAGGCGCCGAACGCTGCGCTCCTCAAGAGGATCCGAGGCCGGCGCCGGCGCCGATGAGCGGCTTCCGCTACCGCTGCCAGCCAGAGTCGAGCTAGCCATGGACCTCGCCCCTCTCAGCCCGCGCGTCCCCCTGAAGGCGGTCGGGCCGACGATCCGGGACGCACCGCGCCTGGGCGGCTTGCCGGCGCAGCGCTTTAGTCGCAGAGCGCCTCAAGCACCTAGGCTCGACGAGGGAGAGAGCCGCGAATAGCCCTGCCCGCTGACCCACGGCAGCACGCGCTCGATCGCGCAGGACTCGTTGCGGCAAGTCCCCGACGGCGATCTCTGCGATCTCCGTCGAACCAAGCCCTTCCAAATCCTCGGAGACGTCCAGCTCGATGCCGCGTCGAAGGCCCCAGACCCCGAATGCGCCGATGTCAATCAATGCTCGAGCGCGGTTGGACTCGCCAACATCGAAGGCTTCGACAATCTTGCCGGCGAGGACTCGCTCGAACGACGCACCCGCGCCCTCGATCAAGTTCATCAGCCCGAGAGGGCCCGCGAGGCCGACGGCGCGATAGATCGCATCGTGATCCGCCTTTACAGCACGGCGCGCTCGGTTCATTTCCCGAAGAGCCTGCCTGCGGGATCGATCGGTGGCGATACGAGCCGCCCGCTTAAGTGAGTTGGTCCGAATAAAGGAGAGGGCGGCCAGCGTGTCGGCCATCTGGCCCTCGGCCACTCGGGCCTTGAGCCGCAGTGCCGGCCGCGGTGACGATCCGGCGACCATCCCTGCGAAGGTCGTGACGCCGACGGCCATGACCTCCTTGGTGATATCGACCTTGATGCCCTGATGAAGGGCCCGGGGACCGAACGCCCCCACCTGCAGGAGAGCCTTCATCCGCTCGTCTTCACCGTCGCGGGAGGCTTGCACGATCTCGTCGGCGAGCGCCTCAGTGAACGTAGTGGTGCGATCGAGGACCATCTCCAGGATCCGGGAGGCCCCGGCCACCCGGATCGCCCCGAACGCCGCTTTGTGGTCGGGCGAGGCCTCACGGCCCGCGCGTCTGACTTCCCTGAACACCTCATGGCGGTTCAGCGGAACGACAACGCCGAGACTGCGCAGCTCACGGCGCACCTGGCCAATCCCCGCAGCGGAGAGGATGAGCAAGGCCTCGCTTTCTGTCCCCGATTTGCTCGGGTCGCAGGCCTGCTTCAAGCAGGTTCTGACCATCTCCGGTCCGGGAAGCTCTGAGAGCGCGATCGCCGGCTCGCTGGCCTCGGCGACGGCCCACGCCAGCGTTTCCGGTCGAATCCCTAGGGCCTGCAGCTCGCCGCGGCGCCTGCACACGGAAGACATCGTGCGCGGCTTCTCGCTGGTGGTGATCTGAGTCGAATTCATCAAGCACTCCTTCTCCGGCCGAGGGCCGGCGTAGATCCCCGCAGACGGCTTACGCCGCCCCGGGCTTCAGTCGAATGGAGGTCGCCTCGCCTGCGGCGACCGGATTGGCCTAGCGGCCTTGAGGTGTCCGTTGCTCAGGCAAGGCGGATGCCTCGAGCAACGTCGCCAAAGCAAGCGAGACCCAGGCGCCTAAGCGCTTGGCTGACCGACTCGCCCGGATGAAGGCGCTCTTGGCCACTGTCACTACATGGATCTGGACGAGCCCGAACGGGCAGGGGGCAACGCCGCGCAGGCCTCGGCCAGTTGGCCCTCAGCCCGGCTGAGTTCGCGCGAGATGTCGCGTGACTGAGGACCAGTCGCCTGGTCATTTGGTTCGCCGGCATCCCTGGTGTTGACGACGGCGAGTGAGTCACGCAGCTCGGCAACCTGTGAGCGCAGGCGCTCTGGTACTCCGAGATCGACTTCATAGAAACCGGAGCGCGTTGTCGAGTTCACAAGCGGGTGGCGAACGACCTGGTTGAGAAAGACGGCGTCCGGTCTCTGCCCGGCAACCGAGTGACCATCGTCTTCGAGCAACGTCAGCCAACGGCGGTAGTGGATCGGGGCGCCGACGAGGCCAAGGTGCACGAGCACCTTCACCGCAGCCTCGCGGATCGCGTGCCCCCGCAAGGATCCCGTCGGCCCGACAGGGTCCCCGTGGGCGTCACCCAACAGCGAGGTTAGGGTGGCCCGTCGGGCCTCGAGGTCGGACGCCTCCGCCTCGACGGCGGCCAGCTCCCCCTTGCATTTGCGGGTTCTCGCCTTCGCCTTCTCCAGGCGAGCGCCAAGCCGCTCGCGCTCGGCAGCCGCTGCTCGCGCGAAGCGGCTCGAGTAGGCCACCGGCGCGCTAGCCATGAGTCTTCATCCAGAAATTCACAGCCATCAGTACCTCCTTTGTCGAGACTCGGTTGGGTCCTCGCCTCTTGCTCAGAGCCCGTTCTGAGTGCCTGGCACCGAAGAGTGGAAGTCGCCGGCGCACGGCGAGACCCAGCTGCCGCGAGACGCCGCGCGGGCGGCTTCGGCGAGCGCGCTATAGCGCTGGTAACGGCGGGCAGGCGTGTCGAAGACGTAGGGCATCGCCAGGCCGGCGGCTATCTCACCGGCGCCGAGATCCTTGCCAGCGGGCAGCTGCACGTAGCGCAGCAGTCGCCCGTAGTGGTCGATCCCGTCCTGACTCGGGTCGGAGACGAGCACCACCCGTCGGCCTTCGAAGCGCTCCAGGAACGCCGAGGCGGCGAGGCTGCCGCACTCGTTGGCGCTTCCGTAGCGAGTCGGGTACTTCTCCGGGGAATCAATTGACAGCAATCGAACACGGCGGGTGGGTCCGGAGTCGAGGCGGACGGTCACCGTGTCGCCGTCGGCAACCGAGACGATTCGACCTTCCACGGAGCTGCTTGCCGGGACGGCGCGAGGAGAGCAGCCGACTACAAGCAGCCCCACCAGGGCTAGGGCAACGACTCCGAGCACGCGGGCGATCACTCGAGCACCGCCGGGCCACGTTGAGAAGGCGGCGGGTACTCGCCCGAGGCAACCTTGGCGTCGTAGTTACGGAAGCGGATCCACTGCTCGGCGACGACTCGGGCCCTTCTTCCCCCGTCGTCGCGCTCGACGTAGAAGCGGACCGCGTCGACGAGACGATCGACCATGCGCATGAGCGTCGGATCCCTCTCGAGGCCGCGACGAGCAGCGGCGAACGCCGAGGGGGCGAGCTCGACCGAAGGCGCGTGGGCAGGCGCGCCGGACTGCACTCGGTCGAGCTCGCGATCGTCCCCCTCGGGCTGGCTGGACATCGCGGAGGGAGGAGGGGGCGCGATGCCCTGGCCGACTTGAAGAAGTGCCCGGGCGATTGCCGACCGCTCGTCCGGGGTCAGCTCGCCGCAGCGCCGAGCGCCGTTGATCTGACAGACGAGGAGCGCCTCGAGCGCCAGCCGCTGGTTGCATCCGGGGAGCACCAGGAGAAGCGTGAGGACCCTCGTCCTTTGAGCCCGCGGATCGGCGAGCAGAGCGGCGGGCCCGATCCTTTTGCTGCGAGCGTCCGCTTTCAGCTCGTCGATCTTGCGGCGACGAGGAAGGTTGGCCTTCTTCGCCCGGGGAGAGGGTCGCGTCTGGCGGCCCGTAGTCTCCTTCGATCGCTTCGGGGTGCGGTCGGGGCGCCGTTTCGAAGCGAGTTTGGGATGAGGTGCGGCGGCCATCAGGGCGACCCTCTTCCTTGCTTGGGATCTTCGACGTCGAAGATGCGTCGCAGCTCGGCGATGCACTCGAGATACTGCGCGCCGCCAAGGGCGCGACCGGTCGGGTACCCGTGCCTGGCGGCCACCAGGTCGACGGCGCCACCACCTACTCCGCACGAGAAGCAGTACCAGCCTCGCCCGACCCCGCGATAGAGGTGAGCGGAGGGGTGCTCATCGGTGTGGCCGGCGTTCGGGCACCGAACCTTCCCGTCTCGGCCCGGTTCAGTGCCGACGATCTCCCGGAAATACTCAGCCGCCTCCATGACTTTCCAGGGCTCCTCGCCGGCGGGAGGCGAGGGACGTCGGGCAGCTCGCGGCGGCCGTGGGGCCTTGGGATCGCGTAGGCCGACCGCCAGCACGGCGGCCGGATAGGGCGCCTTGGCGAGATCGCACATCAGCATCCGGCACCAGGTGGGAGTGAGACCCTTGCTCGTCGTCTTGTGATTGAGGGTGCCGGGAACACGCAGGAAACGCCCGCGGTTGGCCGAGACCGGGTCGGCGCCGAGCCTGGCGGCGAGCATCCGGTTCAGCGCCTCGCAGCGTTCCCCGGTCAACTCCTCGGCCAAGAGCCAGTAGACGTGAGCGCCACCGGAGCCCGAGGCGACCACTGCGTGTGGCCGATGAGCGAAGCGGCGCAACGCCCCGAGCTGACGTGGGTCATCGATGTCGACCCAAGCGAGCGCGACGCTGTCGACCGAATCGTTACCGGGAACCGGCACCCGCATGGTCGCGGGGGTGAAATAAATTTCCGCCCGCTCCCCCTCGCGCAGCGCCCGCACCCGCGCAAGGAACTCCTCTCGCCGACCGGCTCGCACGAAGTTCCTCATGTCGTGGCGACTGAAGGGCGCGAGCTTGCCGTCTGACAGGCGAGGGGCACCCGCCAACTCGACGAAGCCGGGGCGTCCTGTATGGATCAGCTCGATGAGGAGCGCAGCGTGGGCATCGGCGGCGAGAATCCCGTCCACCCGCTTCCCAGCGCGATCGCGCATCGCGACCGGCTGAGACGGCCCCGATACGGTGGGTGCAGTGACCCGGCGAGGCGGCACCATAGCCACGCTCACAGGCCCACCTGCTCGGGAGCCATGTCGAGCGCCTCGCAGAGCAGCACCGCCGAGGTGCATGGGGTGACCCGCGCGTAGCGCAGCTGGCGGTGGCAGTCGCGTTGACCGAGTAGCCCGAGTCGCCGGAAGAGCAACTCCGTCACCTTGCTCTCGTCGCTGGAATCGCTGAAGCCCTCCGAACGCGAGCACAGGGCCCCCGTGGTGTGGCCGAGAGCGAGCTCCTCGGCCAGCGCCCTCTGCAGCCGATACAGGGGCACGTGGCTGGGATGTCGTGCTTTTTCGATGTCGCCGAGGAGATGGCGACCAGCCCTAGCCGCGACCTTTCCGAGTGTTCGATGATGAGCAGCCACTGCTTCACAGAGGCGGTAGACGGCCTCCTCACCTTCGTCCAACTCGCCAAGCTCCTCTGCGGCCCGAGCCTCGGCAGCGACAACCCCGACCGGGACTCGGCAGGCGCGCGCGTCCGCTGAGGTGAGGCAGAGGCGCCTGGCAAGCCGAGTCCAGTGGGCGTGCTCCTGGAGCGCCTGCAGCTCCTCGACGGGCGGGTAGGAGATCACCCGCTGCTCCCAGCTCAGTGTGCTGGGTGTGACCTGCAGCGAATAGAGGGCGAGCCCTGCGCCGTCGCAGATCACCAGGTCCATATCCCGTAGTCGCAGACAGGCGACGGGCCGCGAGACCGAGGGTCCGCCGACACGCCCCAGGTTGGCGAAGCCCTCGCCCTCCAGGTCTCCTGCGCCCAGTGCTACCGAGACAGTGCTGTCACATCGCGCGGCCATTGCACTCATCCCTTCCACGCTCGAAGACGTCTCTGCGCCACCCCTAGGTGCGCTCAGAGTGCTGTTCATCGCTTCCTCCTTTCTCAGACCGGCTGGTCGTCCCGAGCCCTCCCTGACCGACTGAGTCGAGTGAGACGGTTGGGTCGGCTTTAGCTGTACCGTCGGGGTCGCCGAGGGCTGGCTCGACCGAAACGGGCGATCGATGCCGGGAGCGCCACCAGCGACGAAGTAGCCACAGGGCGGCAAAGATCAATCCGGCGTTGGCGGCCAGCGTGAGAGTGCTGTAGCCGAGACCCTGCAGGGCCGGTTCGCTGCCTACCTCAGTGACGAGCGTGAGCAGCCATCTCAAGGCCCCGACCTCCTCCTCGGCAAACGCAGCCAGAAAGAGGAAGAGCAGAACGCGTCTGTATGTCAACACGGCGATCCCTCCTCGAGTGATGGTTCGAGAGCGGTGCCACGGCAGACCGTGACCCGCACCTGGTGAATGGAGCCCTCGAGCAGGTCAGCCAGCGCAAGAGGGCACTTCGGGTAGTGCTCGTCGGCTGCCCAACGTGCGAGCTGACCGAGGGCGGCAGCCTCGGTGGCCGTGATCTCGATGAAGGCGTAACTCTGGTCGGCGGCGACCGCAGCGAAGCGACCGCAGAGCGGCTTTCGCCCCGATGCCGTCGCAAGGACCTTCTCGACCATTTCGGGGCAGTCGACTTCCCAGTTGCCGCGCTGCAGCGCAAACCGCTGGATGAGGTGGGCGAGAGTCTCCCGGCCGCGCTCCTCGCCAGCCGCCGTGGCCGGCATCACCTCCTGCCTCCGCCATGGCCGGGCCTGCGCCTCTGCCTCTCTCTGCGATCGCGAACTCGGACGACGACGCCGATACTCCTGCGCGTGGACCCCACCCGACATGGCAGGGCGCCGGTCGCTTCAAGGTGAAAACGAACCTTCGCCTCCCCGGCACGTGCAAGGGCCAGGTAGGCCTCCCGATTGACACGCGGCCGGGTGTGCATCCGTCGGCGCATCTGGGCCTCAAACGATTCCCCCTTGTACTCGAGGGCTGCAGCCACCTCGACCGGCCCTGCGCTCTCACCCAACCTGGCAAGGGCGCGGGAGATCTCGGAGTGGGGAACATCACCGGGCGCCGTCAAGCGACCAGCGGGGCGTGATAGATGAAAACCCCCCCTTCAACCAGGGCAGCCGGATCGACATCCACGCCAACCCAGGGGAGTTCGGTGAACTGCATCATGGTCTGTCCTCCTTCGGGCTTGGGCGAGGGGACCGCACTTCTGTGTGGCAGCGGTCCCCTCGCTCGAGGTCTGCTTCCGCGGTGGACTGCCCTACGCAGCCATCGCGTAGCGAGGCAGCGAGGTCTGCAGGTTGAGGCTTGGCGCCTCCAGAACCTCTGTAGCGACGTCGCAAACCTCGGCCCAGTGATCGAATTTCTCGTCGTCTTCCAAGAAGGCGGCAAGCACCGCTTCGACCTTGGCCGTTTTCAGGATCTCCTCGATGTCCTCGCTGCTCTTCAGCTGGTCGATGGCCTGACGGATTGGACTTGTGTAGAAGCTCATGTCAATTCCTCTCTCTCACCGCCGCTTTCGCCAGCGACGGTGAGCAGGGTCAGAGGGGCCCCGCCGGGCGGCGGGACCTCGGAATGGATGAAGCGGCCCTGCGGACGCAGGGACCGGGTACCGCGGTGGCCTGCGCCTGGGATCAGGCGGTGAGGTAGGCCATCTCGGCCCGGTGCTTGATCAGCGCGCGGCGTCCAGCGCGGATCATCGGGCCCGCCTTCGCAAGGGCCTCGTCGTCTGAGGCGCCGGCACGCACTTCCCTTTCGAAGATGCGCTGGGCATCCTCGCGGCGCTGCAACATGAGCTGGCGCGATTCACTAAGGACATCGCGGGTGGTTATCGTGGTGTTCGGGGCAGCGTGAGATGTGCTCATCGCTGTTCCTTTCCGCGAGGCGTAGAGGCCTCGCTGATTTCAGGGGAGGGCCGTTCGCGCGGTCCTCCCTGTCCTTTTTGGGTTATCTCCGCCGGGCCGCCCACTCGCGGCTTCGCCGGTTTGCGCCGAGGGCGCGTCTCTTGGTTTCGCCGATCACGGTGCACCTCGTCCGGGCATCGCTTCTCCGCGCGCGGTCAGGCCGTGCTTGGGTCTTCGATTCGGGAGAGGCTGGGACTGCTGTGGTGCTCGATGCGGTCTGGACCAGTGGGCTCGACGGTGTGGCGTGGAGCTCGTAGGTGGATCGAGAAAGACAGCGAGAGCTAGGTCTTGACGATCACTGGTGGCATCTGGTTCGAGTGCCTATGAGAGGACCGCTGTGAGCGGGAACTGCCGTGAAAAGGCTTGAGAGATAAGGATGCAGAGACTAGGGGCTAAGCGATATCTGTCAAGACCATGTCCGCCTGGCTACGCCTCTATGCCTGAACCTCTCTTCCCCTTCGCAGCGGCGATTTGCGGACATCTCGGCAGCTTCGCTCTACAGAGCCGAAACCAAGGTCGAATATGACCGCCAAGGCGACCAGGTGCCGTGCATTTGCGGACACGGGAACTGCCCTAGCGGACACCTAGCGGACGTGTTTTCAGGCCTAGCGGACGCCTTTTTCTGCCTAGCGGACATGGCCTCTTGTTGGATGCCATCCCCGCGCTCTGCCAAAGTTTGATGGCCGGGTTCCAGACCGCGACCAAGCAAGGGTCGCCGGGTTCCTGGTGAAGCCGACCTGATGCGGCCGGTCACACCGCGAAGAGGAGAAGCCATGAGTACACGCCGTCTGCCCACCGCCGTCAACCACTTCCTGTCGATCACGGCGTTGGCGGCGCTCGGGTCGATGATCCTCGCCGCTACGCCCGCCGCCGCCGCTAACCCTGACGCCTGTGGACTGGCTACTCAGCACACGATGGCCCGTGCCTTCGGCCTGACGAACTCGGTTCAGCACAAATCGGTGCTCAGGGCGCCCGGCAATTCTGCCGGTGTCATTCATATCCGCTGTAAGGCCTTCGCCTGGAGCGGCCAGAGGCCGACCAATGCTGCGCGGCAACGCGCCGGCCTGCTAGCAGGGACTGTCGCGACCTACAGGATCGAAACTTGGGTGGCGGACTCCGGGCCCGCCGCCGGGACATGGCTGGCGAACTTCCCCAAAAAGCTCGAAGGCCTGAGGAGTCGGGCCAAGGCGCAGTTCATCGAAGGCACATTGCAAGGCAAGTCGTTTGCACCACCCCGCTTCGGTATCGAATCTGCGCTGGGCTACCAGGCGCCGAGCGGTGGCATCCGCAAGCTACGAGCGTTCTGGTGGGACCGGAGCAGCGGGACCCTGATCTCCTTCAACGTCGTGGAGGCTCGCGACAAGCCGGCCGGGGCGTCGCTCAGAAATCTGGCCTCCAAGATCGTCCCGAACGTCGAATAGGTCAAATCGAGCCAGTGGCTCGCTCAGCGAGAACGTCGCCTCCGCTCATTGCGTAGCCGACGCATAGCCGCTACCCCCCCGCCGAGATAGAGGTAGTGCATTCCCTCTCCATCACGGCGGAGCTCTAGAAGCCTGGCGACATCGAGGCGGACAACTCGGGTGCCGTTCCATGCCCTCACGATTGGTGATTCGGGGTCGACATCGAGCAGACGAAACTTCTTTCGGTCCGAGCGGCGCCGGTATTCCTGACCCTTAGCCTGAATATCTGGGTGCGGGCCAGTCGCCGCCCGAGACAACCCCCTCACATTCGCGCTGCTACAAGCGTGGATGCTGAGCGCGGCCACACTCTGGGAAGTCAGGTCGGCCCGACAGGACCCGGTGGCACCCGACCTGCGCAGCTCCTTCGGCAACACCGACAGCCTCTCCTCGACCTCTGCGCTCGGATCCCATTCGGGCAGTATCAGGATGCACCGGCCAGGGAGCTCGAACACGGCCGCAACGATCATCTCGGTGCGGTATCCGCGCGGCAGCCGTTTCCAACCATGAAAGCGGTAGTGAATCCCGTTACCTGCCTCATCGCACGCGAGCAGCTGGTCGAGCGCCACGTTCCCTTCGAATCCGTCCTCTCGATCCACGCGCACCCACTCGCCGTCGATGCGCCTGACCGTGAGCCGCAGCCGCTGGGAGCCTTGGCGTGGAAAGAACAACTGGCCCGCCCGGATTCGAGCCGGGTGGGATGCAACGCGAGGGCCAGGCCCCTGTTTGATGTTCAGCGAGTGGCCTCCCGCCATCGGCATCAGCCCCTATCGAGCAGGAAGTCGACGAGGTGACACGCGCCGACCGTGTAGACGCCGTCGATGAATTCTGCGCGCTGCTTGGAGCCCTGCATACAAACGACAGCGACGATTTCCTCTGCGCCGCCAAAGTGCAGAGACGCCCACTCAGCATGCCTATGGGCTTGCGCGATGTCGCGGGTCCTGCAACGCGAAGCCTTGGTATCGATGACGAAAGTGGCCAGCGGCGAGTGGACAATGTGATCGACGTTGCCACCGCCGCGCTTCTGCACGTCCTGTTCGACGAGCCAGCCCCAGCTCTCCAGCGCCCATAGGCGCGAGCCGACCCGCTCCTCTGCGATCGCCCCAATCTTGAAGCGACGCGCGGAGCGAACTCGCTGCCTGACATCGATCGCGACGAATACGCCGGCACCGACCAAGATCGCGCCGACGCCTCCGCCACCTGCAGCACCGACGGCGATGCCCAGAGCCAGGAGCACGCCGGAAACCAGGGCCTTCCGACCCGCCTCTCCGTAGAGAAGGCGGGAGGTCAGGCGGACACTCTGCCCGGCGGCTTCGTTCACGTTCATCGGACCCACGGTAGGAACCGGGCAAGACGGCAACTCGTCAGCGGGAGCCTCGTGATGATCATTCGCGATGGATCAACAGAGTGCATAGAGCGCCCCAAAGGAGTGACCGGCGACCGCGATGAAACTCTGAGCGACCGCCTCACAATCGGTCGGCGCCCCCATCGGCAGATCCATTTCCCTCAGTCCGTTGGCGATTGGCTCGAGAGCCGCGTTGCAGTGAGCCAAGGACACCAAAAACGTCATCCAGCAGAGCAGGGGATCAGGCGGTCGACGACTCGAGACCAGGTCGAGGATCTCCTCGCGGGCAAGAGGCGAGGGCCCTCCACCCCAAACCTGAGCCGCAGCCCGGATCGCCTCTGCGCAGATGTCCGCGTGAACCCCAAGCTGCTCATCGGCAATCTCGTCCTCAGAGAGTCCTCGCGATTCTTCGATCCGCCCGAGGGTGACTCGCGAAGCCACCGCAATCGTCTCCTGCACCCGGGCGAACCAGGTTCCAAGGGTGGCGCTCGGGTGGACCAGGTACTTCTCCTCGGCCTGCAGGATGCCGCGCTGCACGACGATCACAGCCGTGGCAACTCGATTTTCCCGGTGCTGAGAAGTACCACCGTCGATGACCGGCCCTCCTGCCGGATTCCCTTCAGTGGCCTCTCGACGAGAGGAGCGATCTCCCCATCGCGGGAAAGCCAGTGGCCTTGTGCGGTCGCGACGGGAGCCCATGCTCTCGCTCCTCAAGTCGCGGGATCGACCTGATCGCGAGGTTCGATGAGCATGAATGGCCGCGGTACCGGCCGCCCCGCGCTGCGACGCTCCTTCGCGTTTCGCGCATCGCGAATCCGATCGCTCGGAAGCTCCGCCGGCACCCTCCACGCCCTCAGGGTCCGCTGGTGGATGTCCCGAGCAACGCAGACGAAGATGTTGCGCCGGCCGAGGTAGAGCTTCTTCGGCGTCGGCGTGACGCTCTGCTCACGCTGCTCGCGCGTCTGGGTTTGGGCGGGTCCAAGTAGATAGCTCGTCAGCGCCTCATCGAGCAGCTCGATGAACCGGCTGGCCCGCTGGAGATCGGGGACGACAAAGAAGAGGATCGGCGGCCGGCCGAGGTCCTTGTAGCGAGGGTGTGACTGCCACCACCCGGTGAGGAACCCGTCGTAGTCGAGGGCCTTACGGCGGACCGTCTCATCGTTGTTCCCCCACTCGATCTCAACCAACAGGTCCGTCTTCACCTTCTCCCCGTCGGGCTTCGTCAACAGCAGCTCCAGAGTCAGGTCTGGGATGACATTTCCGAACTGGGAGCCGCCGAAGTCGATCGGTGCGTTCTCGCGCAGATCGTTCGGCGTCATACGCCGCGCGGCGTCCCTGCGCTCCTTGATCAGCGGCACCTCGATCTTGCCCGAGCGCGGTCCATGCCAGCCAGCGACATGGCGAGGAGCGAGTGAGCGAAAACCAAAGAGCCACTCGTTTCGCGCCAGATCGTGGACAACGTGCTGAGCGCTGTGAAGTTCAGGTGCTCGCCAGGTGCCCGACGCCTCGTGGTCCGCCGCATCCTTCAGAAGCTCGAAGCCCGCGGTGTCGAGCACGTAGAAGCGCTTACCGCGCCCGCGAACTTTGCGCAGCCCGAGCTCGGCTCGCTTGATCATCCGTTGGCGGATCAACAGCGAGAGCTCGCGTCGGACCTGTCGCTCGCCCGCTGACATCATGAACTCGCGCTGGATCTGGCCCGCGCCAAGGACCCGTAGCTCATAGAGCGCCTCGAGGATTGAGCGTTGCTCAGCATTTATGGCGTTATGGCGAAGCTGCGGCGGCTCGGATTTCGGCTTCTCCCAGGTAATCCCGGCCGCCTGGTCACGCATCAGCTCAACCTCCTGATAGCCCTCGCTGAGCGCTTTGTTCGTTGGGGTGCCGAGCGCTGCGACCTCTGCCTCCCGGCGGCCGCGGCGAACAGCCTGGCCGCTACCTCGGCCCTGCGGTCCTCGCGGGCCGGGTTTCTCCATTGGCGCTGGAGCTTTGCGCGGAGTCTCCCCCTCTACGGGGGACTCCTCGACCTTGCTATCGGCCGGCGGGCTGGCGTCCTTCTCGGGCTTGCCGGTGCCTTTCGCACTCGCTCCGTCCTCTTCTCCGCCGACATCGTTGAGCTCCTCGTTGTCGCCCCTGCCGGTTAGCTCGCGAGGCGGGGCGATGACTTCCGGGTCATAGCCCCCTTCATCGCGAATCCGCTCCTCGAACTCAGCCAACTTTTTCGGATTGTCTTTCCATGGGATCGTGACGACGGTGAAGGAATTGGAGAGCGTCTTGCCCGCCTGCAGGACCGCGATCGCGTGGTTGATGTCGAGGCTCGTCAGTTGGTTGACCTCGACCCGCGTTCGCTTCAGTTCTGCGAGGCCACCGGAGAGTCGCTCCTCATAGGCAGGGTTCAGCCTGTTGATAGCGCGGCGAGCATCCTCCTCGGCCGAGCGCAGGTAGAAGCGCGAGTTGCACAGGGCGTCAATCGCCTGGGCGAGCTCCGGGGTCATCTGCCCGCCGTGCTGCCACCCCAGGGCGAAATCCAGCCCGGCCGAGCGATCATCCTCCATCATCTTCGCGATCGTCGGCGAAAAAAGGTTGCCAGCGTCATCGCCGATCACTGCGACCCGAGCGCGCTCCTCCTCGGGGAGCTTCTGCTGCGCCAAAATCCCGCGGTGAATCAATTGAATGAAGAACTTGAGGAGAACAGCGCCATCAGGGTGATCGGGAACCCTTGCGGCGACGATCAAGACCTCGCGCCTGCGGATCACCTCGTCGAAGCTGACCGTCACTGGGTGATGGAGAACAGTGTTCAGCCTCTCGTCACCAAGGAGGGTCTGGATCTTGTTGTAGGGCGCCTCCAGGCGCATCACGGCCTGCGCCGGTGACATCGCGAGCTGCGCCGGCAGGATCCGGGCGAAGTGATCCCATACCGCGTGCCACTGAGGATCGCCAGCGAGCTTTGCGATCTTCTCGGCCCGCCATTCCGCGGCCGACGGGTCCGGCGATAGCCATCTCAGCGTGTGCCAGAAGGTTGGATCCTGCTCAAGGGCAAGCGTCGCCCCGCGCGCCATCTTGAACGACCGCTGGGAGGCGTTCAGCGCCTGGCTCTCTCCCTCCTCGGTACGGGAGACGTCGACCATCGCTGCCGAAAAGATCGCTGCCTCCGCAGGGAGGTCGCGATCGGGCGTCCGCAACGCCATCCCGAAGAGTGGGCGGGCGACGTCTAGGACGCGAACCGTTCGCCAGCTCGGCATCAGTGCTGCTGCAGCCTCGGCTAGATCCCCCTTGGGATCGAGCACGACCACGGCCGTGTTGGGCTCCCGCGCGCGGACCTCGGCGATCTTGGCGAGGATCGAAGTCTTGCCGCCACCCTGGACCCCCGAGACCTGGACCCCGTACTTGAAGTCCTCTCCCCGGATACCGACGTAGTTTCCGCGCAGGTCAGTCGCGATCGCCTTGCGGGCGTCAGTGAGGCGCAAGACCTCCGGTGGCGTCGCCAGCTGCGGCACGTTGCTGCGCTCGATCGCCACGTTCTTGGCGAAGGCGGTGGGTATCTGCCAAAGGCCTGCGATCTCCAACGAGGAGTAGACCCCTCGCCACCAGGAGGGAAGCGGGTTTGACTCGGCCCGCACCATGCGCTCGATGTAGAGGCGACGTCGAAGCACCGGCCTGCGCTGGCGCAGGTGGTTCTCGCCGCCCTCGGCATGTCCCTCGATCGCGCCGGCGACATGGCGAGCAGCTCGGTAGGACTCCGCGCCTACTCGGATGTCGCAGAAGGAGAGAGACCGGAAGACCACGGCGTCAGTGGAGGAGCGCTCCTCGCGCTGCTGCACCGCATCGGGTGCGGGCGCCTCACGTGCTGGCTTTCGCCGCTGGACAGAGACGTCGCGCGCGGCCTTCTGGAAGTGGTTCGGAACCGGCGAGATCGTGATCTGAACCAGGACGCGCTCCCCTACCTCGGCCATCACGGAGAGCAGGCCGTCAATCGGTGCCTCCTGGTAGGGCTCAGTACTTGAGAGACTGCGCTCCAGTGGCCGGTCGAGGGCGCGGGCGAAAGGCTTTGCCTTCTTCAAGCGCACGATCTCCTTCAGCCAGGGACGAAGGGCATCTGGCGCCGTGGCGCTGAGCAGGGTCAAGGTCGTGTCCGGGTAGCGGCTCGCCAGCACTCCGCGAAGCGCCTCAATGTGCCCATCCCCGTTCGGCACGGCAATCCCAAGGCGCTGCTCCCGAGTTCCGCCCGGATGCACTCCGGCAATCAGCTCCAGCGTGGCAACCGGCGGTACGCCCCTCCAAAGGCGTACCCACCAACGCTCACGGGTGACGCTTCCGAGGGTCTCGATCAACCCAGCAATCTGTGCGGGCGATGCCTCAGAGGAGCGGCCCGGTGTGATCAGGACCCGTTGCATCGTGCGAGTTCGACGCGCGTGCAGCCGACTCGCGCAGACGCCAAGGGTGGCAATCGCGGTCAAGAGGAGAAGCCAACGGCCTATCGACCAGGCCGCCCCGAGGACCCTCCCAAGACCCGCAGAACCTGGGCCGATTTTATCCGCAGGACCTCTCATTTTTGAGCCCTGCGGACTCCCGCCTTCGAGTCTCGCCGCTCCGACCGGCGTCGGCACAGCGAATCTCGAGCCGGGAGCTTTGCCAGCACCCGCCGCGTGAGGCGCGGCCTGGCGCCCGGGTTCCACCGGCGCAGTGGAGAGCGGACGGTGCAGGGCAAGAACGCCGAAAACGGCCGCCGCTAGCGCGATGGCCGCAGGCGCGAGCCAGCCGGTACGACGCAGCGCCCCCATTACCTCAGTTCCTGATCAGCTCTCAAACTCAAGTCGAGCCCACTTCGGTCGTCGAGATTGGTTCCGCCCCATACACGGACGAACTCGATACGCCGCCACCGGGGTCGCGCTAGACGCCCAGCTCGGTGTTGAATTCAGTTCGTGCCGTTAGACCAAGGGCAAGCGAACGTGGCCGAGCTCGTGATCTTCGATTGCGACGGAGTGGTGGTCGACAGCGACCGGATCTCGCTGCGCATCCAGGCGGAGTGGATCTCCGCGCTCGGCTTGGAGACGACCTACGAGGACTGCGTTCGAGACTTCCTCGGCTTGGGCATGCCGGCGACACTGCGAATCCTGACCGAGCGCTTGGGGCATCGGCTGCCATCGGGATGGGCGGAGGAACTCGATGCCGCCGTCCGCGAGGGATTTCGCCACGAATTGCAGCCCGTCCCGGGCGTCGTTGAGGCGCTTGAGGAGATCGACTTGCCCACCTGCATTGCCTCCAGCGGCAGCCAAGAGAAGATGCGCTTCACCCTCGGCCTCACCGGTCTGTGGGATCGCTTCGCCGGGCGAATCTACTCAGCGGATGAAGTCCGGCGGGGTAAGCCCGCACCCGATTTGTTCTTGCACGCGGCGTCGTGCATGGCCACGCCGCCCGCGCGGTGCGTCGTCGTCGAGGACAGCCCGTTCGGTGTGGTCGGCGCCAAGGCGGCCGGAATGTCGGCGCTGGGCTACGCGCCCGAAGGCAACGGAGAGCGCCTGGAGCGCGAGGGCGCCAGCACCTTCGAATCGATGGTCGAGTTGCCGGCTCTCTTGGAGCTTGCGGATCTCACTCAAAGATGAACGGCAGTCCAGCACTGGCCTTCACTGCCGGTACTGTCCGCACGTGGTCGAGAGGGAACCGCAGCGGGTCGAGAAGCCTTGGGGGCATGAGATCTGGTGGGCTCGCACCGACGATTACGCGGGCAAGCTCCTCGTTGTCAATGCCGGTCACGCGCTCTCCCTGCAGTTCCACCGCGAGAAGGACGAGACCTCCTATCTGCTCTCGGGCCGGTTGCGATTGACCCAGGGAGCAAGCGCCGAGGAGCTGGACGAGATGGAGATCGAGCCGGAACAGGCATGGCGAAACGAACCCGGCACCGTTCATTCAATCGAGGCCCTTGAGGACTCGGTGGTGCTGGAGGTCTCGACCCCGCATCTCGAGGACGTAGTGCGCTTGCAGGATCGCTACGGGCGCTCAGAAGAGACCCACTAGCCCACCGGCAGACACCGGCATAGCCCTCCGCCGCTCCTGGGTATCGAACCACCCGGTGATACTGGATGGACAGGCGAGTCCTGCGCGGACTCGAAGGATCTTCCCGGCGTAGCGCTCAGCTGAGCGAACCACAGCTCGCTTCCCCACGGCTTGGAGATCTCGCGGGCAGGCCCTCCTCCATCGCTTGCATCCCCTAGCTTCTTCACCGGATTCGCTCACTCACCTGTGCTCGGAGCCGAATGAAGCGCCGCCGCGACGAAAGCGCCCTTGCCCTCGGTGTACGCCTCGCGGTCGTGGGGGTGACGGACGGCAAGCTCGTGCTTCAGGGCGGCGTACTGGCCCGCGATCTCCGGCGCGACGCGGAGCCGATCGCGAAAGGCCAGCTCGTCGCGGTAGCGCTTGGAGCCCGCAGGGACGAGGTGCAGATGATGGGTGCGGCGGGCCGGGTGTGGCTTACAAAACCAGTGCATCTCCTCGGGGAGATATGGCGCATAGAGGTAGCCGAGGCCTTCTAGCGGCCCGAAGCACGCGCTCGCTGTCTCGAGGTCGTCCACGCCCGCGAGAATGTCGATAATCGGCTTTGCTTCGAGGCCGGGAACCGCCGTGCTGCCGACGTGGTGGATCCCACCGCGGATCCACTCGCCGATCGCCTCCTCCAGCGCCACGCGCTCCTGCTCGAATCTAGCGGGCCAGCCGGGGTCAGAAGGCACGAGCTGGACGGGTTCATGAGTAATCGATGAATCAGAGGGAAGAGGGGCGAGCAACCGCTCCACAACCAGCACGTCGCGCCAAGCGTCGTCGAGCCTCCCGTGGCGGCGATGCACGCCGACCACCTGAAAGCCGCAACGCTCCACGAGGCGGACACTCGCGAGGTTGTCGGAAAAGAGCTTGCCGATCATCTTGTGAAAGCCACTCTGCTCCGCCGCAGTGGCGAGCGCTTCGGTCAGCGCGGTCCCGACCCCGCGCCCGCGCGCTGAGGCGACGACGTAGACGCTGCACTCGCCGATACCGGCATAGCAGGGACGAGTGCTGTAGGAGGCGAGGCCGGCCCAACCGATGGCGCCTTCGCCACCGTCGCTGACCAAGAGGGGAAAGCGGGCCTCTTCGATCCTCGCTTCGAAGTCTGTGGGGGATCGCGGCTCAGTCTCGAACGTCGAGTTGCGTTCGGCGATCGCTGCGTTGTAGATCACGCACATCGCCTCGGCGTCCTTGGGGGCAGCACGGCGCACCACGACCTCCTTGCTCATGGTGGGGATTCTCAACGGACGGCCACCGTCAGGCAATGGCCGCACGGCCAAAGCGCTTTATCCGATGGTGAGGACTTGAGCGCGCTAATGGGCAACCATGATTCAGAGTTTCTCCATGACGGCGCGGCCCGGTTCGACCAAGCGCGCGATACACAGATCCCGTACCTCGCAGTTGAGCGGCAGGGCATGGTCGACGGCTTTGCGGACGGCCGCAAGTCGATCGCCCAACTCATCTCGGCAGATCGTCAGATGCAGTCGCCATGTCGGATTCACGGTATCGGGCTTGCCGACGGCGTCCAACAATCGCGTTCGCCACTTCAACAGTGGCCGGTCATCGCAGGGGAAGAGACAGACGGCGTCTCCCAGCAAGTCGACGAAATCCAGTCGGTATTGGGTTCCGCGTGCTTCAGCCGCCAGCGCCGACAGGCTCTCACGCGGAAGCTCGTGGGAGATCGGCCAGGGTCCGGCAAGCGTGAGGTGCGCAGGAATCCCCAGTTGTCGGGACCAGTCTCCCTCGAGCCGGAAACCGTCAACGATTGCATCGGCCTCGTGAGCGGGCAGAAGGATGCTTTGGAAAGAGGAGCCTAGAACGTCTGACACGCAGCGAAGCATGCCCCACTGAAGGTCACCCGTAACCCTGGGCCACCTGGACCCTCTTGGTGAATAGTCTGCGCCATGCCCTATCGAGACTCCTACCTCTGGCGGCTGCGACAAGCCGTGGGCCACGACCTCGTCCTCATGCCCGGCGCGATGGTCGCCCTGCAGCGGGACGATCAGCGCGTCCTGCTGACCAAGCGCACCGACGACGAAACCTGGTGCCTGCCCGCCGGTGCCGCGGAGCCCGGCGGGAGCTTTGCCCGCACCGCTATCGACGAGCTGGCCGAGGAGACCGGGATCGAGGTCTCGGAGGCCGACCTTGTGCCCTTCGGCTGCCTCTCGGAGGCCGAAGCCCACACGATTCACTACCCGAACGGCGACGCTACCCATTGCTTCGCGCTGTGCTTCCTGGCAAAAGCTTGGCGAGGAGACCCTCGCCCAAACGCGGAGGAGGCGACCGAGGCGAAATTCGTTGACTTGGGGACGCTCCCTGAGCCGATCCACTCCCCGACGGCGCATGCACTCAAGCTGCTGGCCGCCTATCGTCGCTCGGGCACATTCCAGGTGCGTTGACGTAGGAGGCATTTGCCGTGTCAGGCGAGCGTGGTTCCTTACGTAGGATCTTGTCCCTTGATCGGATTGCGAAGGTGCTCATCAGCCGGTCAGAGGGAATACACGGACCCAGTCCGGGGGCCGGCAGAGTTCTGGACCGCACCCGAAGCTCGAGCTCTGCCAGGAAACGTGGAGATGAGGGCTTCCTTCCGCATGAGCCGGGTCGCCGTGCAGTTTGAATCCGTTATAGCCCACGAACTGGATCGCTGGCGCAAGCGGGCAGACGGGAGCGGTTCCCGATGCTCCGCAGTTTTCGCGCCAGCCCAAAGTTTCAGCAGCTGCCCGTGCTGTCTCATCCCAGCCCTTCCCGGCCTCGGGCTCCATGTCCATAGCGGTTCCATCCCCGTGCGTGCTGTGGGGTTCACCCTCGCGAGCAGCGATAACCCTGAGGTGGAAGGTCTGCAAGAGCCAAACGGCGTCCGGCCATAGTCGGGAGTCAACGACCTGTGGGTCTCCGTCCCCGACCCAAAGGTCCGTGGGAATCGGTTTAAAGTCACGGGGCTGGTAGAGCGTTTCCACTTTCTGCAGCGCGGCCTCTCCGAGAGCCTGTTCGACAACGGGCGTGCAGACAACCGAGCCGCCGAATTTCTCCGCGTACCTTTCGACCTTGCGCACGTACCAGTCGGCGTGGTTGTAGTGCCATATCGCTCCGTACCAGTCTCGAGGGGCTCCTTCGGTGTGAAGCAAATTCGCAGCTGAGAAGATCGCGTCGGCGGGGTCATAGACGTCTTTGACGCCGTCATCGTTGCCGTCGACGCCGAAGGCTTCCCAGCTGCTTGGGTAGAGGAACTGCATCGGCCCCGCCGCCCCAGCGGAGTTGGTGCCCGAGTGCACCCCTGGAAGCGTCGATTCACCGAAGGTGGTCTCCACGTAGTTGATCGCCGCGAGGATGCCGGGACCGCGTGGCCCGAGGTGGTACTCCGTCGCGGCCGCCGCGTAAATCGGGACCAAGCGCGCGGGCGGGCCCTCAGAGCCGCCGCTGACCTTGCAGCTCATCTCCCCTTCTGTGCTCGCTGTGGAGGTAGCTCCGGCCAGAGCCGCCAAGAGAACAAGGACCGCAAGAAGCCCGGCGATGACAGCTGCGCCTGCGATCAGGAGCTTTGCCATGCCGACCTTTACGATCAGCTTCCGAACGGCCTTGCGCTTCAGGTAGCTGCGGAGAGCCGAACCCGCCTCGCTCATGGCCCGATGCCTGCGACGACCCAGTGGCTGTTCTGCCTGACAACGCTCGCCCTGAGAAGATGCGTTCCATTGCTCCCGGCTACGACGACGTTGACGAGCAAGGAGGGTCTCCCGTCGAAGAGACTCACCTGGACCGCAGCGATCCTCGCCACGATCTGGCGCGGCACCCGGGTTCCCGGCGGGATCCGCACGGGTGCGCGAATCAGTTGCCCGCCAAACTGCGAAGTGGAGTAGCGAACTAGGGAGTCTCGGTCCGCGCCTCGGAGAGTCCCTGCCTGATAGCGCAGATACGCGCGGACGAAGCTGCTGGCCGAGAAGGCGGCCTCTCGCATTTCGGGGCCGTCTTCAGACCGAGTGCGCTCCTCCGTGGCGGGTGTGAACGCCCGACCGGCGCGTGAGGCCGTGGAGGGCGTAGTTCCCTCCTCGATCCGGTGGAATTGCGCCATTGCGGCGGCCGCAGCGATCAGGGTCACCAGAGCGACTGCAAAGAAGGCCCTGCGCCGAGTCTCGGTCGAGCCCATCGCCAATCACCTGCTAAGCCAGTCCCGCACACGAGAGCGCCGCTGGGGCTTGGGCCTGGATGGCTCCTCGAAGCGTCCGTCTGCACTCGGTGTCCTCGTCGGCTGACTGCGACGCAACCCGCTGCTCGGGCGCCGCTGGTCCCCGCCGCTTCGCCTTGGTCGGTGAAGATCGACCTGCTCAATCCGATCGGAGGACGTCGCTCCCACCGCGGAGCGAGTGGTGGCGAGGCTCTCGGCAATTGCCTGGCGACCCTCGGGGCTGGCGGGATCCTTGCCTGCTGCTTGAGCGCGCCAGCGATGCTCAGGCGCGTCGATCGGAAGATGGGACTCACGGCGAATCGCGTCCCGTGCGCCCTGAATCTCCGCCTTTCCGTGGGGCGAGAGGCCCGCCGCCTCATTCGCCCGCACGCGATTCAGCAGGCGGCGGTCTGCCTGTGCCTGGGGCCGCGAGGCGTGAAGCTGCGTCTGCAGCTCCTTAAGCCGCGCGGTCTTGGCTGCCGCGCTTCGGCGGGCCTCCTCACCGAGACTCGAGGAGTCCTGGCGCAGGCTTTGGACCTCGGGGTCGTCACGCAGGACACTCGCCTCGCGCTCCATCGCCGAGTGCGAGCCCTCCCGTGACTCGGCGTTGGCGGTGGCGACACCGAGGCGTTGCTCGGCCTGGTGGTCGAGGCTGTGGTCGGCCCCTTTCCGGCGATGCCGGGCCTCCTCGTCGTGGCGTTGACGCCCGCGCTCATGGCGCTCCTCGCGAAAGTTGCCGATCGCGCTCTTGGCCCCCTTGGCGATCCTGTAGCCGAGATAGCCGCCGGCAAGGGTTCGGTAGATGCCCGTACCACGATCGTTGGAGGGGTCGACCTGAAAGAGGGCGAGGAATTTTTCCCGGGACAAGAAAGCGGCCCACCAGAAAGACATCACCGCGATGAGGCCGAGTGTCGGCGAGGAGTGACCAATCGCCGAGCCGATCACGCTCGAGCCGAGCAGGACGATTCCGAGCAGGCCGCTGTAGACCAGCTTGGCGACGATCGCCCCCAGCAGAGCGGTTGCCCATTTGGTGAAGGCGTTTCTTCCGGCCTGGCCAAAGACCGGGAAGAACATCGCGAGCGGAGTGGCGAGAACGAGGATGAACGAGGACGCCGTCGCCATCACCAGCTTCATCGCGAGCCAGAGCAAAAGCAGCAGCCCGCCGAGCAAGCCGATGGTGAAGATCAAGACCATCACCATCCGGGTCACGACGCCGTTGCGGCCCTGCATCGAGACCTTGTCGGGTGCCGCGCCGTCGGTGCCACCACCGACGTTGAGCTGGGGCCCTATGTTCAGCGGGAGCCCGACGTGATCGTCGGGTTCGCCGTTGTAGTAGTCCCACAGCTTGTCCCTGGGCCCACTCTGCGGACTGAAGCGCAGGTAGAGATCGCGGATGGTCGGCGCTTGACCGAAGAGGCCCGACAGGTCGTGGGCCAGTGCTTTGGTCGCGAGCTCGGGAGCACTTGGCAGGCCAGAGAGGAGCTGCTGGGTAAAGGCGTCGCCGTCGTCGAGTCCGCTGCGCGCCGCTTCGAGCGCATCCTCAGATGGTTTGGCCGTCATGCACCAGTGGACGTCAGAGAAGTCCATGGCACAAAACGGCACCGCGGTCATCTGGTTCCAGACCGAGGCCATCGCGTCGTTGTAGGAGCGAACCGGGGTGCTGACATGCCCCGAGGACGGCGCCGAGACAGCGGTAAGAGAAGCACTGTTGACTGCTTCGGCGACCCGCCCAACCGTGTCCCTGGGTGAGTGGATGATCCACAGCCCGGCGAGCATCATCACCAGCGCCATCAGCATCCCAGCCAGCGTCTCGCCGGTCTTGCGGCGAATCAGCCCGTTGTAGAGGCCCCAGCCGCCGAGGATCACGAACAACGTTGAGAGCCAGGGCGAGGTTAGGTTGTTGTAGGAGCTCGTGAGCCCCGTTCCGATCTGGCTCAGCATCCGGTTGTCGGTGAACGGGCTGAGTGAGAAGGCGAAGCCCAAGATGATCAGGCAGCCCTTGAGCATCATCAGCAGCACGAGCCAGATGACGGAGAGCAGCTGCAAGACGAAGGAAACGGCTGGCGCGAAGAGAGAGCTGATGAAGCCGCCCGCTTCGACATGGACGTCGAACCCGTAATTGCCGGCCGGATAGGCGGCCTCCGGGGAGTGCGAGGAACGGCAATTGCGAATCTGCCGCGCGCTCAGCTTGTTGGGTTCCCCGCAGAGCGGGTTCTCGATCCCGAGCACCGCTGTGGGGTCAAGCGAGCCGCCGTAGGGAATGGTCGCCGGCGGCAGCGCTTCGGCACCCGGCGCTGCTCCAGTAGCGACACCGGGTTTGGCTTTTCCGGAGTCTTTCTGTTTGCCTTTTCCCTGCCCTGCAGCTCCGCCGTCCGGTTTGCCGGAGTTGTAGGCCTTCCACTGAGCTTCGGTCCAATGGAGGACTTCCCCCTTGCAGTAGGCGGGGTTCGTCGCGTCCGTCACCGGCGGGTCGAACTCGCCCTTACAGACATCGAAGACGGTGCCGCGCTCGGTGCTGTAGACGCGGATAAGCGTGATCTGCGAATCAGCCTTGGCGGCGACGACGAGCAAGAGAGTGGCTGCGAAGACCGCGAGTGCGATCGCCAGCCGGGCTCGGGCGCTGAAGCGCTCAGGCCGGCACATCGAGGACCTCCGATTCCCCCTCGGCCTTGGCGCCGGTACGCGGCGGTGGGGTCCCGAACAGCGAGAAGAGGCGACGCTCGCACGGGTCGGTCTGCAGCGGAACCGACTGCCCGTTGATGTCCCGGTAGTAGAAGCGCCCTGCGTTGAAGCCCAGAAAGCGCTGGATCAGGGTTGGATCGTCGTCGTCGAGACGCTGCTGACGGGCCGAGCGGCGCGCTTCCTCCTCGGTCTCGACACCGCCGGAGAAGTAGGCCCCAATCAAGCCCTCGAGCTCTTCGGCGTCGACAACCTGCTGGGTGGAGAGCAGGAGGCTGAGGTTCTGAGAGCGGCTGAGCCGCGAAGTGCGGTCGAGCAGCTGGCGGCCAACCGAGGAGTCGAACAGCACCCAGGCCTCATCGAGAGCGATCACCGAATGGCGCTCGGGATCGCGGGAGCACAGAGCCAGCGCGTACATCGCCACGAGGCGCAGAAGCGAACTGCCCACGCGCTCCTCTGCTGCCATCTCGCTGCGCGGCGTCCCCGGTCGCGGCAGCGCCAGGTTGCGGATCTGCAGAGAGATCACCCGCTTGGTGCCGACCTCTGCGACCTCCTTGCCGGGAAGCCCGAAGGCCAGCTTTGCGAGTCCAGCATTCGCGTGCACCGAGAGGGCGCGACCGGCTTCCTGGGCGACCTCGCCGCCTTCCTCCAAGACTTCGACAACTTCGCCGAGGACGTGGTTCCGCTCCGCGCCGGCACAGACCAGCTCCACCGCGGCGCGGATCTCTGTCTGCCACGGCGCTGGCACCGGGGCCGGCAGCACCTCCATGATGAAGCCAAATGCCGCGTCAGCCTTGCCGTCGGGCGGGGCGATCCGAAGCGGGTCGATCAGGCCCTGATAGCGCTCGTCGGGAGAGAGCACTATCTGCTCCATCTCCGCCGCCATCTCGGGGATCAGGTGCAGCTTGTGATCTGGATGCTCGGGCGTGCCCTTGGGGTCGATGTCGACGATCGGGCCCGAGCCCTGCAGGAAGGCCTGGTAGGTCAGAAGCTGCATCGCGACCGTCTTGCCTGAGCCCTGCGAGCCGGTGAAAAGGATTGGCGGCGGGCGGTTCTGCTGGGAGGCCTCGGCGAGGTCGAGACGAATCGGCTGGCGCGAGGGCGTCAGCGTGTAGCCGATGTAAGGCCCCATTTCTGAACCCGCGTGGCTGACTGCGGTCGGGACCATCGCCGCCACCTCCTCGGGCAGCAGGTGCTCGCGATAGGCGGCGAGCGGGAAACGCTGGCCGGGCAGGGTTCCGAGAAAAATCTGGTGCTGGGCGCCGATGGGCCGGTGCAGTTCAATTCGCTGGCCAACCTCTGAGCGCAGGCGCTCGATCCGTTCCTCCAGCTCCTCCTCCCCTGCGGAGCTGGGAACGACATAGGTCAGCGCGCTGCGCAGAAGCGGTGGGTGATCGTTGCCACCGAGCCGCCGTTGCAGATCTCGCGCCTCCGCCGGTCGATCCTCGGCATCGGGGGAGGCGCCGTGATCGGCGGCCGCCTCCTCCCGCCACATCTGGTCGGCGTCGACCATCCGCTTGCGGGCAAGCCGCTGCGCGTCGCGATTTGGCAGGTATTCGCAGCTGAGACACGCGTCGACCGGGAACTCGAGGTCCAGCGGCGTAAACATCAGCTCGGCCTCCGGGCCCGGGAAGTCGCGCTCCTCGGGCAGCGAACCGCAAACGAGCATCGCCTGGCGAGAGATTCCCCGCTCGCTCTCTATCTCGAGGTGGCGACGGGCGATCCTGACCCGGTAGTCGGCATGCAATCGAACCAAGTCCCACTGCGAGGGCTCGAAGCCGATCTCCTCGCCGTCCTCGCTCGTGATCGCCAGCGCCTGGGGGCGGAAGTTGGCGTCGATCGAAGGGTCTCCGAGGCCACGCACATACGCGTGGCGCACTAGCCAGACGATCTCCGAGGCGAGCGCCCGCTCGGCCTCGAGGAAGTCGAGGATTCGCTCCTGCATGCGACGCTCGGCGCGTTCGATCTCGACCAGCTTCGAGTAGCGCAGGCCACGCGGATCGTTGATCCCGACCGCACCGGCGAAACGACGCCAAGCGCCTGCGACACCACCTTCTCCGAGCAACTCCGCGATCCCCGTGCTGGCTTCTTGGAGCCGTACTGCCAGGTAGACGTCGGGACGCACCGTTTCGCGCTCGGAGAGCGCAAAGGCGTGGGCACGCAGCAGCGTCTCGAAGGCGGCCTTGCGCTGCTCGATCTCCTCGGCACTGCCGTGCCGGTGGTCGAAGGTTCGCCAGGTCGATGCGAGGTACTGCTGCACCGAGAAGCGTCGCGAGATGCGGAGGATCTGGAAGTCCGCCGAGATCCGGTGGACAAGGCCCTCCAGTTGCCCCATCACCTCGAGCTTTCGCCCTGTGGAAAGACCGGCGTAGCTCTGGCTCGCGAGCTTGTAAACCGCCCAGGCATCGCCCAGGTCACGTCCGAAGACGATGTTGCCGTAGATAAAAGAGGGGCGCGGCCGTGGGCCCGCCGTCGGGACGCCGATCACTCGACCACCACCTCGCGGCTACGAGGCACCCCGACTACCTTTCCGCGCAGCATCGGCGCGGCTCCACGCCGGCGACGAACGCGGTATCGGCGAGCTCGCGCCGAGCGCTGCTGGGGGTCGCGCAGCCATGGCGGCGCCCCCTCCACCCGCACCTCGGCCGGGTAGCGGAAGGTGACGGTGGCCGGTCCCTTTATGCGGCCCCTGACCAGAAAGGACTCGCGAGCGTCGAAGGCGACCGCAACCTCCTCCTGAGGAACGACCACCTCGCCCTCCCGCGGACAGGAGCACAGCCCAGCCAGGGACCTGGAGCTGAGCGACCACCGCAGGAGCGAGGCGAGGACGTGATGCGGTGGACGCCCGTCGATCCGGCCCTGCATGAGCAAGAACGCGCCGGCGAGCGGCAGCCCGAGGTATGGGATCGCCGGACTCCAGAGGCCAATCAGCGGCCCGAGCACAGGCAGCCGTGAGACCGCGAACATCCCGAGCACCAGCACGAGGAAGTAGCCGATTCCGCGCAACGGGACGCCGTGGGGATAGGGGATCCGCCAGCGGTCGAAGCGAAACAGTCGTCGCTCGATGCGAAAGACCCGCCGGTAACCGCGCAGCTGGATTCCTCGCGACTCGACCATCGCGCACCCCCTTCAGGCCGCCCGGCTCGTGCTATGAGGGCTCTCGACCCTCACAGCACGAACTGGTAGATCGAGCGATAGAGCGATTCGACCTGATCGGGCACCAGGAGAAACGCACCGATCACGACCGCGGCGACGAGGATCCCTATCGCGGCGCCGGCATTGCGCTGAAAGGCCGCCGCGCCGAGGGCGATCGCCACAACGATGAAGAACAGCGGGGCGAGTTCGTTCTGCAGGAGCGAAGCGGTCCTAGACCCAACCTGGGTCCGCGCCCCTTCTCCTCCACCGCCGCCGCGACCGATTGCTGCTTCGGCACTTGAGACCGTGGTGATGGCTGGAACCGACTTGCCCACGTCGGAGCTCGGTGCCGCCAGTGCGACGCCCAAGAAGCCGACGAGAAGCAAGGCGCCCAGCGCCGTCAACTTGCGCATGGTGCATTCCCCTCCTCGAGGTTCCGTCTGTGTCTGTTGCCGGCCGCTGGCATCGCGGTCAGCTCTGCTGGGAGATCGATTGGACGTAAGTCACTCGCCAGCCCGGGCCGAGCTGGGGGTCAGCGGCGCTCACCCGCCGCACGCCGACCTCGTAGCGCAGCGTGTAGGCCCCGCCGCGCGCGTCGGTGGCAGTGATCGTCGCCAGAACGGCACCGCCGCCGGCACCGTCGACCCAGTCGAGTTGGTCGACTCCCTTCAGCCCCAGCTGGTTAGTGGGCAAGGTGACCGTCGCCGCGTCGGCAAGATCAGCAGAGAGATTTTCGGCGTCGCCCGCCAGATAGTTGGTGAGCGCACGCTTGACCAGCGCCGAGACTTCCTCGTCATCAACCGGTTCACCACCCTGGTCCGCGGTACTACGCGTGGTGCTGAGCGGAGGCCCGACAAAAGAGGGATAGGCGGCGAGATAAATCGCGCCACCGCGTTCCCGATCAACCGGCACCGAGAGGTACACAGGCTGTGCCGCGGTGCTGAGCTTCGCGGCGACATTGACGATCACGCCGCCCGCCAAGGGCCGCTGGACCTGCGCGACGTTGGCCCACTGCACCCGCTGGGATCCAGATTGTGGCGGCGAAAAGCCGGCTCCGATTTCAAAGCCAGACGAAGCGAAGGACGCCAGGGCTTCTTCTCGCGCTTCGGGTCGGGCGCTGTCGTAGGTCAGGTAGGCCTGGGTGAAGGCAAGCGCGAAGCTCTGCTCGGCGTAGTCCAGGCGCGGGCCCTGCTGAGTGGCAACTGCGCTCGGCACTGACGGGGAGACGATCGAGCGCACCCCCGCCACGCACATCAGCACCACAAACGCAAGGAAGGCGTAGCGGGGCGCCCGCGCACTCACGCGCCCATAGCGGGCCGAGGAGCGAAGTCCGGTCAGACGAGTCCTGACCGAAGACGTGGATTTCGCCGCCGTCTCCATCCTGACCCCTAGAGCCCGAACTCCGACGAGCTCGAGCCGTCGTGAAGTCCGCCACCTTCGCTCGGCTTACTCGCCGGTGGCTCTGTCGAGGGGGCTGGGGCGGGAGGTTCCGGTTCTGGCGGCAGGCTTTCGGCTGGGCTTTCCGGTGCTGGTGCGGGCGCTTCTTCGACCTGCCCGCTCGATGTGGCGGTCGTGGACGCATCTCGGCGACGCTCTGCGTGGCGGCGCCCCGCGCGCTGCTGGGTCCTCCGCCTCTTTGCCCGACGCCTGGTCTGAGCTTTCTTCTGACGGACACGCTGTCGCTCCGCGGCTCCCTGTCGATGCTCCTGCGAACGAAGGGGCTCAGCGGTTTGACTGAGGGCGGCACTTGCTTCCGTTCGGGCTGGCTCGCTCGCAGCTACCGAAGGTGGCGGCACGGACGAAGCAACCGTGTTGTCGGCGCCGACCGGGACGAGAACGATTCGCACCAGAGCGACTGCGACCACCAGGAGTGCAACCGCGACGGCGACCTGCACACGAAGGGAAGGGGGCTTGCGCTTCGCCGACGAGCCCAGCGTGGAGTCGCCTCGGGAGCGCCCAGCCCCCTTCTCTTCGTGTGCGGCGTCGAACCCGTCCGGCAGCTCGAACTCGTGAGGGAGCGGAGCGTCCGGCAGCTCGACCTCATCAAGTGGCGGGGCGACGGCCACCGCACTGGATGAGTCGATCCCGGTCGGGTCGCCCCAGTGATCCTCGACCGTGGCTCCTGGATCCTCGTCGCCAAATGAAAAGAAGTCGCTCTTACCCATGTGGTGGCCTTCCGTGACGGCCGCTGGATGCGGCTGGCGCCCGAACCTCCGTTAGCTCGAGCCGTCACTGCCGTACACGCATGGGCAACTCCGTCCGCCACCCCCCCTCGTGAGATCAATTGGCGGACGCTGCTCCTCCAAGGAATTGACACCCGCATGCGGGGCGCAGCCCTCGCTCAACAGGGCAAGGACTCGGGGGGACTCTGCGCCAGTGGGTTACTGGTTAAAAGGCGCCGGGTCCATCAGAAGACATGCCGATTCAGAGGCCAATTTCCCCTCCACCTCTGACTGGTGCGCCACCGCCGGATCCGCCTGAGCTCGGTGCACTGCTGCCCCCTACACTGCTGCTCGAACCAACCGACGGCGTCGAGCTACTGCTTTCTCCGCCACCTGCGGAAGGCGCGGGAGATGAGGACCGCGGCGTCCTTCCGGCCGATTCGAGACCGAGCTCTTCCTCAGTTTGCGCGCCGGATTCAGAGGCGGGTCGCACCGGTTCCCTTGTCGGCGATTGAGTGTCTGTCTGGGCCGATCGAGGCCGTGACTGTTTGGATGAGGTCGCCGGGGCAGACGGGACAGGCTTCAGCGGCTGCGACAGTTCAGGGGTCGACGTTGGTACTCGCTTCTCCACCGTCCTCTCGATCGGGCGCGGAACCGACCGGTCATGCTGAAGGCCAACCACGGCCAGGGGGCTCACGCCCAAGACTAGGCAGGTTGTCCCGACAGCTATGCCACCCCCGGCAAAACAGGCGCCGACCAATTTTGCGCTCGAGACCCCGATCGCCTGGCCGGCCGCTGCATCGCCCCCCGATCCAGGCATTGACGTGGCCAGCTTGATGAGCTGCTCGCGGAAGCGCTCCCGTAGGCCGCGTGTCGCCTCGGAGGGCGCTTGCCCTGTGCCAAGAAAGCGGCCGGTGGCGTCGACGAGCACGTTGGCGTGCCCATTGATCGCCGCCGAGGCGCCTGCCGTTACTACCAGCCCGCTCGCCACGTCGTAGAGGTAGTCACGCATGCGGGCGGCCGTTTGTCGACATGCACGACAATGGGCCAGATGGGCTTCGACAACCCTGGCCTCATCGGACGACGCTGCATGCGAGACGAACCGCTGCAAGTGATTGTGCTCCATGTCCTGGCACCTGGAACCGCTGTCAATTTCCTCGAAGGCGCATAGCACTCGAGCGTTCGCGCGCTGAATGATCTTGCGATAGGTCCGCCGGCTGAGACCGGGGAAGTTTGCGAGGATCTCGTCCGGGTCGAGGTCCAACTGATGGCGCTGGATAAAGATCTTGCGGTCTCGCTCAGAGAGCGAGGCCACGGCCTCTCGCCCGATTGCCACTGTCTCCAGGCTCTCGGCTCGTTCGGCCGGTGTCTCGGACCCTTCATCGGCCACCGCCCCGGCGTCGGCTAGAGGCACCTTGTGAAGAACTCCTTGATGACGACGTTCGTCGATGAGCCGCCGAGGACACGCAGTCTTCAGCAGCTTGACCATCTGTGGGATGGCGAATCCTCGAGCGATCGGATCGACGGTTTGCATGACGCGCTCGAACGTCGCTGCAAATATCTCTTCCGCATCCCCCTCCGAGCATCCTTCGGCTCGCAGCTGGTTAAGACAACCCGCCCTGGCCGGGACATAGGCCCGTTCGTAGAACCTGAGTGCCTCCTCGCTCAGCTTTCCATTGCTGCCATTTCCAGCCCGAGCCGTGACTTGTTCCTGGGGACTAGCCTCCATGAACCAGCGGTGTCCTCTCGCCAGAAGAGGCGCGTGCCTCCATGGATGCCTGGTCGTTCAGGGCAAAAGCATCCATGGAGGCTCGATTCCGCGCATCTATCCGATCGCTCCTGCCTTACCGTTTCGCCCTTGCTTTATGTGGCTTTGAGGGCGATCCATGTGAGCGCCCCCCTTTACAGGCGCGCCGTGCCGGTCGCTTCGAGTGATCGCATCTTGATCCCCGCTTCTTGCCGTGACCACCGGGAAGGTCGGCATTGTCATGCTTCTGCGGCGCGCGCCGCGGATAGACGATGATCTGAATGGGAGCTGAATTTCCCTCCCGGTAGGGGTAGCCACGCTGCTTCCGCACCTGGGCACGCATGATGTATTCCGTAGGCCGTTTCGTTTTGTTGAAGCGATAGCTCCCTGCGTATTCACCATTGCGTCCGGTCGTCATCCGCCGGAACACGATCCAACCGTCGCCCTTCTTTGCCTGCAGAACCACTTGCACTTCGTTGTTGTGAGGACCAGGAAGAGCGCCCCGGAATCGGGCGACACCCTTGTTGTGAACCACCGTCTTGACGGCTTCAAACGTTGGCCGCACCCTTGTCACGATCTCGACCTTGCTGGAGATTTCTCGATGCTGCGATCGGTAGTCGACCCTCAAATCGCGGGAGGCGCCGGGCCTCACTGGGAATTCGTAGCTGCCGTCCGCGTTCGTCATTGCGACGCCAAGAAACTTCATCGTTGTGTCAGTCACCACGGTGCTGAACACGCAGATCGGAGCATCGCCGACCGGATTGCCAGCCGTATCGAGCAATTTGCCTTCGAGCAACCCGCCGTGTCCCTGATTGACCAGCTTCCTGCCCGCCCCATCGGGCCCGAGGCTGCTGCTCAGCAACGCGCCGGAGTCGACGTCGTCCCTCATGCAGTCGTAGACCAAAGGAAGACTCACGGGCGAACCAACATTTCCCTCGGCATCCGAAAGCCACAGCTGCAGGGTGAATCCACCTCGGTCCCGCGGCGTGTCCAAGCGTTTAATCGCTTCGATCCCTTCGCCGGTCATTGTCCGTTCCGGGACTATGGCGCCACCATCGCTATTCAGAATTCGATAATGGGCGGCGTTGATCGGAGCGCCTGAATCATTGATGTTGTGCCACCGAAGATCGAAGCCTTCGGAGCCCCGGTCGCTAAGGGGCACAACCGCGGATGCATTCTGCGGAGCCGCAGGGGGGGTTGTGTCATGCGGAATCTGCACGGTCGCCGGCGGACCAACGAAACCCACTTCGTCTTCAAGCCAGACCCGAAGGCGGTAGTCGCCCGCCTGTTTCGGTCCATTGATGGCCTGAATCGCAGTCGGGTTTACTCCGCCCACTGACTGAGAAGAGGCAACCACGTTGCCAGCGGCATCCACAATGTTGTAATAGGCCTTGGCTATCGGAGACCCTTCGTTCGGGGGGAGCGCGAACTGGGCCCCAAACTGATCGAGATACCGAGCTGGATTGGAACTGAGGACTGAAAGGCCTTCGGGGGCCGCCGGCGCGGAGTTGTCGGTCGCGATTGTTCGGGCAGTGCATGTTTGACCGCCAGTTCCGCTCAGGCCCTGGTATTGCCCGAAGTCCTGCGTACAGACCTGGACCGTGTGATTCGCTCCGTCCTTGAAGGCTGCGGTGTTGATAGGGATGGACCGATCCCACGGGCCGCCAGTAGGACACGGTGTATAGGAGCGCGCCCATTCGCCGTTGCCCTGAGAACTCGAGGTGTTGCATTCCCGCCCGTGGTCCAAGCTCCAGAGTTCTCCACTGTCGACATAAAGCCGCTCTTGGCGTATCCCTGAACCTTGATCGGAAACATTGAACGTCACGTTCTGAGTACCTCTCACCCAGCGGCCCGCGAGGAGCGGGGCATCGGTGTGAGTGAACGCTGGCTGGGAGTCGGAGTCGTCCGACAGCACAAAGACGATCCCGTTGAGATCGGTGGCGTTGTTGCCGCTGGCGTCACAGCGGGCCGGCCTCCCGCACGCCAGTTCGAAGTCGAAACGATTGAAGTCCAAGAACCCACCGGTGGGCCACAAATGAGGGCCGAAGATGTTGGATGCTGGAATGAGTCCATTCCCGTTCACGCCAGCCCCTTGGCTTATGAGCAGCTGGTTCGAGACCGAGTTCACGGCGTGGAACCTTGATCGCCAGCCGTCATTGAACTGGAAGGGCTGGCGAGTGAATCCGCCAGCGGACTTGAAATGAACCCAGGCAGGGGCATCAAAGTGGACGGTCGCAAAGGCGCCTTGGCGCACCGTGTCAGGCGCGTCCCGATCCTCCCCGATACGAAGGTAGGCCTCATCGCCGGGAGGGTCGCCACCCTGCCCTTTGCAACGATTCCAGATGTCGAATATGCCCCTGGGGGTCTCAGGGCTCTTCGTGTTGGTATCGATCGTGTACGGGGGGACGCCGTTGTTGGCGGCGCAGGCAACCATCTTGTAGTAGGCAGCCCGCGACGTCCCTGCGGCAATCACCCCTATTCCCACCAACGCCAACAGCGCGACAAGGACAACCGCAGAAACCCGTCGCCCGTTCTGCGAGGTCAATGACTTGGACATCCGCTTCTCCTTTGTGCTGGATAGCTGTCGGGCCCACGATTTCTGGCCCTCTGCCTCCTACTCGGATGAGCGGAACTTCGCGCCACCCCCCGAGGGGCAGGTCGGTCCAATCCCGTCTTCGCGTATATCCATACAGGAACTCAGCGAATCCGTCCAGCGCTCTGGTCAGTCATATATTCGTTGAGATACGGGGGGACTACTAAAGTCTTCTCCTTAACTTGAGGGTTAGGTAACCCCTCAGGCCCGCCGCTGCTCCCTCCGTCTCCAGCGTTGGTGGAAACGAGCGACCAACCCCCCCGCTACGTAGAGGATCGCGAGACCGATGAGAAGGAACTTGAGGCTGGCGCAGGCCGTCGCGAGGGGCGGGGCAAAACTTCCTCCGTGGCCGCCGAGAACTAGAAGCCAAACGATGTTTTCTGCGGCATCGAAAAGAACTGCCGAGGCAGCAAAAAGTGGAGCAGCGATCCCAATGGCAGCGAGCAGCCGAAGGCGCCGCTCTCTCGCAAAGTCCCGGGTGGCGATCGCCGCAAGCGTGAAAAACGTTCCATAGCTCGCCATGAAGCCGAAGTCAATCCATAGCGACAGTCGGGCGAGATTCCGGCCATGAGCTCCCCATTCCGCCATGATTTCGGCGGCACGCTGCTCGCTGCCGGAGAGCTCGAGGACGGTGATTGAAGGCCCACCCGTTGCCTCTAGGTGCTGATCGATGACAACGAGTACGAGGTCGAACGCCACCATCGCAACTCCGAAGACGATGAGCAATCGCCTGCGACTGCCAGGGGTCCATGGGAATGAACCTCTCGACCGCCGACCGGATGACGACATAAGGGACACCAAAATCAACGCTATCTGGTGATCTTCAAATGCGCCGGCGTGCCTGTTGACAGCCAACACGCCGCGTCGACGCCGGAGCAAAAAAAAGCTGTTCGGCCGCTCAAAGACGAACCAACGAGTTGCCCAACGCGACAACCAAGAAGCCTGCAACAAGCGGAAGGCCGATATTGAGCCAGGCGAGACTGGCGTGCTTCGCGGCAATCAATCGATTCGTGTCGAGCATCCATGTCGAGAAAGTAGTGAATGAGCCGATCACGCTGGCGAGAATCGCGAGCGATTCGCTGTCGAGCGCCGTCGCGCTCAGAACCCCCACAAGGAAGGCACCGATCAGATTCACGACGAGGATGCCAGTCGGGAAAGGCCCGCTCGTGCGACGCGACACCTCGGAGTCGACGACGAAGCGAGCGCTGGCGGCTAGGCCGCCCAAGAGCCCAACCGCGATCCAGGCTCCTGCGCTCACGCTTTCGCCTTCAGATGGGGGACCTCCGGCAGCGGGTGGCGTTGCCGCTGAAATCTCATTCGATCGCTCTCCTATCGTCGCCAAGCTTGACGGGATAGGAGCCATCAGCGGGATCAAAGCCGCGGTTATGACAGAGCGAGCCCCATCGCTCAGAAAAGATCATAGCCTCCGCTTTCACGCAAGAGCAGTTGTGTCAGGATCGCCGCATGGCAGATAAATCGGTCGCGGACCAACTCCGTGAGCTCGGCGTGAAAAATGCAAATGTCCTCGTGCGGATGGCCGAGCGCGGCCAGCTCCTCGCCCTGAGGTGCGAGATGCCGCAGTGCTACCACCACAAGGGGCGCGGCGCTTTCGATCCGGTCGGGACCCCGGGCAACAAGTGGACGCCCTCGCGCGACCACTACCCGAGGCTCAAATCGGATGGCGGTAGGTTCGTCGCCGAGAACGTTCGACTCTCCCACTCTTGGTGCAACAAGCGGGACTGGGGCTGGCGGGCGCAAGTCCGGACGCAGCTCGCAAAGGGAAAGTCCCTCGCCGACATCGCCGAGTTCCTGAACCGCAAGGGTGTTCCCCCCGCACACGGCACTAACCAGTGGACGGCCGCCATGGTGCGCAAGGCCTACGTGTCCTAGTCCGGGTCCGGCGCTGGGTGCCGCTTCGCGCGACAGCCGGCAGATGATCCAGTACATCTGATCGCGATGCCTTGGTCACAAGGCGATCCTTGGTCCTCCTGTCCGCTCAAGAGACTCGACCGGGTACACAGTCCGCTAGCCGTGCCACCCTCTGCCGATGCCGGACGACCGAGGTCAATCGCGAGGCGTCGTGACGAGCGCTCCGACCGAGCAGTTCTGGATCGAGCTGCCGCTACCCCAGCTGGTCGACACGAGCGTCCTCTTCAGGGAGCTACATAGCCTCGCCAAGGGGCACCGTCCTCGCCTGCTGTCCGCTGCGCGTTCCGGCACGGCGATCCTCTACGTACCAGCCAACGTCGCCGAAGAGGTCCCAACCAAATTCGACCGCATCGCCTCAGCAGCACGGGTTCCGGTCGAGTCCGTCGAAACGGCATGGTGGGACCACTACGGCCCCCACGTTCGCGTCGTCGACGCCATACCAGCACTGGCAGATGATCGCCGTCGAAGTCTGGCGGATGAGGATGCCGACGATCTGCCCTTCGCTGACGCCGTCGCCTTGATGGGTCCGCTACTCGCCTTCTCTGACGACAAACACCTGACCTCGCGAGGGCTCGCCTCCAAAGGCTGGCATGACGTCCCCGAGCTGGCCGACACCCTCCTAGGCGTCGATGCCACGATCAGGATCACTCCCGAGCTGACGGCCCTGGTGATCAGCGAAGCGGTCAAGCTGGCTCGCCGCTACCCACAGTTCGCCGTCGCCCTCCTCCTGTTGGGCGCCTACATCTTCGGGCCCTACGGGCCCGAGCGCGTTCGCCTCAGCGTCGATCGTGCGAAAACGTTCGGGCTCCACCTTTTGCGCGGCTTCCTCTACATCATGCAAACGCGAAACGAGGCCAGCAGTCAGATCGCGTCCCGCCTAGTGCCAGGTAGCGGCAATGAAGCCGAGCGGGCCGTCGTCTTCGTTCTCGCCCGCAAGCGTGAGCCGATCACCTTGGAGACGTTGGTGGCCCAGCTGGGCGCCTCGGTCGACCCCGACCAGCTCCCGCTCATCCTGTCGAGATGCCCAGCCCTGGTCGAGACCGCCGAGGGCTGGCAGCTCGGGCGCCCGGTCGCCTACCCCTGACTCCAGGTAGCCGCGAGCAGGGAGCGAGCCCGGCCAAGAACGGCGTCAGGTAACAGCCGACGAGCTTGTCCTCGGATCCAGGCGACAGAACCAGCCTGCCGGTCGATACTGGCGATTCTGCGCATAAGATCCTAGGTGGATGCCATTGGTCGGCGAGCAAGATCGCTTCGAGCAGATCTACACGAGCCAGCTGAAGGGACTGCTTGCCGCCCATGGTCAATTTGTCGGTTATGACAGCGACCGGGCGGCGCTTGACCTAGGGCTGCATCTCTACGAGCCCTCATCCCGGGGAGATGACCGAGAGCTGGGGCAGGTCCGAGTTTGGTTTCAACTCAAGGGCATCCGGGCTTCGACGATTGGCGCGGGCGAGCTGGCCGGGGCCGAGGACGTGCCGGTGGGCGGACTGAGCGTCGAGCACCTGCTCTACTGGTTCGCCCATCCGGAGCCCGTCTATTTGGCCCTCTACGTCGAGGCGCTTGACCGGTTCCTGGTGCACGATGTCCGCGATCTCGTCGAGCGCAGCGGCGGTCTTCGCAGGCTCGCCGAGCTCCCAGAGGACCAGCAGACGACGACTCTGCGAGTCCCCCTGTCGGCGACCCTCGAGGATGCCCTCCGGCAAATGCCGCGGCATCGCAGCCTTCGCCTCGATGGACCCGAGTTCCGGGGTCGCCCCCTCGGCCACAACCTGGATCCGCTGCGCAGCGAGCTCGACCCCCTGATGCCGAGCGACTTCGAAAAGCTTGTGCTTCGCCTTTTGGATGCACACGAGTTCCGCCCCTCGCATGAGGTAGACATTGGATCGCTGCTCGACCGGCCGATCGGGGCGGTAAGCGCTGTGGTCGGGCGGCTGTACCTCACCTATGAGTGGACGTTTCCACTCGAAACCGAGTTCGGCGTCGGGCCCGACAGCGACTTTCGGCTCGAGGCGCGACCGCACTCTGCCCAAGGCGATGTACTGGTCGTCATACACCGGGACGTCGCCGGCGGACCGCGCTCAAGCGAGGCGACAAGGAAGCTCGTGGACGATCTCCAATCGGAAGGCATAGAGAGAGCGCTGGTGTTCTTCAACGCCTCGGATATGCAGCCAGGGCTCCTTGGGGGATGGCGGACCACTCTGGAGCCGCTGGCCGGAGTGCCCCAAGGGCTCGGGAGCCTGGCATTCAACGTGCTCACCGCGACGAACGTCTATCTGGAGTTCCTGGATCGGCTCAGCTGGCGCCTCGTCAACCTGAGGTGGGTCGAGTCGCCTCTCTAGTCGCCTACAGCCCGCTTTGCCGACGATGAGCGAACACCGCAAACTCACCCTCCCCCCTGCACTGCTAAGCGCGAGCCGGTCCGACGGCAGCCTGCTCGTCCCGCCTGGATCTCAGACGAGAAAAGAACACAGCTTTGCTCACGTCTTCGTCACTTGGAAGGCGCTGACCGAGATCGAGTTGAGCGAGGCGGACATCGTCGAGCGCCTCTCACGCATGTCCGCCTTCGACTGCCTTGACGTCCTGGGGCGGCTTTCCTGCATGGTCAACTCCGCCCCGCCGGCCAGTCCCAAGGCGCATCGGCTGATCATCGAGCGTCTCAACTGGCCCGAGGAGGCGAAATCGATCCTGATCGAGAAGATGAACGGCCCTGACGGCGAGACCCGGGCGATCTTCTTCTCTCAGCAGGTCGTGCATCTGGCGAGGCTGGCCGTATTGCACGCGGACTCCCGGCCGGCCGACAACTTCAAGAGCGGCGAGCTGACCGGAGCGTTCATCGAATGCCTGCTCGGCGTTGGCGATGTATTCAAGGAGCCCGGGCTCGATGAGAACGATGCGGCGACGCTGAACAACGAGACGGTAATACCGTGGATTCTGCGACAGCTCGGGATCAACGGCCGCCACGACAGCGAGCTCTTGTGGAGCCGCTACTACGACATTCTCGTTCGCGCCTGGGAGGAGATCGCGACCCCGGAGGCGTTTGACGCCGCTGCCGCATTCGAGCGCTACACGGGGATTTCCATGCCCGACTGGCTTACGACCGGGTTTGCCTTTTTCACCCGGTTTGGCACCTACGGGCACGGAAGCAGCGAGGCTTTTCATGTCGTTCCAGTGCAGTACTTCTCCAACTCGGCGATCGGAGCCGGTATCTGGGGGCCGTTCCTCGACGCCAATGCCCAGACGCTCGAGGAGTGTCGAGAAAGCCTAGAAGAGGAGGAGGCTAAATATGGCCACACCCAGTACAGGGCGCAGACCTTTGAGGAGCGGCCGTTGTTGCGCTTGCCAGACGGGGGCATCATCCCGCTCGCCCTGGACTCGTTGGAGCGACGGTGCACCGAAGGCATGTTCTTCGAGCTGGCCGACGGCGTGCTAGACGAGGGCCGAAACCGAAGCGAGTTCACCAGTCCCTTCGGCACTGTGTTCGAGGACTTCGTGCAGCGGGCCTG
Source organism: Solirubrobacterales bacterium (assembly GCA_044867925.1). GTDB lineage: Bacteria > Actinomycetota > Thermoleophilia > Solirubrobacterales > 70-9 > VRUE01. Next base: position 52,481 of record JBIOVV010000118.1, on the reverse strand, counting down.
GGAAAGGATGATGCCTGAGTTCGGAGTGCCGAGGGTCCACCGGCAAAAGGAGTACATGCGGGGCGGCCGGAGGGTCGAGTCGACCGACGCGGTCCTCGACGGCGCCAATGAGGGCGTGATCTTCTGCGAGGTCGTCTCGCGCCGGCCGCGAGTCGCGACGGTAACCCGCGGCGACTGGCGCTCCTTTCTCGAAGATCTCGAGAGCGGGCCGCTTGCCAAGGCACGGCAGCTCGACCTGAACATCAAGGACTATCGCAACGGGGCGCTGACCCTCGATGGCCTTCGCTACCGAGACGGGCAGAAGATCTGGCCGATGCTGGTCCTCACCGAGGGCTTTCCGACGATGCCCCCGATCCCGCAGTTCATCAGCGAGGAGATCAAGCGCAACGGGCTGCTTCGAGGACTGCCGCCACTGGCGATCCTTGGCTCTGAAGATTTGGGACACCTGGAGGGCCTGCTGGAAGCCGGCTTCGGCGCGTTCGACCTGATTGCCCTCTGGAAGGGGGATCCGGTGATGGCAAATCTGCCCTTCCCGAACTTCCTCACTGCTCTAGGCGACTCACGCGTTGCCAAGGCGCGCCAGCCGCCCTTTTACCGAGATGCCTGGGCAGAGCTGACCGGCACGGTACGGCGTCGCCTCTTTCCCGGCTCTGAGTAGGCGTATAGCCAGCGGCCTGGAGTCAGCTCGGCCGTCCTTGCCGCTCCACCTTGTAATCGAAGTGTCGAGACACCTGTGCCACAAACCTGGTTCGATGGAACTTCCATCGAGGGTTCTCATCGAACACGCCGACGATTATGTCCCCCGAGAAACTCGGGCCAATGCCCTCAAAGACCAGGGCCAGCACTAGGTCCAGCGTCTGCGAGGTCAAGCGGTTAAAGGCTTCGATCACCTTCGGGCCCTCGAATCCCGAGAATTCGCCCTGCTTGGCGCGCACCAACCGCTCTTCTAGGGTGGGCCGCGAGGGATGCACATAGCCACTCAATGCACCGAAGGACTGCTTGACAGCACCTCGCAACTCCTCTGGCTTCTCGACCATCCGGAGCGTCACTTCGTCTATAGGCGTGATCGACGAGCGAGGCACCTTCCCACTGTCGCCCAAGAATCGAATGCGCTCGTCGAGCGAGGCCTCAGCGGGCAGTTGCTGGTCGACATACACGTACTTCACCGTTGCCTCGAGCAGATATCGGAGCTCCCGCCGCGCAACGTTGAATATGCCATCGCGGGTCAGGACCGGAAGCGCGATCGCGGACTCGAGCAAGTCATCCGCCGAGTTCTGCAAAAGCCACTGGGCACCCTCTGGATATCGCGTGAATGCGAACCAACTCGAATGCAGTCCCACAGCGAAGTCTTGGACCAGACGATCCAGATGAGTCTGCGCATCCTCGTAGCGCTTCGTCGAGCGCGTTTCGCCGTGTGCCTCGATTCGCTCCTTGAGGTCGCGCGCCGCCGCGGCAAATGGATCGTCTGTCGAACTCATGCTGGATCGCCCGGCCGCCTCGATGACATCAGTCGGGAAGCCTGCGCAAAGACCGGTTCCGGTCCAGTTGGGCAGCCACCTCGGCGTCCGTCGTCTCCACCACCCCGTCCACCGCACTCAGGCTGCCTTGCTCGCCGTTTGGAAAGCGAACCCCCACCGAGCTCAGAGGCCCGTCTTTGGCAGCGAAGCGGAAGCGTTGCCTGCCCCTCCCACTTGCTCCTCGTGCACGCCGTACGCGGCCTGAGGAGCCACCGCAGTTACGACACAGGTGCTGTCTCGCCGATGCGGCCACGAACTCTCCACCACACTCTGTGCACAGGCCGATGTATTCAGCGCCCCTTGGCCTTCCGGGCTTGCCCCCCACGACGTGGTACCAGGGCGGCCCAAGTCGCGCCGAGAGATGCCAGCCCCCATCGACCACGGCGAAGAGCTTGTAGCGCGGCGGCGATCGCCGGCAGGCAGGACAGCGACTGGCCGGACTTTGTCGACGAGCCTTGAAAACGAGATGACAGCACTCACAAACGCGAAGGCCAGGTACCTCGATGTGCCTTGCGACCAGGGCGGTGTAAACGGCGGAGTTCGGCACCTCCTGACCCACCTTTCCCTCCAATCCTTCCGCCATCAAGATTCGCAGCTCCGCAGCCAAGGCCCTGCGACGCCTGGTTGCGGTTCGACGGAGACGGGGAGCAGCTCGCGTGCCCACGGGATTCTGCAGATCCCACCGAGCCCAATCGAAGTCTGCCAGCAGCGCCTGGGCTCGCTCAGCATCGTGCCAATAGGACTCCCGCTCGGCCCGCAGGCTTAGGTCACTCGTCATCGAGGCGGAGAAGACGGCCTTTATCCCGTGCAACCAGCGAGCGAGATCACGGGACGTGACGCTGGTGATCACGTAGCCGTCCCCGTGCTCGGGACTGAAGTGCTTGAGCCAAAGGCCAAAGGGCCGACTGCGATCTCCACAGCGGCGAATGGTCGCAACGTCGTTGGCGAGTTGCGTGCCCTCAAGAAGTGGCAATGACCAGCCGATTGGCCTTTGTAGCGCTTCGTGCGACCAACCTCCAATTTCGATTGCGCGAGCCTTCGGGCGATTCGATACTCGGATGGTCATGAGCCATAAGCGTAGAGCCAGGGCGGGACCCAATTCGAAGGCCAAGGTCGAGATCGAAAAGGCCGACCTGGGCATCCTGCTCGGCGTACTGGGATCCCTGCCGGCAGTTGGCGTGAAGTCCACGTTCGCCGTCGCCTTGGCCGGAGCATTCCTCCTCGGAAGAATGGTCCGCTAAGCCCACTTGGCGCGCCCTTCCCGTTAATTCTGGGTTTGCCGCCACGATCTGCGCCTTCGCCGACACGACGATCGCCACATCGCCACCAGCCTCGCGCTGGCGACCGGTCTTCCGGCATCGCGCCTACGCTCCGTCGGGGCCGGGCCTCTCCAACGCCACCAGCTGGCCGGCCTCGGCGAGAACCTTGACCGCGACCAGGGCCGCGTTGTCCCGATACTGCTTGCGTCCCGCCGCAAGCCGCACCTTTCGAACGACCTCCTCCAGCCCGACGACTCCGATCGACCCCGCTCCGACGCGCTGGCATGCTGCCCACTCACGGATGCGACGCTCGTGCTCACCTGCTCGTCGGCCCGCGAATCTTCCCGCATACAGCCGCAGCTCGATCTGCTTGGACTCGTATCCGTAACGCTCCCCGGCAGCCTTTACAACCCCATCGCGAATCACCGGGTCGTTCAGCAGCCGATAGAGGCCCGCGCGGCGCTCGTCGCTCGTTTCCCCCATCACCGCCTCAGCGGCCACACCTCGCGACCCCAGGAATGACTTCACCGTGGCCAGGACCAACCTGTCAGCCCGAGCAGCTACGAGGTCGACCTCGTAGCCGTGCTCTTGAAACTCCGGTCGGGATGCCTTGCGAACGCGGCGCCGCACGGGGAACTTCACAGCGGGCGAGACGATGAACCCATCCTCCTCGAGGGCGAGCGCGACGAACGTCTCGAAAGCCTCCATCCGTGCGCCGTTCTATCACTCCGCCCTTAGGCGCTACCGGTCGAGTCCGCCGAGACCCCACGCTCAGTGGCGACTAAGCGCTGCGCATACCTACGCTGGGCAATGCCGCTCGCACGCCGATCAGCGCTAATCGCGACTCAGAAGCTCGCTCATTGTCCGGCGGAAGCTAGCCAAGGGGTGCCTACTGCTTGGGCTTCGAGCGACCCGCGTTAAGCGAAAAAGGCGGTCGTATATTAGGTAACGGTGGGGTGCTGTCCTGAGGCGCCCGTTACTGCCGCACGCACGGGCGGCCTGGAATTCCCTGGGAAAACATGATTAGCACAGCCATCTTCGATCTAGACGAGACCCTGCTGGACTCCAGGGCGCTTTTCGAAGCACGCGCGCGGCGGGATTGGGCGGCGGTAATGGCGGGGCTTGACTCCGTAGTGCCCTTCGAGATCGCAGAGGGCCAACCGGCTGTCGCCTCTTTGCCAAAGGCCGCGCGCGACCGGGGCATGGCGGTCGGAGTCCTCACCCACAGCCCCGAGCACTATGCGGATGCCCTGCTGCGCCGCCACAAGATCAAGGTCGACGAGATGGTCACCGGCTCGGACCGGTTTCCCCGTAAGCCCGACCCGACCGGACTGATCACGGTGGCGCGCGCCCTTCAGAGCGACCCAGCCGAATGCGTCTACATAGGCGACAGCGTCGCGGACTTCGAAGCCGCCGCCGCAGCAGGGATGGCCTCGATCGGGGTCTGTTGGGATCAGCACATACCGGAATCCTGGCGCCACGGCTGGCCCGACATCGCCGTCGACCGCCCGAGCCGCCTGCTCGAGGCCCTCGAGGGAGACGTGGGCCTCAGCCCAATCGGCGAGGTGGTAGCGGCGGGAGAGGAGCCGACTCCCCACTGGGGCTCGCTTCTGCAGCTCGGCGGCAGCACACTGGGGCTCGGACGCTACTTCCAGTGGGGAGATCGCCGCTACCCCGAGCACGCTCTCTCCCGTCTGATCATCGACGCCAAGGAGGAGGCCCCCCGCCAAGAGGAGCTCGCCGAGACTTTCGGCGCCCTTGGAGCGCTGCGCTTCACCAACACGCCGGCGCTGATCGCCTCGGTCCCCCCCGCCCCCGACGATTCCGGCGATCGCTTCACCGCCGCCCGGGCAGCCCTCGCCGAGGTCTTCGACGCAGAAGATGCAGGAGACCTTTTGGCGATGAGACACGCGGTCGAGGGCTACAAGCACGTCCCCCGCGATCAGCGCGAAGCGAAGAACCGCGAACGCTTCGAGGCGACCCGCGACCTGGACGGCGAGCGAATCATTCTGATCGACGATGTCTTTACCTCCGGCTCTACCGCGGGCGCCTGCCGAGATGCCCTGGCCGCAGCCGGCGCGGGAGGAGTAACGATCCTCGTCGCCGGTGTGGCCCAGGACAGCCTTCCCGAGCCCTGCCCGCTCTGCGGGGAGGAGTTTGGGGGCCGAATAAAAGTTAAGCGCAACAGCTACACCGGCGAGCAGTTCCGCGGCTGCAGCCGCTACTGGCAGGGGTGCGGATGGTCTGAGGACCTCTGAGGAAGACGTTCAGTCTGAGATCGCGAACAGTGGGGCCTGCGCGTCATCGCGCTCGACCTCGTCGCGCTCTCGCTGCTCGCCGAGGGGACCGAACTCCGGCCGCCACCGCTCAGAGGGGACGGTTTGAGGATCGGTTTCGATGGCCTGCCTCAAGGAGTCCATCACCTGGTCGAGGTTGTGCTTGGTGATCGGGCGCGCAAGCGGCTCGCTGCCGAGGCGGCGGCAGAGTGACTCGGCGTCCTTCCAGGCCGGCAGCTCTTTCCACAATCGGTTTGCCGGCGTCTCGAGCAGGACGCGAAGGCCGCGGTTCTTCTCGTTGTCGGTGTGCGGCTCCGCGCAGAAGACAGGACGACCCTGGGCAGCTGCATGGCGGACGGTATGCATGGTGCCACCGACGATTCCCGTTTGGGTCACCACCACCGCGACAGACAGGCCCGTCTGAATCCTGTTTCGCCGCACGAAGCTCGCGCGCGCCGGAGGTGTTCCCCAGCGCTGCTCTGTGACCAGAGCGCCGTCGCAGTCCGCGATCGCCCTGGCCATCTCCTCGTGCTGTTTGGGATAGATCCGGTCGAGGCCTCCGGCGAGAACCGCGACGGTGGTCGTGTGGTGCTTGAGCGCCGCACCGTGGGCGATCCCGTCGATCCCCAGGGCCAGGCCGCTGACCACGACCCAGCTCTCGGCAGCGAGGGCCATGACTATCTCCTCGGTCGCGCTGCAACCGAAATCGGTCGGCTCGCGGGTTCCCACCACTGCCACGACCCTCTCCTCGCCGAGCGCTTGCAACGAACCATGGAGGAAGAGCACCAGGGGCGGATCCTGAATCCCGCGCAGACGGGCCGGATAGTCCGAGTCAAAGATCGAGATCGCCTTGATCTCATGCTCTGCCAACCTGTCGAGCTCCTGCTGCGCACCCTCGAGGAGGAGATCCCAGTTGAGGCTTCGTTCAGCGAGCAGAGGCTCGAGCTGGTCGCTGAATGAAGCGACCCGAAGCGCGGTCTTTGGCCCGACGCCTTTGAGCGATTGAAGCGCCAAGAGCCCAGCCGCACTGTGCGGCGAGGCGAGATCGCCGTATGAGCCAGGGGATGACGATCTAGTAGTCATTGCCAACAGGATAGGAAATAGCTTCGCACCGGTTCTACAGCCCGCAGTGCAATGGGCCTGCTGTCCATTCGCCACACAATCGACCGCTCACCGGACGGAAACCCGCGGGCGGGCCGTCTCCGATGCGGATCTGTCCGAATCGAAGGGCATTGTCTCGGCCACCGGAGAAGCTGCAGCCGCCGGTTCGCGACGTGGCGTCAGAGGTGGCGCTGAGTCGGGGTGGGCTCGGGTTGCCGACCACAGTCGGTCAAGGCAATCTCACCAGCACGCGAACTCGCAACAGCGCCGGGGCGGCCGTCAGAAGGGGTCCGCCAGGCTGCCCAGAGACGCGCGTGTGCCTACGTCCGGCGCGTCTTGATAGTCCAGAGCGGCGACATGCACTGCCGCGGGTAGACGGGCGCGAGCGGGGGAAGCTGGTACCTGGCCGCGTTGGAGCGTCCGTGCCGTAAGCCTCCGGTCCCACCGTCGGCGAGCGCCCTGCCTCCCCGCGGGGGGTAGGGGCCTCTGCCAACCGGAACCCGCCCATCAGCGAGCAGGGCGTTTGAGCCAAGTCGCGACGAACAAGCTAGAGCACTGAGTTCAGGCACGAACTGAAGAACATCGCCTCGAATCACGCTTACGTATGGAGTAATGCCCGGTTACTTCTCTAGATATGGAGGACGCAAACGCGGCCGCCGTGATTCCTAAAATTTTCGCTCGTAATGCTGGTCGGCCCTTGCGACGCGCCTGCATGGGTCGCGGCCATACAGGCAGATGGGCCTCGAATCCACGGGCGCCATGCACGACCCGCCGAAGCGCCACTTAAGCTCAAGGCTCATGGAGACCTTTGAAATCCTCTCGCTCGGAAGTCGGGCATGGCCGCGCCTCGCGGCGATCGTCGTGATCGGGACGCTCATCTTTGCTCCGCGATTCGCCGGATCATTGATCGAGCGGGCGGCACAGGAGCGAGCTCAGCAAATTACGTCTCTGCTCACCCGCTCCCTCAAGCAGGCGCTGAGGAGCGATTTCGGGGGCCCACGCCCACACCACGCTCGCTGAACCACTTGAGCTGCAGCAATCTCTCTGCCGGATCCGCCCAACGGTCGCTCCAGCCAATGCGCCGACCGAAGGCTCTGACAGGCGTACGTCGTAACCATGGGCCAGGATCGGAGGCGAGCGAGGGAATACCGGCCCCGGAGAGCTAAAATTCCGCCTTCACCCAAATGGCGGCAACAACGGCAACAGAATCCTCAGCGTCACGGCAACACGGCGGTAACAGCAACGGCGTCTCCTCGAGCCGCGCGAGCGCTGCCGATTCCGCGACGTGCCTGGCACCTGTTGCCGTGAGCGTTACCGTCAGACAAGAAAATGGCCCTCTCACGGATGCAATCGGCTTGCTAGAGCCATACCGCTACGGGGATTCGAACCCCGGTTTCCGGACTGAGAATCCGGCGTCCTAGTCCCCTAGACGATAGCGGCGGGGAGCGGGCATTCTAGCGAGCGGGGCGGGTGGGTCGTCGGGCCGGGGCGCTGGGGGTTGGGTGCCGGGAATCGGTAGATTGCCTGGCCTTGCGGCTGTGGCGGAACTGGTAGACGCGCACGGTTCAGGTCCGTGTGGGGGAAACTCCGTGGAGGTTCGACTCCTCTCAGCCGCACTCAGGCGGGCTGGTGGGCGCGAAGCTGCGCGCCCGCTCGGGAGGCGGTACCGGCGAACTCGTCGGCGAAGATCGGCCAGATCTCGCGGGGCAGGTCGTGGCCCATGCCCTCTATGAGGTGCAGGCGGGCGCCGGGGATGGCGCGCGCGGTGGCGCGGCCGCCGCTGGGACGGATCAGGGTGTCGCGGGTGCCGTGGATCACGGTCACCGGCAGGTCGAGCTTGCGCAGCGCCGCGGTGCGGTCGCCCGAGGCGACGATCGCGTGCAGCTGGCGCAGCACCCCGCGCGGGTTGTGGCCTCGCTCCCAGGAGCCCTCCGCCACCCGGAGCAGGCGCTCCTCGTCGGTCGGGTAGGCAGGCGAGCCGATCAGCTCGTAGGTCTTGGCGATGCGCTTGATGAAGCCCTCGCGGTCGCGCGGCGCCTCGGACAGCATCAGGGCGAAGACTTTGAACGTCGGCGTGCCGACCCAGCGGTTGCCGGTGGTCGAGTGCATCGAGACCAGCGAGCGGACTCGCTCGGGGTGCTCGATCGCCAGGGTCTGGCCGATCATCCCGCCCATCGAGATGCCGGCGACGTGCGCGGAATCGATGCCGAGGTGGTCCATCAGCCCGACCGTGTCCGCTGCCATGTCGGAGAGCCGATAGGCAGATCCCTCTGAGCGACGGAGCAGCAGGTCGAGGCGGCCCGGCAGCGGCGCGCCGTCGAGCCAGGTCGAGTGGCCGATGTCGCGGTTGTCGAAGCGCACCACGCGGAAGCCGCGTTCGGCCAGCATCGAACAGAGCTCCTCATCCCAGGCCAGCATCTGGGTGGCCAGACCCATCACCAAGAACAGCGGCTCGGCGTCGGGGTCCCCCATCTCCTGATAGGCGATCTCGATGCCGTTGCAGGGCGCCAGGCGCTCTTCGCTGAACTCGGGCACCGGGCAAGTCTAGCCAGACGACTGGCTGAGCAGCCAGACCAGGTGCAACGCGTTACGGCCCCGACAGGGACACAGCGCGTTGCACCGCTAGGTTGGGCGGGATGCGCACCGCGATCGTCTCCGACCTGCACCTCGGCAGCGGCACCGGCGAGGACCTCGTCAGCGACCCCGCGATCCGCGCCCTCCTGCTCGAGGAGATCGCCGCGGCCGATCGCCTCGTCCTGCTCGGCGACGTGCTCGAGCTGCGCGACTTCCCGCTGGCGCGGGTGCTCGAGCTGACCCAGCCGTTCTTCGCCGAGCTCGGCGAGGCGATGGCGGGGCGCCGCATCGTCCTCGTCCCCGGCAACCACGACCACCGCCTCGGCGAGCCGCTGCTGGACGAGCTCGCCCTGGGCGGCGGCAAGCTCGGCTCGAGCACCGCGCGCTGCCGGCGGGCGAGGCACTGACGCGGGTCGACTCCTGGCTCGGCGAGGCCGAGCTCAGCGTCGCCTATCCCGGTGTCTGGCTGCGCGACGACGTCTTCGCCACCCACGGCCACTACATGGACTGCCACATGACCCTGCCGCGCCTCGAGTGCGTCGCCGCGGCGGCGATCATGCGTGGCGGCAACCGCCCGCCCGAACCCGCCCTCCCCGGCGACTACGAGCGCATCCTGCGCCCGCTCTACGGCTTCGCCTCCGGCCTCGCCGACGGCGGCCTGGCCGGCAAGGCGAACCGCCCCTCCGAGTGGGCCTGGCGCGCGGTCTCGGGAACCGACCGCCGGGACGGGCCGATCGGCAGGGCCGCCCGCAAGGCCGCGATCGGCGCCGGCGTCCCGGCCGGCATCTGGGTCCTCAACCGCATGTTGAGGGCCGACTTCGCTGCCGACGTCTCCGCCGCCGCGATCACCCGCGACGGCGTCGCCGCGGCCACCGAGCTGATGCGACGGCTGCGGATCGACGCCGAGCACGTGATCGTCGGCCACACCCACCGCGCCGGGCCCGAAGAGAGCGACGCCGGGTGGCCGCTGGCCGATGGCGGCACGCTCCACAACACAGGCAGCTGGGTCTATGCCGACGTCTTCCACCACCCCGGTGCCCCGCCCGGGCCCTACTGGCCGGGCACGGTCACCTGGCTCGGGGACGACGGCCCGCCCCGGCGCAAACGCCTGCTGATCGAGCGACCCCGCGAGGAGCTGCGGGGCGCGGTTCAGCGCACGGCCGAGCGGCTCAGAGCCACTCGGCGATGATCCGGCCGATCTCCGGCCCGGCGTCCTCCTGCAGGAAGTGCCCGGCGTTCTCGACCGGGCGCGGCGGCGCATAGTTGAGCTGCTCGGAGACCCGCTCGCCCACGGAGAAGGGAAGGACCGGGTCGGAGTCGGCCCAGAGCACCAGGGTCGGCCGCTCGTCCTCGCGCAGGGCGTCGGCGACGGCCTTGCCCTCGGCGGCGCCGGGCGCGTCGGGCTCGGTCGGCAGGATCAGCGGGAAGGCCCGCGCGCCGGCCTTCGACTCAGGGCTCGGATACGGCGCGTCGTAGGCGGCGATCACCTCGTCGCCGGGATCGTCCTTGCAGCCGCCGCGGACCAGCATCCCGACCGGCACGTCGGCGTTGTCGCGGACGAACTCGCGGAACTTGAGCCAGGCGTCGCTCATCCGCTGGTGGCCTGTGAAGGGACCGGTCTCCATGATCACGATGCGCGAGAAGCGATCCGGGTGCTCGACCGCCAAGCGCAGCCCGATCGGTCCTCCCCAGTCGTGCACGACCGCCGTCGCGTCGCGCACGTCAAGCTCCTCCAGCAGCGCCGAGATCAGCTCGACGTGGCGGTCGTAGGTGTACCAGCCGACGTCGGTGGGCTTGTCGGAGCGGCCGAAGCCAGCGTAATCGGGCGCGATGCAGCGATATCCGGCATCGCGCACTGGCGGGATCACCTTGCGCCAGAGGAACGACCAGGTCGGCTCGCCGTGGAAGAAGACGACAGGCTTGCCCTCGCCCTCGTCGAGATAGGCCAGGCGCAGGCCGTCGATCTCGGTGTAGCTCGACTCGAAGGGGAAGTCGGGCAGGCCTTCGAGACTCTCCTCCGGCGTGCGGACCACGTCCATGACCGAAGACCCTACGGGAAATCCCGCTCCAGAGCAGGAAATGCCGCCGACCCCTGGAAATACCTCGCGCATAATTTTTCTGTGCCGATTGCAACGAAAGGGTTACGCATGAAAGACGAGATCGTCACACCCAGCGGTTGGTGGGTGTTCGCAGGCGTCCTGCTGCTGGTCGCAGGCATCCTCAACATCATCTACGGCATCGCCGCGATCGGCGACTCGAAGTTCTTCACCGAGAACGCCGCCTACATCATCAGCGGCCTGCACACCTGGGGCTGGATCTTGCTGATCATCGGCGTGCTCGAGCTCGTCGCGGCGTTCTCGCTCTTCTCCGGAGGAGAGTTCGGGCGCTGGTTCGGCATCTTCGTCGGCTCGCTGAACGCGATGGGCGCGCTGCTCTCGATCCCGGCCTACCCGTTCTGGTCGCTGGCGATCTTCGCCCTCTCGATCATCATCATCTACAAGCTGGCCGAGGGCCCGGAAGGCGCCGTCAGCTAGGCGAAGAGCCGACCACACGCTGCGACCGAAGGCCCCGGGCATCCGGGGCCTTCGTCGTTGCGGAGGCGGCGGCGAGAGGTGGCTCGACGGCGGTATCGAGCCGCGACCAGGGCGCCGGCCTGCGCTCGGTGCCCTCGTAGACCACGTCGACGCCGCTGAGCCGGTCGTCCCAGGCACGGCGCCGCTTGTCGAAGAGGATGCCGAGGAAGCCGAGGCCGAAGGCCATCGCCGCCAGGACCATGCCGAGCAGCCGCTTGACCGCCTTGCCGAGGCGCAGGCCCCGGGCCTCGACGTCGAGCCTGATGCCGAGGAAGCGCATTCCCGGGGTCTGGCCGGCGAGCGACCAGAAGCCGACCAGGTAGAGGCTGCCGAGCGCGAACCAGAGCGTCGTGCCTGCCGCCAGGGCGAAGTTGGAGACGCCGTTGCCATTGCCGGTGAAGGCCGAGGCGATCAGCGCCGCAACCGCGGCCAGCCCGGAGAAGCCGAGGTTGACGATCAGCACGTCGAGGCCGAAGGCGAGCCCGCGGGTGACGGCGCCGGCCCGGTCGGTCGGCTCGGTCCGGCGCTTGCGGAAGAAGATCTTGCGCGCGACGCGCTCGACCACGCTGTCGAGCCGCCGCGTGCCGTTGCCGATCGTGTGGCCGACGTCCTCGAGCATGCCGACGCTCTGGGCGCTGATCGCGGCGCGTATCTCCGGCGCCGCGGCGATCCGCTCGACCAGCCGCTGTGCCTCGTCGCTGGCCAGCAGCCGGCGCCAGACCTCATCGACCAGCTCGCTGTCGAGCGCGTCGACCAGGGCGTTCTTGACCGCGTCGCTCTCGAGCGCGCTGTTCATCGCCTCCTCGACGATCGGGCCCTGGAGGACCCGGGCTATCGCCCGTTCGACCGCCTCGCTCTCCACGGCGGCGACCATCGCCTCCTCGGCGGCAACCTCGATCGCCTGGTCCAGCCCGGTCGCCTTGCCGAGCGAGCGGGCGCTGCGCACGCCGGCACCGAGCAGCCGCACGGAAAGCGGCAGCGGCCGGCCCGAAGGTCCCTCGCCCGAGGGCGGGACAGCGTTCGCGTCGGAACCGTCTGGCATCGCCGGGCGAGTATAGGACGCCCCCGCCGAGGCCCGGGCGGCTCCGACGCAGGCGTCGTGCCTATAGAGAGAGCAACCGATCGATGAACTCGGCCTGCGCCGGGTTGATCTTGCGGCGCGCCTCCTCGGGCCGAAACCACTCGGCTCGATCGACCTCGGGGAACTCGCGCCGTCCGCCCGAGCGCGGCGGCCACTCGATCTCGAAGGTGCTGCTGCGCAGCGCGGTGGGATCGAAGTCCGCTTCGGCCGCCCAGCAGTGGACGAGCTTGCCGGACTTCTGGCGCACCGAGCCGAGCTCGACCAGCTGCTCGGCGCCGAGGCCGAGCGAGGAGCCGAGCTCCTCCTCCAGCTCGCGCAGCGCGCAGGCCCGCGACTCCTCGCCGGGATCGAGCTCGCCCTTCGGCACCGACCAGGCGCCCTCGTCCTTCCTCGCCCAGAACGGCCCACCCGGATGCACCAGCAGCACTTCCAGCGACTCGGCGCCGCGGCGGAAGGGGAGGATCCCGGCGGAGGTCGCTGTCACCGCCGGGACGCTAGCCGACTATCCCGCCCATCCGATATTGACCACACCAGAGCGGGGTCAATATCGGATGCGCGTCAAGCGACGCGCCTCAGCTCCCCGCGTCGGCTGCCCGCGGCTGCCAGGGCCAGGTGCCCGGCCTCGGTTCCGCTCGCCCAGGAGACCTCGGAGAGCAGGCCGGGCGCGGCGACCATGTCGCCGGCGAGGAAGACGCCGTCGCCGCGGTCGACCGCGGGCCGGTCGCGCCAGGTCTTGCCGGGATGGTCGAGCGGGCCGCTGCGACCCTCGATCACCTGGCGGCGGCGCCAGCGCTCACGCTCGCGCAGTCCCGGGAACGCGGCCTCGAGCAGGCGCTCGAGGCGCAGGCCCGCGCCATCGGCGCTCTCGCCCGGACGCACCGGCATCTGCGCCTGCACCAGCTCCTCGCCATCGGGAGCGAGCGAGGGATCGGCGGCGCTGAACCGCTCGACCCAGCCCGAGTCGTCGAGGTCGGAGACGATGAAGGGATCGCCGCGACGATGCGCGAGGCCGAGGTCGATGCAGACGGTGTGCCCGGCGGGCCAGCTGAGCATCTCGTCGCCGAGCAGCTCCCCCGCCCGGCCCAACTCCGTGGCGACGATCGTCGGCGATTCCGGCAGCGCCTCGACCGCGTGGCCGGTCTCGATCTCCACACCGAGCCGGCGCGCCCGCGCCTCCAGCACGTCGATGAGAGAGCCCCAGCCGCCGTGCAGGTAGCGCGCCGTCGGCGGCGGGCTGAGCAGGACGCGCACCGAGTGCTGCCAGACGAAGGCGGCGGAGAGCTCGCCGGGATCGTGGTGGAAGGTGTAGACGCCGGCGGCGGCGGAGAGCATCGCCGCGGTGCGCTCGTCGGAGAGGCCGGAGACCCAGCCGCGGAAGTCCTGGTCGACCGGCGCTTCGCGGCCGCGCAGGCGCAGGACCGCCGGGATCGTGCCCAGCGGCGGCGTACGGCGGACCTCGCCCTGCCAGCGGAAGCGGATGCCGGCCAGCGGCGGCCCGGAGTAGCGGGGCAGCAGCTCGCGCTCGGCCAGCCAGGCCCAGAGCGGGCCGTCCTTATAGATGACATGGGGACCGAAGTTCGCCTTATAGGGACCGGCCATGCTGCGGGCGCGGCCGCCGAGGGCCTCGTGCGCCTCGAGCAGGCGAACCGGCGCCCCGCCTTCGGCCACCGTGATTGCGGCGGTCAGTCCCGCCAGGCCACCTCCGACAACCTTGATCTCGTTCATCTGCCGATGGTACGACGCGACTGGTCCGCTATACAGTGCCAGTAATGACGCGCTCTAATGGGCCAGTTGGCCCGGGACTCCTGGTCGAGCTCGATCGGAGCGGCGAGGTGCCGCTGCACGAGCAGATCGAGCACTCGATCCGCGAAGACGTTCGCGCCGGCCGCCTGTCCGCCGGGTCGCGCCTCCCCTCCAGCCGCAGCCTCGCCGCCGAGCTGGGCATCTCGCGAGGCGTGGTCAGCGAGGCGTACGGCCAGCTCGCCGCCGAGGGCTACCTGCTCGCCCGCCAGGGGGCGCCCGTGCGTGTCGCTCACACGGTCCGCGCCGCGGCGCCGCGCTCTCCCTCCCCCTCTCTCCGGCCCGACTTCGCCTACCGCCTCGACCCCTGCCTCCCGGACCTCGCCGGCTTCCCCCGCGATCGCTGGCTGCGCTCGCTGCGCGCCGCCTGGCGCCAGGCGGCAATCGACGCCGTCGACTACCCCGATCCCCGCGGCGTCCCCGCCCTGCGCGAGACGCTCGCCGAGTACCTCGGCCGCGTCCGCGGCGCCGCGGCGGACCCCGAGCAGCTGATGATCTGCACCGGCTTCAGCCAGGGCCTCTCGCTGATCGCCCGCTGGCTGCGCAGCCGCGGCGTCGCCGGCGTCGCGCTCGAGGACCCCGGCTGGCACAGCCAGCGGCTGATCGTCGAACAGGCCGGCCTCGGCGTCGAGCCGATCCCGGTCGATGCCGAGGGCCTGCGGGTCGACCTGCTCGAGCGCAGCGACGCCGCCGCCGTCATCGTCACCCCCGCCCACCAGTTCCCGACCGGCGCCGTGCTGAGCAGCGAGCGCCGGGCCGCTCTGGTCGATTGGGCCGAGGCGGGCGAGCGACTGATCATCGAGGACGACTTCGACGCCGAGCTGCGCTACGACCGCACCCGCGTCGGCGCCCTGCAGGGCCTCGCCCCCGAGCGCGTCGCCTACGTCGGCTCGGCCAGCAAGCGCCTGGTCCCCGGGATGCGCCTCGGGTGGATGCTGACGCCCTCCTGGCTCGGCTGGCCGCTGATCTCGGTCAAGGCGATCGAGGACCGCGGCTCTGAGGCGATCGGCCAGCTCGCCCTGCAGGACTTCATCGCCCGCGGCGAGCTCGACCGTCATCTGCGCCGCATGCGCCAGCGCTACCAGGGGCGACGCGAGGCACTGCTCGAAGCCGTTGCCCGGCACCTTCCGATGGCACGTGGGGGCACGGGAGCCGCCGGTCTCTTCGAGCTGGTCGAGCTGCCGGAGGACGTCGACGAGGCGGCACTGATCAGCGCCGCGGCGGCTCGCGGGGTCGGCCTCGAGGGACTTGCGCTGCACCGCTTCGTCCCGGGCGGACGGCCGGGCCTGGTCCTCGGATTCGCCGGGATGCCGGAGCCGGCGATCGAGCATGGGGTGCGCCTGGTCGCCGAGGCGCTCGCGGCGGCCACCCGCCCGGCAGGCGCTACCGCCTAAGCGGTTGCCGCCAGCGGGGCGCGCCGCTCGGCCCAGGGACGCGCGGCTTCGAGCTGGGCGCCGAGGCGGATCAGGGTCGCCTCGTCGAAGGGGGCTCCGGTGAGCATCGCGCCGACCGGGATCTCGTCCTCGGTCCAGCGCAACGGCAGCGAGATGCTGGGCAGCCCGGTGATGTTGGCGAAGGCGCTGAAGCAGACCGAGCGCACGGTGTCGAAGACCGGCTGGTCGGGGGCCGCGTGCTGGGCGGTCAGGACCGATCCGGTCGGCGGCGGCAGGATCGCCGAGGTGGGTGTGAGCAGGACGTCGAAGTCGCTGCCCCAGCGCGCTACTTCGCGGCGGGAGAGCTGCTCGAGGCGGCGCACCGCTACGACGTACTCATAGGCGCTGACCCCGTCCGTCGCCGCCGCGTAGCCATGGCGGTTGTGCGGCTCGACCTGCGACCAGTCGACGCCGTCGTAGTCGGCGATGCCGCCGATCGTCATCGTCACGAAGTCCGGCGTCAGCTCTTCGGAGATCGTCCCCACCTCGACCTCCGCCACCTCGTGTCCGAGCTGCTCGAGCAGGGCCGCGGCGTCGCGGGCGGCCTCGACGCAGGCCGGGTCGGTGGGGACGCCCAGCGGGGCCTCGGCCATCAGACCGATGCGCAGGCGACCGGGCTCGGCCGAGACCTCCTCGGCGGAGGGACGCTCGGGCGCCGGCGCGGTGTACCAGGCGAGCGGGTCGGGGCCGGCAGTCGCGTCGAGGGTGGCGGCCGCGTCGCCGATCGTGCGTGTGATCGTCCCCTCGACCACGGCGCCCATCCAGGTCTGGGCCCGCCGCGGGATCCGCCCGCGACTGGTCTTCAGCCCGACCAGGCCGCAGTAGGCGGCGGGAATGCGGATCGAGCCGCCGCCGTCGTTGGCATGGGCAACCGGGAACATCCCGCCCGCCACCGCCGCCGAGGCGCCGCCCGAGGAGCCCCCGGAGGCGCGGCTCGTGTCCCAGGGATTGAGCGTGTTGCCATAGCGCGAGTTCTCGGCCACGGTGAGCGGCCCGAACTCCGGCGTGTTGGTGCGGCCGCAGAGGACGAAGCCGGCCCGCCGCAGGGACTCGACCACCAGCTCGCTCTCCTCGCTGAGGCCATCGGGGGCGCCGTTGGAGCCATAGGTCAGCGGCCAGCCGGCGACCGCGGTCAGATCCTTGATCGGGATCGGCACGCCGAGGAAGGGCGCCTCCTCCCCGGCCGCGATGCGCTCGTCGGCGGCGCGCGCCACCGCCCGGGCCCCCTCGTCGTCCCGCCAGATGACCGCGTTGAGCTCGGGGTTGCGCTCGTCGACCGCCGCCAGGCAGGCATCGAGCAGCTCGACCGAAGAGAGCTCGCGCGCCCGCAGCGCAGCGGCCAGCTCGGTGGCTGTGGAGGACGGCCCGAGGTCGCTCATCGGCTCGATCGTATTGCCTTTGCTAGGCGGCAGCGTCGGGCCCGCGCGGGCTCAGCTGAACGATCGGGATCGTCCGGTTCGCCTTCGCCGCGCGCCGGCGATACGCCGCGTAGGGAGCGAAGACGTTGTCGGCGAGCGCCCAGAGCCGGCGCCGTTCGGTCTCGTCGCTGACCACCGTCGCCCGCATCGGGATGCCGCCGAAGGTGACGTCGGGATTCGCCCGCAGGTTGTGGAACCAGGCCGGGTGCTCGGGAAGCCCGAGCTTCGAGGCCATGATCGTGACCCGCTCGCCGTCGTGGAAATAGATCACCACGTTGCGCCTCAGTGCTCCGCTCCTGGCGCCGCGCGTCTCCAGCAGCGCGGTCGGTATGACGAGGTCGAAGCCGAGACGGCCGCCGCTCGCCCGCATCAACGGCGGGTCGAGCTTCCAGACGACGTGCATCGAGAGGAACCGCCCCAGGCGGGTATTCGAGAACGCCGCATAGGCGCGGCTGAACCAGCCGCGCGGCCGGTTCGGATCGACGTGCTTGAGCCGAGTAGGCACCACGGCCTATTCAAGCGCGAACCTCTGCGATTGGCCCACCCGGCCACACCCTTGGACTAGGCTCGGCTTGCCAGGGACTACGAAGGAGGACGAAGATGTACGCACGAGTAGCCAGATGGGAAGGCGCCGATGCCAAAGCGCTCGAAGAGAGCGCCGCCCAGATTCGAGCCCAGGCCGAGTCCGCCGGCGGCCCGCCGCCCGGAGTGCCGGCAAAGGAGTTCCTGCTCTTTCACGACACCGCGACCGGCAAGGCCCTCGCCGTGACGCTGTTCGAGACCGAGGAGGACTACCGCCAGGGCGACGAGACGCTGAACTCGATGAGCCCTCCGGGCGAAGGCATGGGCAAGCGGGTCTCAGTCGAGAAGCTCGAGCTGGCCGTGCGCGTCGAGGCCTAGAAGCAAGCGTCAGCCGAGCAGGCCGGACAGAGATTGCTCCAGCTCATCGGCCCTGATGAGCTGGATGTCAACGGCGCCCGCGAGCTCGCCCCACGGCTCGGGGGGTTGAGACTCGACCAGGAGCACGGCCCGAACCTGCGGCGAGGCGGCTGGCTGGAGCCGGTGCCGATACTCGAGGAGCTGTCCAACTCCGAGACGGATCTGCTGCGTGCTCACCGGGTCGCCGCTCTTGACCTCGACCACGAACTGCACACCCTCGTGCTCGAAGGCGAGATCGAACCGGGGCTGCCAGCTCCCCGGTGACCGGGGCTCGATGCCGCGCTGACGAAGCCCGTCGGCCAGACGGTCCTGGAGGCTCATGTGCCGTCTGGTCGCACGGTCGAGCTCGGCCAGGTCGACGACGTGCGGCGGCAACTCCTCGGCGGCGCCTGGATGGTCCTTCCCGGCCGGCCGATAGGCGACGCCGAACCCCGGCGCCGGCGCACCGGCCGCCGGCTTGTACACACCATGGACTCGGTTGAGGGGGCCCTTGGCGCCGGTTTCGAACTGCAGGGCTCGCCGCACGATGTTCTCGATGTGCGAGTCGACCCCGCTACCGGTGTACCAGGCCCTCGCGGCCAGCTCCTCCCCGCTCCAACCCCCGAGCTCGATCGCGCGTTCCACAACCGCGGGCTCGCGTGCCTCCCTGCCCAGGGTCGCAACGGCCTCGAGAACGTCGGAGACGACGTCTTGCCACTCGAGTTCCTGCACTCGGTGCTCCGGCTTGGCGGGGCCGGGCGGTGGCGGGCTCTCCGCAACGACCCGGTAGAGCTGCGCCAGCGTCCCCTCGTCTGAAATACGCGCGGGAAGCCCGCTCTGCGGACCGACCAGACCATCGACCCGCACCGCCTCGGGAGGCGGGATCGCCGCGAGCGGCCGCACGCCGAGCGCCCACGGCCAGCGCTCGGGATCGGATGAGCCCGGCAGCCTGTCCGCCCCGGCCGAGACCGCCTCGTAGAGGCCGACGACAGCGCTTTTCCAGCGGTCGACAGCCAGCACGAAGAGGTGCGCACCACTCGTAACGGCCTTTGGCTGGCGGCCGAACCATTGGTACCGCTGGTCGAAGGCGCTCCAGTCCGGCTCGATCGAATCCCCTGTGACCCCAACCGCGACCCGGAAGACGTTGCCCGAGGCGTGCGGTCGAATCATCGCCTTGGCAACTCCCCCATCGCTGTCGATCCACAACTCCCCCGCGGAAACGAGATCCTCGAACTCCGCCCTACTGGGATGTGCGCCCGGCCCCGCCGCAATGCCCAAGCCCATGCGCCGAAGGCGTGCGACCGCCATCCGCTGCACCGCCTTGCGCGCCTGGGGGAAAGCATCCAGCAGGCCGCGGATTTCAGCGGCCTCGCTCGAAGTGAACGTCGTGCGCGGCGAAGTGCTCCCACTCATCCCGTGTCGATCCTAGATCCGACTTGCACGATCGTGGGGTGGACAAGGAGGCAAAGACCGGGCTTGGCCTTCGCGGCGACCCGCTCCGCCCAGGCTCGGTCCTCCTGTGTCCTGCGAAAGGAGGAGACGGGGCTCCCCACCGGCTCCGCTCATCGGCGTTCTGCTGTGGCCATACAGAGCCATGCCGGGAAATCGTGCATCGGGGAGACAGGATTTGAACCTGCGACCGCTCGGCCCCCAGCCGAGTGCGCTACCAGACTGCGCCACTCCCCGTGGCTGCCTTACATTCTGCCTGATTCGCGCGCGGCGGTAGCTCAATGGTAGAGCCCTAGCCTTCCAAGCTAGTGATGCGAGTTCGATTCTCGTTCGCCGCTTGGCTCCGGGCGCGGCGCTCAAGACTCGTCGGTAGCGGGCCGATGCAGCTGGTCGATGCGCGATCGCCCGGGGAGATCCTTTGCCGTGCTCATAGTGTCGACGTGCCTGGCGGCTGGCGGCGGCTGTGGCGGTCCCGGTGACGGCGACCCGGCCGGCGCCGGCCCTACGACTGCGGGCGAAACGGCGCTCGTGCCCTGGCCCCTCTTCGGCCGCGTGCCGGAGCGGACGCACTACCTGCCGACCGACCAGCGCTTCCTCGACCCGCCGCTGCGCGAAGCCTGGTCGATCAACACGCACGCGCTGATCGAGTTCCCGCCGGCCGTCGCCGGCGGGAACGCTTATGTAGTCAACAAGTACGGCAACGCCAAGGCGGTGCGGCTCCGCGACCGCAAGATCCTCTGGGAACGGAACACCGATCCGAAGGACTCGGGCACGCCGACCGACGTGACCGCCCCCGTCTACCACGAAGGCAAGGTCTTCTTCGCCTATGTGGACGGCAATCTCGTCGCCGTCGACGCCGAGAGCGGCAGGCAGGTCTGGAAGCGCAAGCTCGCCGGGCACCTCGAATCCTCGCCGATGGCCGTCGGCGGCACGCTCTACCTCGGCACCGACAAGACCAACGTGGTCGCCGTGCGCGCCGCCGACGGCAAGGTGCTCTGGCAGTTCAACTCGCCCGGGCCGATCAGGGCCAGCCCCAGCTTCCACGACGGTCGCGTCTTCGTCGCCGACTACGAGAGCGGCATGTTCTGCCTCGACGCCAGGGACGGCAGGCTGCTCTGGCGCACCAACACCTCGAAGGTGCCGCCGTTCGGCAGAGGCGGCTTCTACTCCTCCCCCGCGATCGCCTTCGGCCGGGTCTTCGCCGCCCGCGACGACGGCACCGTCTACGCCTTCGACGAAAAGAGCGGCAAGGTCGACTGGTCCTTCCCGACCGACAACTTCGTCTACGGCTCCCCGGCCGTGGCCAAGGTGCCGGGCACGCCGCCCAGCGTCTACATCGGCTCCTACGACGAGCACTTCTACGCGCTGGACGCGCGCAGCGGCAAGCAGCGCTGGCGCTACGACGTCGGCGGGCCGGTGCCGGGCACCGCGACCGTGATCGGCCGCACCGTCTACACCTCGAGCTTCAAGACCCGCGAGGCGATCGGTCTCGACACCCGCACCCATCGCAAGACCTTCGAGATGCGCCAGGCCGGTTACACGCCGATGGTCTCCGACGGCCGCCGCCTCTACCTGATCGGCTACTACGAGCTGATCGGCCTGCAGCCGGCCCGACACTGAGCGCAAAGGCACCTCTCCAGCGCTTTCCGGCTACCCTCGCGCGGTGGGCATGGGAAGTCGACCAAGGGTTGCGCTGGCGGCCGCCATCGCACTCCTCGTCTGCGCGCCGGTTCCGCAGGCGACGGCGGAAGACGTCGTCCCCTGGGGCGCGGGCTGCATGCCCACACCCGAAGGCCTGACCCGCACCAGCGCCAACTGCGGCGCCGAGCTCGACGAAGGCGAAGCAACCGCTCCTCCCGGCGCCCCGGCGCCGGTCAAGCGGAGGATCGCCGCCGCCAACGAAATCGACCACCGTCCCTACGTCTGGGGCGGCGGCCACGCCGGCTTCTTCGCCCGCGGCTACGACTGCTCCGGCGCGGTCGGCTACGTGCTCCATGCCGCCGGGCTGCTCGACCAGACGATGGTCTCGGGCCAGCTCGCCTACTGGGGCGAAGCCGGCCTCGGCCGCTGGGTCACCGTCTACGCCAACTACCAGCACGTCTTCATGGTCATCGCCGGACTGCGCTTCGACACCCGCGGCAACCCGCCGGGGGTCACCGGCCCGCGCTGGCACCGGGCCAAAGTCGACCCGCGCCACTTCGCGGCCCGCCGCCCCGCCGGGCTCTGAGGCGGTTCGGATCTCACGGACAGGCGTCAGATACGCTCGCCGCCCCCGCGAGATGACTGGAGCCCGATGAACAAGCCACTCAGCGCCGACGAGGCGGCCAAGCTCTACGGCAACCGCTTCCTCACCGAAGACGCGCCCGCCGGCGACTTCCCGAGCAGCGGCATGTCCGCGCTCGACGCGATGCGGCTGGTCGACGAGGAACTGGCGCTGGAGGGGGACCCGCAGCGCAACCTGGCGACCTTCGTCACCACCTGGATGGAGCCCGAGGCGCAGCGGATCATCGGCGAGAACCTCTACCGGAACTTCATCGACCACGCCGAGTATCCGATCTCGGCCGAGGTCGAGCAGCGCTGCATCCGCATGCTCGCCGACCTCTACCACGCCCCCGGCGAGACCACCGGCGCCCGCACCCAGGGCTCCTCGGAGGCGATCATGCTCGGCGCGCTCTCGCTGAAGTGGAAGTGGAAGCAGCGCCGCGAAGCCGAAGCGAAGCCGGTCGACAAGCCGAACCTGATCTTCGGCGGCGACGTGCACGTCGTCTGGGAGAAGTTCTGCCGCTACTTCGACGTCGAGCCGCGAATCGTGCCGCTGCAGGACGGCAAATACGTGATCGGGCCCGAGGACGTGCAGCCCCACATCGACGAGAACACGATCGGCGTCGCCGCCGTGCTCGGCACCACCTTCACCGGCCACGCCGATGACATCGTCGGGATCAACGAGCTCCTGGTCGCCCTCAAGGGCGAGAAGGGCCTCGACGTGCCTCTCCACATCGACGGCGCCAGCGGCGGCTTCGTCTGGCCCTTCCTCTATCCCGATTCCGAGTGGGACTTCCGGCTCGAGCAGGTGCGCTCGATCAACGTCTCCGGCCACAAGTTCGGCCTCGTCTACCCCGGCGTCGGCTGGCTCGTCTTCCGCGAGAACTCGGATCTGGCCGAGGATCTCGTCTTCTACGAGAACTACCTGGGTAAAACCGACGCCACCTTCACCCTCAACTTCTCCACCGGCGCCTCGATGGTCCTCGCCCAGTACTACAACTTCGTCCGCTACGGGCGCGAGGGCTACGCCTACATCATGAAGGCGATGCAGGAGAACGCCCGCGCTCTCGCCGAGAAGCTGAAGGCAACCGGCGACTTCGAGCTGATCGGCGACGGCGAGGAGCAGCTGCCCCTGGTCGCCTTCAGGCTCGCCGGTGAGAAGAACTACGACGAGTTCGACGTCTCCTGGCAGCTCTCCGCCGAGCGCGGCTGGATGCTCCCCGCCTACACGATGCCGCCCAACGCCGAGGACGTGACGGTCCTCCGCGCCCTGGTCAAGCAGACCCTGAGCCGCGAGCAGATCGACCGCCTCGCCGACGACATCGTCCAGGCCTGCGCGACGATGGAGAAAAAGGGCGGCGCTCACCCCTCCGAGCGCAAGCAGGTCAAGACCGGCACGGGCTACTGATGTCGAGATCCAGGCTCGCAATTGGAGTTGAGGCGTAGATGCCCCCGCCCCGCCGCCCGAAAAAACGAACCGAACCCGTCGATTACGGCTGGCTGATCTCGTTCGGCTGCAAATCGGCCGGCAAGCTGATGCGCCTCAAGGTCGACACCGATCCGGCCCCCGACACGCGGCCGATCGAGGTCCCCTGCCCCTGCGGCGAAGTCCACCGCGTGATCGTCTCGCCCTACCGGCGCCGGCGCTCTGCCGATGAACCGTTCGACCTCGAGGTCTCCTCGCTCGACGAGTTGCGCTGAGGCCCGCGCGGGCGCGGGCGGCGCGGCGCGCCACGCCGCTGCATCACGGCGCCCTCAGCCGTCCCACTCCGGGAAGGAAGCGTCCGACCCTCGCGGCATAGGCGGCGTAGGTCTCGCCATGCACCTGGAGCAGGTAGGGCTCCTCGACGACCCGCACCTGGAGCTCCAGCGCGGCGACCAAACCGGCCAGGCCAAAGAGCGCGACCCAGCTCGGGACGAGCAGAGCGAGCCCGAGCGCGGTCGGCAGCATCGCGGCGAAGATCGGGTTGCGGACCAGCGCGAAGGGCCCGTTGGTGACCAGCGCCGTCCGCTCGCCGGGGTCGACGCCGATTCGCCAGCTGGCCCCCATCGCGACCTGCGCGTAGAAGGTGAGGCCGATCCCGGCGACGGCGAGAAGGAGTCCGGCGACGTGAGCGACCGTGGTGTCGAGGGTGGCGATCGGCTCGACCCAGTCGAGCAGGGCTAGCAACGGGGCGGCGGCGCCGACCAGCAGCGCCACCGTGAAGCCCACCCCGGCAACCCACTCGGCCGAGCCAGGGCGGCCACCGAGGCCGTGGAAGCCACTCGAGCCGGTGCGGCGAAACTGGATCAGGATGCGCAGGCCGAAGGCGAGGGCGAGATAGACCCCGTAGAGGAGGAGCGCGAGCGTTGCCATCGCCTAGGCCTCTTCTCGCAAGCCCTGGCGCCGCGGCTCGAAGCCTCGCAGGCGCAATGAGTTGGAGACGACGAAGACGCTCGAGAAGGCCATTGCCGCGCCGGCGATCAGTGGGTTGAGCAGACCGGCGGCCGCCAGCGGCAGCGCGGCGACGTTGTAGGCGAAGGCCCAGAACAGGTTGCCCTTGATCGTCCCCAGGGTGCGCCGCGACAGCCGGATCGCGTCGCCGACGGCGCGCGGGTCGCCCGAGATCAGGGTGATGTCGGAGGCCTCGATCGCGACATCGGTCCCGGTCCCGATCGCCAGCCCGAGATCGGCCTGGACCAGAGCCGGCGCGTCGTTGACCCCGTCTCCGACCATCGCCACCACCCGCCCCTCGTCTCGGAGCCTCTCCACGACGGCCGCCTTCTCGGCCGGCAGCACCTCGGCGATGACCTCTTCGATGCCGATCTCGGCGGCGACGGCGCGGGCGGTGGCGCCGTTGTCCCCGGTCAGCAGCACCGGATGCCGGCCGAGCTCCCTCAGCTGCTCGACCGCCTCGGCGCTCGCCGGCCTGACCGTGTCCGAGATGACGAACAGGGCGCGAGCCTCGCCATCCCAGCCTGCGGCGATCGCCGTCCGCCCCAGAGCTTCGGCCTCGCGCCGGGCGCGCTCCAGCTCGGCCGGCAGGCGCATGGCCCGGTCGGCGAGGAAGCCGACGCGCCCGACGATCACGGCGTGGCCGTCGACCGCCCCCTCGACGCCCAGGCCCGAGTGGCTGGCGAAGTCGGCGACCGCGGGCAGGCGGCCCAGCTCGCGCTTGGCGTAGGCGGCAACCGCCTGGGCGATCGGGTGCTCGGAGGCGTTCTCGACGGCGCCGGCAAGGCCCAGAGCCTCGTCCTCGTCGACAGAGGCGGCGAGGTGGAGGGCGACCACCGCCATCTCCCCCGTCGTCACGGTCCCGGTCTTGTCGAGGACGACCGTGTCGATCCGTCGCGTCGACTCCAGCACTTCGGGGCCCTTGATCAGCAGACCGAGCTGCGCTCCCCGGCCCGTTCCGACCAGCAGCGCCGTCGGCGTCGCCAGGCCGAGCGCGCAGGGGCAGGCAATGATCAGGACCGCGACGGCGGCGGTGAAGGCGAAGGTCAGCCCGGCGCCGCTGCCGAGCCAGAAGCCGAGGGTGGCGACGGCGAGGCCGATGACGATCGGGACGAAGACGCCGCTGACCCGGTCGGCAAGGCGCTGTACGGGGGCCTTGCCCGTCTGGGCCTCGGTGACCAGGCGGGCGATCTGGGCCAGGGCGGTGTCCTCGCCGATCCGCGTGGCGCGGACCACGAGCCTGCCGCCGACGTTGATCGTCGCGCCGACGACCTCGTCCCCCGGCCCGACCTCGACCGGAACCGACTCGCCGGTGATCAGCGCTTGATCGACCGCGGAGGAGCCGGCCTCGACGATGCCGTCGGTTGCCACCTTCTCGCCGGGGCGGACGAGGAAGCGATCGCCGGCGGCAAGCTCGTCGAGGCCGATGCGGCGCTCCTCCCCCGCCTCGTCGAGGACGGCGACGTCCTTGACGCCGACGTCGAGCAGGGCCTCGAGCGCGACGCCCGCACGGCGCTTCGCCCGTTCCTCGAAGTAGCGGCCGGCGAGGATGAAGGTGGTGACGACGGCGGCCACCTCGAGGTAGATCTGATCGGAGGCCGCGCCGCGCTCGGTGACGAGCTCGAAGGGCATGGTCATCCCCGGCATTCCCGCGTCGAGGAAGAAGAGGGCGACGATCGACCAGCCCAGGGCGGCGAGCGTGCCGACCGAGATCAGGGTGTCCATCGTCGCGGCGCCGTGCCGCAGGTTCTGCCAGGCAGCCTTGTGGAAGGGCCAGCCTCCCCAGAGCACGACCGGCGTCGTCAGCTGCAGGGCGAGCCACTGCCAGTTATCGAACTGCAGCGGCTCGATCATCGAGAGCAGCAGGACCGGCAGCGAAAGGGCGGCCGAGACGATCAGTCGCAGGCGCAGATCTGCGCTGGGATCGCTCGCTTTCTCCGTCTCCGCGTTGCCCGCAGCCGACGGCAGGGAAGCCGCGTAGCCGGTCGCGCCGACCGCCGCGACAAGCTCGTCCGCCTCGAGCCGCGCGGGATCGAAGCTGACCGTCGCCTGCTCGGTGGCGAAGTTGACCGAGGCCTCGACGCCGTCGAGCTCGTTCAGGCGCTTCTCGACCCGCGACGCGCAGGAGGAGCAGGTCATGCCTTCGATCGGCATGCTGATCCGCTCTGTCCTCGTCGTCATCGCTTCCTCGATAGGGGTAGGGGGTATTGCAGAGAACCTAGCATATACCCCCTGGGGGTACAGCTATACTCTTTCGCAACGACTCTTTCGGGAAAGGAACGAGATGGCCAAACGGTCGGAGCACCCCGGATACATAGGCGACAAGGACAAGATCAAGAACCGATTGCGCCGAATCACCGGGCAGGTCGGCGGGCTGGAGCGCATGGTCGAGGAGGAGCGCTACTGCATCGACATCCTCACCCAGATCTCCGCCGCCCAGGCAGCGCTCGACAAGGTCGCCCTCGCCGTCCTCAGCGACCACACGCGGCACTGCGTGGCCGGGGCAGAGACGCTCGAGGCCCGCGAGGAGCTGACCGACGAGATGATGAGCGCCGTCGGCCGCCTCCTGCACAGCCGCTGAATCTATGGAGCCAATCCCGTTCGATCCTCGAGGGGATGCAGGCTTTGACTGAAGTTAGCCTGATTGGTAAGGGTATGCTGACGATCGAGCAGGGCCTAAACCAGAGGAGAGACCATGCCAGACACTGTTCGCGACAATCGGGGGGTAGTGGTTTGTGGAGGAGCCCGTGCCGGCGGGGGTTGCCAGGCGCGAATTCACCCATCGGAAAACCTGGTTGATTTCTCAGTTCGCGGTAGCGCCTATGGCGAGGCCACGGCTGAATCGACAGGTGAGTTGCGAGCCGAGTGGTTCTCCACGGAGCTCTATGGGGATATTCCCGAGATCGGTCAGGTCATCTTCCGCTACCGGAAGGACCGCCCGTCCAGCGTGGTGATTTCCAGCAAACAAGCAGGCAGCGACCCCTTTTTCCCGGCTCGAGCTGTTCAGACTTTGTTTTACGAGGTCGAGGTTCAGAGCGCAGATGGCTCAACTTCGCGTCTGCTCAGGAACGAAGAGCCAATGCTGCTTGTCGCGGACATCGATGCCATACCTCCAAACGGGGCGCGGTTCGAGACCGAGGATGACGTTGTGTTCGTGGATGCATCCGACCCGGCTACTGCTGTCTTCACGATGCTCGCCGGGTCCCCGGGAGAAGTCGACGATCCGGGTGGCCTGGCGATCCGGCTACTGGATGACACGGTGGAGTCCACCGAAACCGGTTTCAGCGGTGAGTTCGAGGTGACCGCCACCACGGAGGGCACCGAACCGGGTCGCATCACGACGTTCGCTACGACGGTGGGTGGCGCCAGCCTCGTTTCGCCCGGCAGAATCGTGGCGGCTGAATTTGCCGAGACATCGCGTTTTCCGCTCAGCGTGGAGTTTGGTCCGGGGGAAGAGAGGTCCGGCGTCATCGTCCACGCGTTTGCGACGGATGGGCCTCCCGCGGAGGCCCATATCGTGCATATATTCGATGCATAGCCAGATCTCCGCGCGGGATTGGCACGGATCGAGCGGGGCAGCCAGGACTCGAACCTGGAATCGCCGGTTTTGGAGACCGGTGCCTTAGCCAGTTGGGCCACTGCCCCGAGAAGGCCATGCTAATTCAGTGCGGGCGGAGGGACTTGAACCCCCACGGGCCGAAGCCCACCAGGACCTAAACCTGGCGCGTATGCCAATTCCGCCACGCCCGCGTGGCCGCCCGGGGAGCCGGGCTTAACGCGCGACCAATGCTGCGTCGCTCCTAGATTCTATGATCGTTTGCGTGGCGGTAGGAGAGGTCAGGCCGGGCTACGAGTTGTGGCGGCCAAATCGGGAAAAAGCCGAGTCGGTCACGACTAAGTTCGTGCTCGTCCTGCTGCTCGCTGCCACTGCGGCGATCGCGGCGCTGGTCACGATCACCGGCTTCTCGCTGATGACCGGCGGCAGCGGCATGGGAATCATCTGCATCATCTACGCGCTGCTCTACGCGTTCTTCGCCTTCCTCGTCTTCAGGTGGAGCCGCGGCATCCTGCCGGTGGCCGCCGCGCTCTCGATGATCCTGGCGATCTTCTGCGCGGTCGGCGCCGACAGCTGGTTCGCTCGCGACAAGACCGGCTTCGACGAGGGGCTTCTCCCCTCGCCGCTGATCGGCCTGCTGGTCGTGATCCTGGCAATCCTGCAACTGATCCTGATCGCGGTCGCCCTCTACGGCTTCAACCAGAACTGGCACGTCGAGGAGGAGCGCCCGATCGGCTCCGGCGAGGACTACGGCGCCTCACCCGAAGGCGGCTCCCCGCTCGCCGCCTAGCGCCGCGGCCAGGGCATCCAGCCATTTGCCCCGATGGCCGCGCAACTCTATGCCGGAGGTGGGACTCGAACCCACAAGCCCGCAAGGGCAATCGATTTTGAGTCGATCGCGTATGCCAATTCCGCCACTCCGGCCCGGCAAGAACGATAGAGCGGTTTAGACTGGCGCGCCGGGATGCGGATCCACCACCTCAACTGCGGGACGATGTGCCCCCACGGAGCGCGCTTGATCAACGGCAAAGGCGCCCTGCTCGCCCCCGGCCGGGTCGTCTGCCACTGCCTGCTGATCGAGGGCGATAACGGGCTCGTCCTGCTCGACACCGGCTTCGGGGTCGAGGACACGCGCAACCCGCGCCAGCTCGGCGCCGCGTTTGCGCTGATGCGACCGCAAGCCGAGATCGGCGAGACCGCGTTGAAGCAGGTCGAGGCGCTCGGCTTCGCCGCCGGCGACGTGCGCCAGATCGTCACCACGCACCTCGATCCCGATCACTCCGGCGGGCTGCCCGACTTCCCGGCGGCCGAGGTCCATGTCCTCGCCAGGGAACTCGACGCGGCGCTCGACCCCAGCCTGCGCGACCGGCCCCGCTACCGCAAGGCCCACTGGCAGCACAACCCCCGCTGGGTCCGACACGAGGTCGAAGGGGACGAGTGGTTCGGCTTCGCGGGGGTGAAGATCCTCCCCGACCTCGGCGCCGAAGTGCTGATGGTGCCGCTGATCGGGCACTCGCTGGGCCACACCGGGATCGCGATCAAGACCGGCGAGAGCTGGCTGCTGCACTGCGGCGACGCCTACTTCCATCACGACGAGATCGCCACTCCCCCCTCCTGCCCGCCGGGCCTGCGCCTCTTCCAGAACCTCAACAACGCCGACCGCCGCCAGCGCCTGGCGAACCAGGAGCGCCTCCGCGAGCTCGCCTCCCGCCACGGCGACGACGTGCGCCTGCTCTGCTCGCACGATCCGCACGAGCTCGACCTCGCACAGGCGAGCGCCGGCGCCGCCGCGGCGTGAGCCGGCCAACGCCCGAGAAGCTCTGGGAGCCCTCCGCCGAGCTGGTCGAGCGCTCGCGCCTGCGCGAGTACATGCGCTGGCTCGGGGCCGAGCGCGGGCTCCACTTCGACACCTACGACGACCTCTGGCGCTGGTCGGTAGACGATCTCGAGAGCTTCTGGTCGTCGATCTGGGACTTCTTCGGCGTGCAGGCCGACGGCGAGGCCGAGCGGGTGCTGGGCAGCCGCGAGATGCCGGGCGCCGAGTGGTTCGCCGGCGCCAGCCTCAACTACGCCGAGCACGTCTTCGCCGGCAAGGACGACGCTGAGACGGCGATCCTGCACGCCTCCGAGCTGCGCCGGCTCGAGGAGCTGAGCTGGGGCGAGCTGCGCGCCCAGGTGGCCGCGACGGCGGCCGGCCTGCGGGCGCTCGGGGTCGAGCGCGGCGACCGCGTCGTCGCCTACATGCCGAACGTCCCCGAGGCGATCGTCGCCTTCCTCGCCAGCGCCGGCATCGGCGCGATCTGGTCGAGCTGCTCGCCCGACTTCGGCCCCGCCAGCGTCGTCGACCGCTTCGCCCAGATCGAGCCCAAGGTGCTCTTCGCCGTCGACGGCTACCGCTACGGCGGCAAGGACTTCGATCGGCGCGAGACCCTGGCCAAGCTGCAGGCGGAGATGCCGAGCCTCGAGCGCACGGTCGTCCTTCCCTACCTCGATCCCGAACCCGACCTGGCGCCGCTGCGCGACGCGATCCGCTGGGACGAGCTGCTCGAACCCGGGAAAGGCGCCGAGCTCCGCTTCGAGCGCGTCCCCTTCGACCACCCGCTCTGGGTCCTCTACTCCTCCGGCACCACCGGACTGCCGAAGGCGATCGTGCAGTCGCAGGGCGGCATCCTGCTCGAGCACCTGAAGAAGCTCAACCTCCACGTCGACGCCCACCCCGGCGACCGTCTCTTCTGGTTCACCACGACCGGCTGGATGATGTGGAACTTCCTCGTCTCCGGCCTGCTGACCCGCGCCGCGATCGTCCTCTACGACGGCAACCCGGGCCACCCCGACATGGGCGTGCTCTGGGACCTCGCCGAGCGGGCCGGGGTGACGATGTTCGGCACCAGCGCCTCCTACATCGCCGCCTGCATGAAGGCCGGGGTCGAGCCGGGCAGCGGTCGCGACCTCAGCCGCCTCGAGGCGGTCGGCTCGACCGGCTCGCCCCTCGCCCCCGAGGGCTTCGACTGGATCTACGAGCACCTCGGCGCCGACACCTGGCTCTTCTCGACCAGCGGCGGCACCGACCTCTGCACCGCCTTCGTCGGCGGCGTCGCCCTGCTGCCGGTATACCGCGGTGAGCTGCAGGGGCGCGCGCTCGGCGCCGCGGTCGAGGCCTGGGACGAGAGCGGCCGGGCCGTGACCGACGAGGTCGGCGAGCTCGTCGTCACCGAGCCGATGCCCTCGATGCCGGTCTGCTTCTGGGGCGATCCCGACGGCAGCCGCTACCGGGCCAGCTACTTCGAGCTCTTCCCGGGCATCTGGCGCCATGGCGACTGGATCGAAATCACCGCAAGGGGAACGGCGGTGATCTACGGCCGCTCGGACTCGACCATCAACCGCTCCGGCATCCGCATGGGGACGAGCGAGATCTACCGCGCCGTGCTCAGCCTCGACGAGGTCGTCGACGCGCTCGTCGTCGACATCCCCCGTCCCGACACCGAGGGCTGGATGCCGCTCTTCATCGTCCTGCGCGAGGGTGCCGAGCTGGACGACGGGCTGCGCGCCGAGATCGCCAAGCGGGTACGTGCGCAGTGCTCGCCGCGCCACGTCCCCGACGAGGTCTTCGCGATCGCCGAGGTGCCCCGCACGCTCAGCGGCAAGGTGCTCGAGGTGCCGGTGAAGCGGATCCTGATGGGCACACCGGCCGAGCAGGCCGCCAGCCGCGACTCGCTCGCCAACCCGGCGGCGCTCGACTACTTCACGAAGATGGCGGCTGAACTGGACACCTGACCCCAAGGTGCAACGTCTTTCGGTTCGACCGGAGCCATAAAACGTTGCACCCGCCGTTCAGGCGGGGGTAACCGGGTTGCGGCGGGTGGCGAAGGAGCGATCCTTGCCAGCGGTCATCGCGAAGCGCTTGATCAGGTCGCCGCGCAGCTCGGCGGGATCGACCACCGCGTCGACGACGAGCTCGGAGGCGAGGTGGAGGAGATCGATGTCCTCGGCGTATTCCTCGCGCTTCCGGGCGACGAACTGCTCGCGCTCGGCCTCGTCCTCGATCGCCTGGATCTGGTTGTAGAAGACGGCGTTGATGGCGGCCTGCGGCCCCATCACAGCGATCGAGGCGCTGGGCAGCGCGATGCAGCAGTCGGGCTCGAAGGCCGGCCCGGCCATCGCGTAGAGGCCGGCGCCGTAGGCCTTGCGCACCACCACCGAGATCTTCGGCACGGTCGCTTCGGAGACGGCGCTGATCATCTTCGCCCCGTGGCGGATGATCCCCTGGCGCTCGACCCCGGTGCCGATCATGAAGCCGGGCACGTCAGCGAGGAAGAGCAGCGGCACGTTGAAGGCGTTGCAGGTCTGGATGAAGCGCGCCGCCTTGTCGGCCGAGTCGACGAAGAGCACGCCGCCGGTGTACTTGGGCTGGTTGGCGACGACGCCGACGACGCGGCCGTCGAGCCGTCCGTAGCCGACGATCAGCTCCTTCGCCCAGCGCTTGTGCACGGGCAGGAAGCTCTCGGCGTCGAGCAGCGAGTCGAGCAGCAGCTGCATGTCGAAGGGCCGGTTCTCGTCCGCGGGGACGATATCGGCGATCGGCGTCCGCGAGGCCGGCTCGGCCGGCGGCGCCGGCGGCGGCTCCTCCTGCCAGCTGCCCGGCATGAAGGAGAGATAGCGCTTGGCGAGGTCGATCGCCTCCTCGTCGCTCTTGACCAGGAAGTGGCCGCAGCCGGAGACGCCGGTGTGCATCTTGGCGCCGCCCATCTCCTCCAGGGTCACCGTTTCGCCGATCACCATCTCCGCCATCCGCGGCGAGCCCAGGTACATCGAGGCGTTGCCGTCGCGCATGATCACGACGTCGCAGAAGGCCGGGATGTAGGCGCCGCCGGCGGCGCTCGGCCCGAAGAGCAGGCAGACCTGGGGCACCTGGCCGGAGAGCCGCACCTCGTTGTGGAAGATCCGTCCGGCCCCGCGGCGGCCGGGGAACATCTGCACCTGGTCGGTGATCCGGGCTCCGGCCGAGTCGACCAGGTAGACCATCGGCACCCGCTGGCTCAGAGCCCGTTCCTGGATGCGGAGGATCTTCTCGACCGTCTTCGGCCCCCAGGAGCCGGCCTTGACCGTCGGGTCGTTGGCCATCAGGGCGACGCGGCGGCCGTCGATCGTGGCCAGGCCGGTGACGACGCCGTCGGCGCCGAGACCCTCCTGGTCCCAGTTGGCGAGCGCAGCCTCCTCGGCGAAGGAGCCGGCGTCGACGAGGCGCTCGACCCGCTCGCGCACCGGCAGCTTGCCCTGCTCCTCGGTCTTCTCGTGATGGCGCTGCGGCCCCCCGGCGAGGGCCGTCTCGAGCGCTTGCTTGAAGTCGGACACGGTGGTGGAGCCTATTGGGACTGGCCGCGATGCCAATCGACCGGGCCGGCGGTCAGCACGTGTGAGCCAAGACGCCGCCCCAGCACGCCCTGCGCCTCACGCGAGGCCGCGACCAGCGCCGCCAGGTCCACCCCGGTCTCGACGCCCATCTCGTGCAGCATCGAGACCACATCCTCGCTGGCGATGTTGCCGGTGGCGCCCGGCGGCACCGGGCAACCGCCGAGCTCGCCGAAGCTCGACTCGAAGGAGTCGATGCCCTGCTCCAGCGCCGCCAGCACGTTGGCCAAGCCCTGCCCGCGCGTGTTGTGGAAGTGGGCGGTCAGCTCGACCCCGGCGAGGCGCTCGCGGGCGGCGGCAAAGAACTCGCCGGCCTGGCGCGGATTGGCCATCCCGGTCGTGTCGCCGAAGCCGACCTCGGCGCAGCCGGCCACGGCGAGGCGCTCGGCGATGCCGAAGACCCGCTCCGCGGACACCTCGCCCTCGTAGGGACAGCCGAAGGAGGTCGAGATCACCCCCTCGCAACGCAGCCCCGCCTCGCGCGCGGTCGCCAGCGTGCGCTCCAGCCCCTCGAGCGACTCCTCGATCGAGCGGTTGACGTTCTTGCGGTTGTGGGTCTCCGAGGCGGAGACGAAGACGTTGACCTCATCGAAGCGATCGCGCAGCGCCAGCGCCCGCTCCAGGCCCCGCTCGTTGGGGATCAGCACCGAGAAGGCGACGTCCTCGCGCCGCTGCACCCCGGCCAGCACCTCCTCCGCGTCGCCCAGCTGCGGGATCACCTCGGGCCGCACGAACGAGGTCACCTCGAGTCGCTTCAGCCCCGTCGCCGAGAGCAGATCGACGAGGCGGATCTTCTCCGCCGTCGGAATCGTCTCCGGCTCGTTCTGGAAGCCGTCGCGCGGGCCGACCTCGCGGATGCGGACCTTGCTCGGCAGCGGGCTCATCGAGACGAGGCTACGCGGTCGGCGGGCCGGCCTGGCCGACCACGCGGCGCTCGTGGGTGCCGACGCCGATCGTGCGCTCGCCTTCGCTCACCTCTACGTCGAAGCGCAGCTTGCGCCCGTCGACGACCTCGCGCAAGGTGGCGCGCGTCTGGCAGCTCGCCCCTTCGGCCGCGGCCGCCACGTGCTTGATGCAGACCTCGAAGCCGACCGTCGCCTGGCCCTCGGGCAGATGCTCGTAGGCCAGCATCGAGGCGCTGCCCTCCATCATCCCGATCATCCCCGGCGTCGAGAGCACGCCCGTGCCGATCGTGCCGCCGACGTTGGTGACCAGCGGCGGCGCGACCGTGAACTCGTCGCTGCGCTCGAGCCCCGGCACCAGCCCCTCGATGTCGCCCATCAGACCATCCCCAGGCCGCCGCTGACGCCGAGCGTCTCACCGGTGACGTAGGTGGCGTCGTCGGAGACGAGGAAGGCCGCGGCGGCCGCAACCTCCTCGGGCTGGCCGAGGCGGCCCATCTGGGTCGAGGCCTTCATCGTCTCGATCACCTTCTCGCCGATCTCGCCGAACTCCTTGGCCCCCATCAGCAACGGGGTCTCGATCGGGCCCGGGGCGATCGAGTTGGCGGTGATGCCGTAGCGGGCGTTCTCGCGCGCGATCGCCTTCATGAAGCCGACGATGCCGGCCTTGGCGGCCGAGTAGACGGCCGAGCCCTTGGAGCCGACCCGCCCCGCCTCCGAGGAGATGCTGAGGATGCGGCCGTATTTGGCCCGTTGCATGACGGGCAGCGCCGCGTGGGTGCAGTTGAGCACGCCGACGAGGTTGATCGCGATCACCCGCTGCCACTGCTCGGGCGTGGTGTAGGTGAAGAAGCCGAACTCGTCGGTGCCGGCGTTGTTGACGAGGACGTCCAGCGTGCCGACCGCCTCGACCGCGGCGTTGGCCGACTCGAGGT
Organism: Solirubrobacterales bacterium; assembly: GCA_044867925.1. GTDB lineage: Bacteria > Actinomycetota > Thermoleophilia > Solirubrobacterales > 70-9 > VRUE01. Next base: position 17,584 of record JBIOVV010000118.1, on the reverse strand, counting down.
CGGTCACGTCGAGCTCGAGCGCGTGGCCGTTGACCTCGCCGGCGACCCTCTCCGCGCCCTCGGCGTCGATGTCGCCGACCCAGACCTCGGCCCCCTCGGCGGCGAGCCGTGCGGCGATCGCGGCGCCGATGCCGCTGGCGCCACCGGTCACCAGAGCCTTTCGTCCCTCCAGCCTCATGCGCCGAGCAGCATAGACTGGCGCGTCCGTGGCGGACCTCCCCACCATCCCGATCGTCGGCGGCACCGGTGCGCTCGGTGCCGGCCTGGCTCTGCGCTGGGCCAAGGCGGGCGCCGCGGTCGTACTCGGCTCACGCTCGGCAGAGCGTGCCGGCGAGGCGGCGGCGAAGCTGGGCGAGAAGGCGCCGGGCGCCCGGATCGAAGGGGCGCTGAACGAGGAGGCCGCCAAGCAGGGCGAGATCGTCTTCCTCACCGTCCCCTTCCGCGCCCAGTCGGAGAACCTCAACAACCTGCGCGAGGCGTTGCGGCCGGGCCAGATCCTGGTCGACTGCACGGTGCCGCTCGCCGCCGCGGTGAGCGGCAAGGCGACGCGCTCGCTCGGCGTCTGGCAGGGCTCCGCCGCCCAGCAGGCCCAGGAGATGGTGCCCGACGGCGTCACCGTGATCGCCGCCCTGCACACGGTCGGCGCCCCCATCCTCGCCGACCCCGAGGCCGAGCTGGACGAGGACGTGCTGGTCTGCGGCGACCGCAAGGCCGACAAGGCGCGGGTGGCCCGCCTGATCGAGCTGATCCCCGGCCTGCGCCCGGTCAACGCCGGCGCCTTGGAGATGGCCCGCATCGTCGAGCAGCTGACGCCGATGCTGATCTCGGTCAACACGCGCTACAAGACTCACGCCGGCATCCAGCTCACCGGCCTGCCCGACGGCGACCACTGGGCTTGAGCGCGCCCCGATGAGGATCGCGCTTCTCGCCGGCGGCACCGGCGGCGCCAAGCTGGCCGCGGGAATGCAGGAGGAGATCGGCGCCGATCTCTCGGTGATCGTCAACACCGGCGACGACATCGAGACGCTCGGCGTCCACGTCGCTCCCGACCCCGACCTCGTCACCTACTGGCTCAGCGGCGAGATCGACGAGGAGCGCGGCTGGGGCCTTCGCGACGACAGCTTCACCGTCTTCGAGCGGCTGACCAAGCTGGGCGCGCCGAGCTGGTTCGGCCTCTCCGACCGCGATCTCGCCGCCTGCCTCTACCGCCGCCAGTTCGTCGAGGAGGACGGCAGCTTCACCGCCGCGCAGGCCCAGATCGCCCGCTCGCTCGGGGTCGAGGCGAAGGTGCTGCCGATGTGCGAGGCGCCGGTGCGGACCAAGGTCCACACCGCGGCGGGAGTGCGTGGCCTGCAGGAGTACCTGATCGTCGACCGCGGCGAGCCCGCGGTGCACGGAGTCGAGCTCGACGGAATCGCCGAGGCAGAGCCGAGCAAGGAGGTGCTCGAAGCGCTGCGCTCGGCCGATGCGATCGTGATCGGGCCCTCCAACCCGGTGATCAGCATCGGCCCGATCCTCGCCGTGCCGGGGATGCGCGAGGCGATCGCCCAGTTCGGCCTGCCGGTCATTGCGGTCAGCCCCTTCGTCGCCGGGAAGGTCGTCAAGGGGCCGACCGAGCGCTTCATGCAGGCGCTGGGCCGTCCCTCGACCGCCGCCGGCGTCGCCTCGCTCTACGCCGGGCTGATCGACGCGATGGTCGTCGACGAGGCCGACCCGGACCCGCCGCCCAGCGAGATCCCGACGCTGGCGACGGCGACGCTGATGGACGGCGCCGCCGGCCGGCTGCGCCTGGCCCGCATCGTCCTCGACTACGCCGCTAGCCTCGTCGAAGGTGACTGACTCCCCCTCCAGCCCAGCTTGAAGGCGACCGCGGTCCTGCCGGTCAAGCGCTTCGCGGCCGCCAAGCAGCGCCTCGCCCCCGGCATCGGCGCCACCCATCGGGCGGAACTGGCGGCGGCGATGCTCGAGGACGCGCTCGAAGCCATCCACGCGGCGCGCTCGATCGAGCACGTGGTCGTCGTTACGAGCGAGCCACGCGCGATCGAGCTGGCGACGGCAAGCGGAGCCGAGGTGCTTCCCGACCCGGACGAGGGCGGCCACTCCGGCGCGGCTCTCGCCGGCATCGCCCGCGCCCTGGAGCTCGGCGCCGCCTGTACGGTCCTGCTTCCCATCGATTGCCCGCTGATGGCCTCCCGCGAGCTCGAACGCCTGCTCACCGGGATGCCGGAGCGCTACGTCGGGATCGTCCCCGACCGCCACGGCACCGGCACCAACGCCCTCGCCCTCGCCCCTCCCGATGCGATCGAGCCCTCCTTCGGCGAGGGCAGCTGCGCCCGCCACGTCGCCGCCGCGCGCGCGGCGGGGCTCCCCTACGGCGTCGAGGAGCTGCCCTCCCTGGCGCTCGACCTCGACACCCCTGCCGACGTCGTCGCCTTGACCATGGCGCTGGAGCGGGACGGCAGCCGGGCGAAGCGGACCGCAAAGGCACTCGGAATATGAGCCGACGACTCCCCGCTCCGCTGTGCCTTTGCGCCATATGCCAAGGGAAAAGCACAGCGCAGCAGAGCACATCGGCTCCGCTGTTCTTTTGCCGTGCATACCGAGGCAAAGGAACAGCGGAACGATGGAGTTGATGGCGACGGGCGTCGACGGGCTGCCCGAGATCGAGACAGGAGCGGCGCTCGGCGAGCTGATCGCGGCGCGGACCGAACTGCGCGATGGCGACGTCCTGGTCATCTCCCAGAAGGTCGTTTCCAAGGCAGAGGGACGCGTGCGCCGGCTCTCCTCGGCGATCCCGGGCGCCGAGGCGCGCAAGCTCGCCGCCGTGCTCGGCAAGGAGCCGGCCTTGGTCGAGCTGATCCTCGAAGAGAGCGCCGCGGTGTTGCGTGCCGAGCGCGGCGTGCTGATCGTCGAGACCCACCACGGCTTCGTCTGCGCCAACGCCGGCATCGACAGTTCGAACCTCCCTGAGGACGGCACCGTCTGCCTGCTGCCAGAGGACCCCGATGCCTCGGCTCGCAGGATCAGGGACGAAATCACTGAGGTCGCGGGAGAGGCTGGGGTGGGCCTCTCCAGACAAAAGCGGGGAGTGCCTGGAGAGACCCACCCCCGCCTCTCTTCGGGGACCGCTGTGGTTATTGCCGACAGCTTCGGCCGCGCCTGGCGCCTCGGACAAGCCGAGGTGGCGATCGGCTGCGCGGGTTTGCAGCCGATCGACGATTGGCGGGGTCGCACAGACGCTCATGGACAAGAGCTTGAGGCAACTCTGATCGCCATCGCCGACGAGGCCGCCGCTGCCGCCGATCTCGTCCGAAGCAAGGACAGCAACGTGCCGGCCGTTGTGCTTCGTGGCCTCAGCCGCTTCGTCACCGCCGAGGACGGCCCCGGCGCCAAGGCCCTTCGCCGCCCCAGGCAAGACGACCTGTTCCGCTGACATCGGGTCCGTCCCGGTAGGGGTGGAGCGTCTTGTACTTTTTCGGCGATCCCCTGCGGCGCCAGCAGGCGCGGCTCCACCGAAAAAGTTAAGCGGAACCCCTACCGGGACGGACCCGAAGCACCGCGGCCCCATGCAAGCTGCCAGTGCGTATGGAGTCAAGCGCCTCGTTGGCGCTCTCCAGCGGGTGCAGCTCGACCTCGGTGCGAACCGGAACCTGCGGCGCCAGCGCCAGGAACTCCTCGCCATCCTGCCTGGTCAGGTTGGCGACCGAGCCGAGGGTCCGCTCGCCCCAGAGCTGCTCGTAAGGGAAGCTCGGGATGTCGCTCATGTGGATGCCGGCGCTGACGATCCGGGCTCCCTTGGCGCTCGCCCGCAGCGCCGCGGTCATCAGCGATCCGACCGGGGCGAAGACGATCGCGCCGTCGATCTCCTCCGGCGCCGCCTGCTCCGAGGAGCCCGCCCACTCGGCGCCGAGCGCACGCGCGAACGCCTGGCCCTCCTCGTCGCCGGGGCGGGTGAAGGCGAAGACCCGGCGGCCTTGGTGCACGGCGACCTGGCAGAGGATGTGGGCCGAGGCACCGAAGCCGTAGAAGCCGATCCGCTCGGCGTCGCCGACCAGGCGCAGAGCGCGGTAGCCGATCAGGCCGGCGCAGAGCAGCGGCGCCGCCTGCTCGTCCGGGTAGCCCTCGGGAATCGGCAAGCAGTAGCGCTCGTCGGCGACCGCCAGCTCGGCGTAGCCGCCGTCGAGGTCGTAGCCGGTGAAGCGCGCCCGATCGCAGAGGTTCTCTCGGCCGGAGAGGCAGTAGCGGCACTCGCCGCAGGTCCAGCCGAGCCACGGCACGCCGAGCCGTTGCCCGGCGCCGAAACGCTCGGCGCCCTCCCCCGCCCCGACCACAGTGCCGACGATCTGGTGGCCGGGCACCAGCGGCAGCTTCGGCTGCTCCAGCTCGCCGTCAGCGATGTGCAGATCGGTGCGGCAAGCCCCACAGGCGCCGACCGAGATCAGGATCTGGCCGGTCCCTGGCTCTGGATCGGGCAGCTCCGCGGGCCTCAACGACTCCCGCGCGCGCTCCAGGACCATCGCCCGCATCGGCCGACTCAGGGAGAGGCGGGTTCCGGCAGCTCGGCAGGCTCAGTGACTTCTTCGCCCGCCTCCGGGACTTCTTCCGCCTCTTCTTCTGGTTGCGCGGTCACGACCTCGACGCAGCTTCCTTCCAGGCGGAGCTTCAAGACCAGGCTGCCGGCGTCGTCCAAATCACCTTCGAGCCGCAGCTCGTCATCGACGCCGCCGTCCTCGTCGAGGCGCTGGAGCACAATTTCGACGGTGGATTCCTCGCCGATGGGTTCTTCGTCGTGCAAGGTCACCGTGACCACATATTCATCGCCTTCGCAGCTTTCCGGGATCGGCCCACCTGCCGAGGCAATCGGCCCTCCAGGGCTAGTCGGACCTCCCGAACCACTCCCGTCAGTACTCACCGGAACCGTGTCGGGCGAGGAGGTTCCCTCTGTCGGAGCCTCCACATCTGTTGCCCCTACAGAGGGAACCTGCTCGCCCGTCCCCGCTCCAGGCGCAGGACCCTCCGGCGAGGACGGCGCCCCAGCGAGAGCTATGGCACGGGCTGGAGCCACGGCAAGAGCCGAGGTTGCGCCCCCGGCACCGCGACTGACGGGCTCCGTCGATTGGACGACGAGCTTCGGCCCCCTCGGAACGACTCTCCCCGCGGCCACCGATCCCGTCGACCCCGTGGGCAACGCCTGACCGTCGCCGACCCCCATCTCGATGCCCAGGGGGACCAGGGGAGGCTCGTCGGAATCGTCCTCCCAAGGCCTCAAGCCCCAGAGCACGACCAAGGCAAGCACGACCGTCAAGGCAGGCAGCGAAATGAATGCCAGCCCCGGGAATCGTCCCCCCAATGAAAACCACGAAGCGATCGGCCAAAGATAGGCGCTTGCCTAGTAAGTCTCAACTATCTCGTAGAGCGTGGTGCGCTGAGCGGGCTCGCGGCCGCCGGCGCGAGCGGCGCCGATCAGCTGTTCGGGGTCGAGGCGGACGCCGTGCTGGGAGCCCGCCATGCGGGAGATGTTCTCCTCCATCAGCGTGCCGCCAAGGTCGTTGACCCCCCAGCGCAGCGCCTCGGTGGCGGCGTCGAGGCCCATCTTCACCCAGCTCGCCTGCAGGTTGGGGATCGTCTTGCCGAGCGCCAGGCGGAAGGCCGCGGTGTGCTTGAGGTTCTCGGCGGCGGAGATCTCCTCGATCCCGTGCGTGCGGCCGAGCATCGTGTTGAAGGGGATGAAGCTGAGCGGCACGAACTCGGTGATGCCACCGGTGCGCTCCTGCAGGGCGCGCACCACGCGCATGTGACGAGCCAGCTCGCGCGGCTCCTCGATGTGGCCGAACATCACCGTCGAGGTCGAGCGCAGCCCGGCCCGGTGCGAGGCCTCGATGATCTCCACCCAGCGCTGCGCCGGCAGCTTGTTGGGTGAGATCCGCTGCCGCACCCCATCGTCGAGCACCTCCGCCGCGGTGCCCGGCGTCGAGCCCAGCCCGCACTCGATCAGGTACTCGAAGACCTCATCCGGCCCCTTCCCCGAGCGCTCGCACATGTAGTGGACCTCCATCGGCGAGTAGGCGTGCAGATGCAGCCGCGGCGCCACGTCCTTGGCCAGCCGCAACCACCTGCCGTACTCCTCGAGCGTCAGGTCCGGATGGATCCCCCCCTGCATGCAGAGCTCGGTGGCCCCGAACTCGACCGCCTCGCGCACCCGATCCGCGAAGTCCTCCTCCGAGACCTCATAGGCATCCGGCGACCGCTTCCCCTGCCCGAAGCCACAAAAGGCGCAGCCGACCACGCAGATGTTGGTGAAGTTGATGTTGCGGTTGACGACAAAGGTGACCCGGTCTCCCGCAAGCTCCGCCCGCAGCTCATCGGCGGCCACCCGCATCTCCTCGATGACCTCGGGCCGCGTCTCGGCGAACAGCGCCGTCAGCTCGTCCTCGCTGAGCTCCGTTCCCTCGCGCCCTTTCGCGATCGCCTCGGGGGCCAACCCTCCGTCGATCGCCTCCTCGCTCCTGCGCCCGGACCCCTTGCGCGGAATGAAGCTCCAGTACTTCAGCTTGATCACATCGAGAACCCCCTGCTCCATCCAATCCGGGTCCATGTACTGCGGATACACGCACAGCCGCTCGGTCAGTGCAAAGCCCTTGGGGGCCAACGACTTGCGCACCTCGTGCGGACTTGGAAATGCGTGCTCGGGGGAAATGTGGTCTCCGTTGGCTGACAAGCCGCCGAGATCGGTCGCTCCCGCCTCGACCAGCTCATCCCAGCTATCCGACAGATTGGGCGGAACCTGGATGCCGACATCGGGCATCAACCTCCGGCACTCGGCGATCAAGCGCTTGATGTCCTCGACACCGACCGGACTGGCCCATGAGGGCGCCGGCAGGGAGGACGGGGACCCCTCCGACGAGCCTCCCCGCTGTTGCTCGGCGGAGGGGTCCTCGTCCTCCCCCCACCTCTCGAGAGCAGCCTCGTCAGCGATATCGGCAACTTCCTGCCCGTAGTACTTCGGGTGCGGAACGAAGTTCTGCAGGATCACCTCTTGGAGATGGCCGTAGTTCTCGTGCAGCTCCGCCAGTGCCTCCAGGGAAGCCACCTGCTCCTCTTCGGTCTCGCCGATGCCAACCAAGATGCCGCTGGTGAAGGGGATCTTGAGCTCCCCTGCGGCCTCGATCGTGGCCAGTCGCCTGGCAGGATGCTTGGTTGGAGACCCGGCGTGGACGGTCTCCATCAGCCGCTCCGATACCGACTCCAGCATCAGCCCCTGCGAAGCGGTGACCTCGCGTAGCCGGGCCAGGTCATCGCGCTCGAGCACGCCGATATTCGTGTGGGGAAGCATGCCGCGCTCGAGCGCCCGTTCGCAGCTCCAGATCACATACGAAGTGAAGTCCTCATGCCCCCACTGGGCCAGCTTCGCCGCCACGGCGGGGTTCACCTCAGGCCGCTCCCCCGTGAGCACGAGCAGCTCCTTGGCATTTCGCTTGAGAGCCTCGTCTAGAAGCTTCTCGACCTCCTCAGGCGAGCGAATGTGCGCCTGGTGCGTGGCGAAGGCGCAGTACTTGCAGTAGCACTGGCAGGTGCGAGAGAGGGAGAGCGTGTAGTTGCGGGAGAAGGTGACTCGTCGCACGACGCCCAAGCTACTGCAAGAAAGCGCCGGGCCGGCATTGCCGGCCCGGCGCTAAGTCAGTCGAATCGGAAGCCCGGAGGCCGCGCTTCCTAGCGCGCGCCCTCGGAGTACTTCGCTACCGGCGGTCGCACCGGCTCGGCCGGCTCGGTCGGCGGCAGGCCGCCCTTCTCGAGCACGAAGCGGAAGACAGCCGCGGCGAGCAGGGCGCCGACGATCGGACCGACCAGGTAGGGCCAGACGCCGCCCCACTCGTTGCCGACCAGCGCCGGGCCAAACCAGCGGGCGGGGTTGAAGGAGCCACCGGTCAGCGGGCCGCCGACCATGACGATGAAGCCAAGCGTCGTGCCGATTGCCAGCGGTGCCCACTCCTTGAAGCTCTTGCGGGAGTAGACAGCGGCGAGGATCACCAGCACCAGGCAGAAGGTGCCGATCGCCTCGATGATCGCGCCCTGGAAGTTGCCTCCCAGGATTCCGCTCACCGTGGCGGCGCCGTAGTTGGTCGCCCGGCCCTCGTCGAGCAGCAGGGCCTTGCAGAGCAGCGCGCCGAGCACGCCGCCGGAAAGCTGGGCGAGCATGTAGATCAGCGCGTCGATCGACCCGATCCGCCGGATCACCCAGGCCGCAAGCGTGACCGCGGGGTTGAAGTGCCCACCGCTGACCACGCCGAACATGACGATCAGGCCGAAAAGCAGGAAGGCGTGGACGAGCCCGATGACCGCGAAGTCAGTCCCGAACTGGGCCTGTTCGCCGGTCGAGACGAAGAGCACCACGACGCTGGTGATGAAGAACACCAACAGAAAGGTGCCGATTAGCTCAGCAAGATATGCCGCAAGTCCTCGTTCCTGCACTCTCTCTCCTCCTAGATCCCTGAATTCGACTGGGGGCGGCGCCAGTCTACCCATATTGAGCGAATGAAATAGGTTGCCGCGCCAGATGAAGTTGGTTGCCGCGCTGCTGGCGGCCGCCTCCCTGCTCGCCGGCCTTGCCGGCTGCGGCGATGGCGGCGCTGAACCGGGCGCGCCTGTCGGCGCGACGCTGGTGCTCGACTTCACGCCGAACGCGGTGCACTCGGGCATCTACGCCGCCCGGCGACAGGGCTTCTACCGCGACGAGGGCGTAGACCTGATGATCCGCCAGCCGGGCGAAGCGACCGATGCCCCCAAGCTGCTCGCCGCCGGCCGGGCCGACTTCGCCATCCTCGACATCCACGACCTCGGCATCGCCCGCGAGCGCGGCCTCGACCTGGTCGGCACGATGCCGCTGGTCCAGCGCCCCCTGGCCGCGGTGATCGCCCGCGGCGGCCGCGGCATCTCCCGGCCCCGCGACCTCGAGGGCCGCGCGGTCGGCGTCACCGGCCTGCCCTCCGACGAAGCCGTGGTCGACTCCGAGGTGAGCGCCGACGGCGGCAAGACGGCAAAGGTGAAGCGGGTGACGATCGGCTTCAACGCGATCTCTTCGCTGGCGGCCGGCAAGGTCGACGCCGCGACCGGGTTCTGGAACGCCGAGGGGGTCGCCCTGCGCCGGCAGGGGGTGCCGATCCAGGTCTTCAAGGTCGACCGCTACGGCGCCCCGTCCTACCCCGAGCTGGTTCTGGTCAGCTCGCGGCAGACGATCCAGCGCGATCCCGAGCTGGTCGAGTCGGTGCTGGCCGCGACGACCCACGGCTACGAGCTGGCGGTGAACGACCCACAGCGAGCTCTCGATGACCTGCTGGCCGAGGTGCCCGGCCTCGAGCGCGGCGAGCAGCAGGCGCAGCTCGACGCCCTGCTGCCCGACCTGACGCCGGATCGCTTCGATCCCGCGGTCCTCCACGCCTGGGCCAGGTGGGACCTCGAGCATGGCCTGCTCGAACGGCCCCTCGATGTATCCGCGGCGTTCGAGCTAGGCTTGCAGCCGTGAGCCTGGCCGCCGATTTCCAGCAGGTACTCGACTCGGTGCCGCCCGATTGGACCGACCTCGAGCTCGACCTGCGCATCGACGACGAGAGCCGCTACGTCGACTCCGCGGTGGCGCTGAGCCAGATCAACGCCCAGCCCTACTCGCGGGCCGACTGGGACTGGCGCCTGCTCGTCGCTCACAGCTTCGGCCACGCCGCCGCCGCCGAGACCGTCAAGGGTGTCCTGGCGAAGCTCGACGCCGACGGCATCGGCGGCGAGATGCAGCTGCGCGAGGTGCGCGAGGGTCGCGCCGAGGTCGTGCAGATGTGGGGCCGTCCCGAGAGCGTTCGCGAGGAGTTCCGCGAACGCCGCTCGCTCTAGTGGCCCGCGTCGTCGCGATCTCCTCCGACCTCCTGCTCGGCAGCAAGGTCGAAGCGATGCTGAGCGCGGCAGGCCACGAGGTGACCCTCTCCCCGTCGCTCGCGACAGCCCCGCTCGAGGGCGCCGAGCTGATCGTCGCCGACCTCGAAGCCGAGGACCCAAATGCCCTGGCAGGTGCCGGGATCCCCGTCCTCGGCTACTACTCCCACGTTGACGTCGCGACCCGCGACGACGCCAAGGCCGCCGGCGTTGACCTCGTAGTTCCGCGATCGCGCATGGCAAGAGAGCTGGTTACCCTCGTAGCAAGCCTTCTCGACTCCTGAAGCTTCGTCGGCCCAGGCCTCAGCCGAAGAACACCTGCTGCAAGAGGAAGACGTTGAGGGCGATGATCATCGCCGCCAACGTCCCCGCCACCCCGGTAAGCCAGCGCGGGTTGACGAGGGCGCTCATCACTTCCTTCTTCGAGGCAAGCATCAGCAGCGGCACCAGGGCGAAGGGAATGCCGAAGGAGAGGACGACCTGGCTGGCCACCAGGGCATCGGTGGGGTCGATGCCGATCGCGAGCACGACCAGGGCCGGGGCCAGGGTGATCGCGCGGCGCAGGAAGATCGGGATGCGGCGGCGGATGAAGCCCTGCATCACGACCTGGCCCGCCATCGTCCCGACTGAGGAGGAGGCGAAGCCGGAGGCGAGGAGAGCGATGCCGAAGACGGTCGCGGCGTTGACGGAGACCAGCGACTTGAGGCCCTCGTAGGCGCCGTCGATCGAGTCGATGCCGGCCAGGCCGCCTTCGTGGAAGAGAGCCGCGGCGACGATCATCATCGAGAGGTTGATCACGCCGGCTAGCGACATCGCGATCACCACGTCGACCTTCTCGAAGCGCAGGATCCGTCGCTTCTCCTCGTCGTCGCGACCGACGATCCGCCGCTGGGTCAGCGCAGAGTGCAGGTAGATCACGTGCGGCATCACCGTCGCGCCGATGATTCCGGTGGCGAGCAGGATGCTCTCGGTGCCGGCGAATCCCGGCACGAAGAGGTGCCTGGCCACTTCTCCCCCGTCCGGCTCGGCGTGGAAGAGCTCGAAGACGAAGGAGGCGACGACGACTCCGACCAGAGCGGTGATCGCGGCCTCGAGCCGGCGGAAGCCCATCTGCTGCAGGGCGAGGATGCCGAAGGCGCCGGCGCCGGCGATCAGGCCGGCGGGAAAGAGCGGGATGCCGAAGAGCAGGTGGAGGCCGAGCGCGGCGCCGACCACCTCGGCGATGTCGGTTGCCATCGCCACCACCTCGGCCTGCAGCCAGAGGCCGATCGCGGTGCGCCGCGCGAAGGTTTCGCGGCAGAGCTCGGCGAGGTTCTTGCCGGTCGCGATCCCCAGCTTCGCCGACTGGGTCTGCACGACCATCGCAATCAGGTTGGCGGCAAGGATCACCCAGAGCAGCAGGTAGCCGAACTTGGCGCCGCCGGCGATGTTGGTGGCGAAGTTGCCCGGGTCGATATAGGCGACGGCGGCGACGAAGGCAGGGCCCAGGAAGGGCCACAGGCGCGCCGGGCCGCGGGCGTGGCCTTCGAGCGAACGGCGCGCCGCGCGGGCGACGGCCGCCTCGCCCGGGAGTACGTCTTCGACCGCGGCGTCGTCCGCGGGGGCCTCCTCGACCGGGACGCCGCTGCCGGGCCGCGAGCCCAACCGTTACCCGCTGCCCTTCTCCGGCGGCTTCAGGTCCGGCCCCGGGATCGGCGTCCCGTGCGGGTCGTGGCTGGGCTCGCCGAGCTTGGCCGCGATCAGCAGCTCGAGATCCTCGGAGATGTAGTGCTCGAGCACCTCTGCCTCGGCGTGGACGCGGTCCTCCGGCATGCCGAGCGCCTCGGCGAGATAGGCCTCGATCAAGCGGTGATGGCGGATCACCTCGAGCGCGACCCTCTCCCCCGCCGCAGTCAGCGTCACGCCCTTGTAGGGGAGGTAGTCGACCAGGCCCAGATCCGCAAGGCGCTTCAGCATCGAGGTCGCGGTCGCGGGCGTCACCCGCAGGCGGGCGGCCAGCTCGCCGTTGGCGACCGGCCCGGGGCGGTCGGCGGCAAGCGCGTAGATCGCCTTCGCGTAGTCCTCGATCGCCTCCGTGGCCGGCGCCCGCCGCGGGCCCTCGCCGGAGACGGCCATCAGACCGCCACCAGCAGGCCGGTGAGGTAGAGCAGGGCGATGCCGGTGAGCATGCCGGCGACGGAGAGCGGGTGCAGGATGCGTCCGTCCTCGTCGCGCATGGCCGGCGCGATCTGCACGATCACCCTGGCGATCGCGCCGACGCCGACGCCGAAGAGCAGCGCCGCCAGGCTCGGGTTGAAGGCGGCCGCGCCGATCCAGGCGCCGAGCACGGCCGGCGCGCCCGCGATCAGGCCCAGAGTCGCGAGCCGACCGGGCCCGATCGTCGCCTTGGACCCCCCGCCCTCACGCAGCGGCGCCACTATCGCCAGCCCCTCGGTGGTGTTGTGGATCGCGAAGCCGACGACCAGGAAGGCGCCGAGGGCAAGCGCCCCGGTGGCGTAGGAGGAGCCGATCGCCAGACCCTCGCCGAGGTTGTGGAGGCCGATCCCGATCGCGACCAGCAGCGCCATGTAGAGGCCGCCGGTGGCCCGAGAGGCGCCGGAGCGATCGCGTCGTCGCCCCAGGTGGGTGTCGATCGCGGCCAGCACCAGGTAGGCGACCAGCGCTCCGGCGTAGACCAGGGCCGAGCCGCCGAAGGCACTCGGCGCCGCGGCGGCGATCTCGAGCCCCTCGAGCGCGGCATCGATCGCCAGCAGCGCCAGCAGCCCGACGGTGAAGGCGATCAGGGCGCCGATCCAGCGAGCGTCGATGCGGCGCACGAAGGGAAGCCAGAGCATGCCGAGGCTGACCGGGACGATGCCGACGTAGACGCCGAGCAGCGCCATCAGGCCGAAGAAGCCGAGGTCTGCCGCCGGGGTCTCGGTGGCGACCGGGATCGTCGTCTCGATCGTGCCGCCGGAGGAGGTGAGCACGAAGATCTCGTAGGCCTCGCCCTCGATCCAGGGGTAGGAGATCCTCACCGCGGTCGAGCCCAGCCGTCCGATCTCCTCGCCGTCGCTCGTCGCGAACGGGGCGTAGGAGTCGTTGACCGCGACCTGGGCGACCCGGACCGGGTCGGGCCCGTCGTTGCGCAGGGTGAGCTCGATCTTCCCCGGCCTCAGCACGGTGCGCTCGACCGCGACTTCCTCGAGCGGCGGCCCGTTGCGATCGCCGAGCCCGGGACCGCCGAGCAGGGCGAAGGCGCCGATCGCCGCCACGATCAGGCCGAGCGGCAGGAGGCCCAGCGCCCAGGCCGGCAAGCGCCCGCCGCCGAGCCGTTCGACCTGCCCCCCCGCCTCCATCAGGCCCGGCCGCCCGGCTCGCCCCACGGCAGCTCGCAATAAGCGGCCGCGGCCGCGGCGGCGCCCATCCGCGCCGGATCGCCGACGCGGAAGAAGCCCGACCAGCCGAGCTCGGCGAACTCGCTGACGTGGGCGTGGAACATGTAGTCGCCGTCGAAGGGGAACTTCATCTCGAGGATCGCCCGCTGGCCCTGCCCCTGGATCACCGTGTCCGTGTACTCGCTCGGCCGCAGCGAGGTCCCGGTCGGGTAGTGCTGGAAGAAGTTGGCATGGACGTGGAAGGAGTTGATCGGGTCGAACTCGAGCAGGTTGACAAGGTAGACGCGCAGCAGCTCGTCGCGCCGCACCTGGATCGGCTCGTTGACGTAGTGGAAGCCGACCGTGTTGACCGCGTAGACCTCGTTGGAGAGGTCGAAGTTGGTGTCGAAGCCATTCATCACCATCACCATCTCGTCGGCTTCCGGCCGGCCCTGCTTCGGATCGACGATGAAAGCGCCGTAGAGCCCGCGTGAGATGTGGCTGGCGAGCGGCGAGACGTGGCAGTGGTAGAGGTGCAGGCCGAACGGCTCGGCGTCGAACTCGTAGGTGAACTCGGAGCCGGCCGCGACCGCGCCGCCGCCGCGGTTTTCGCCGATCCCGGGCATGCCGTCCATCAGCGCCGTGTGGATGCCGTGGAAGTGGATCGTGTGCGGATGCTCGGAGGCATTGACGAAGCGCAGCCGCAGCCGCTCCCCCTCGCGAGCGCGCAGGGTCGGGCCGGGGACCCGGCCGTTGTAGGTCCAGGCCTCGTACTTGACCCCGGGAGCGACTTCGATCTCCTTGTCCTGGGCGACGATCTCCCATTCGCGCACCAGCCCGCCGCTGGCCAGGCGCCGCGTCTTGCCATAGTCGAAGTCGCGCAGCAGCTCGGTCGGGGTCATCCCCGTCGCCCATCGACGTTGCTTCCTAGAATTGGGGGATGGCCCAAGCGGTGACAGTTGAGCTCGATGCGCAGTATCGGCAGTTGCGCGAGGAGTGTGGGGTGCTCGATCGCTCTGGGTGGGGGAAGCTTTTGCTGAAGGGGCCTGAGGCTGCCGAGTACCTGCAAGGGCAGCTGACCAACGACATCGAGGCCCTCGGGGTTGGCGAGGGCTGTTACGCGGCGCTGCTCGATCGCAAGGGGCACATGCAGGCCGACATGCGGGTGCTGCGGCTGGCCGAGGACGAGATCTGGGTCGACACCGAGGCCGCGGCGGTGGACGCGGCCCGGCGGCACCTCGAGATGTACAAGATCGGCCGCGAGGTCACGCTTCGGGACGTCAGCGAGGAGCGGGCGATCCTCTCGCTGATCGGGCCGCGCAGCGTCGAGCTGGCCGGCTCGCCGGCGCTGCCGGAGCACGCCTCCGAGCCCGTCTCGATCGAGGGCGTCGAGTGCCTTGCGGTGGGAACCGCGCTCGGCATCGACCTGATCGCCGCAGCCGGCGACGCGGCGCGACTCGGCGCCGCGCTCGCCGCCGCGGGCGCTCCCGAGGTCAGCTCCGACGCGGCCGAGATCCTTCGCATCGAGGCCGGCACCCCGCGCTTCGGCGGCGAGATGGACACCGCGACGATGCCGGCCGAGGCCGGCATCGTCGCCGCCGCCGTCAACTTCGAGAAGGGCTGCTACATCGGCCAGGAGACCGTCGCCCGGCTCCACTACAAGGGCAAGCCGAACCGCCACCTCCGCGGCCTGCGACTCAGCGCTCCCGCAAGCCCGGGAGCGGCGCTCTCGCTGGGCGCGAAGGAGGTCGGCAGGCTCGGCGGCAGCTGCGTCTCCCCCGCCCACGGCCCGATCGCGCTGGCGATCGTGCGCCGTGAGGCAGAGCCGGGCAGCGAGCTGCGCGTAGGTGAAGATGGCGTTACGGCTCGCGTAGTCGACTTGCCCTTCGGCTAGATTCCGCCCCGATGGGACGCGGGAGAGTCTTCGCTGTGGGCTCCGCCCTCGCCGCGCTGGCGCTGGCGACGGCCGGCTGCGGCGCCGAGGAAAACGCCAACGAACCGCGGCCGCAGCCGCCGACGCGGGTCAGCGTCACGGTCACGCCACGGACGATCACGGTGCAACCGTCGCGGATCGCCGTCGGCCCCGAACCGACGCAGCAGATCCCCCAGAACCAGCACGCCTCCCAGCCCCAGGTGAAGTCGAAGGCGCCGCTCGACGTCGTCTTCGTCACCGCCAACCTCACCACCTTCGACTCGCAACTGGAGATCAGCGGTCCCAAAGACGTCAAGTCGAAAGCACTCGTCGCCAACGGCAACAACTCCCTGCTCGCCTCGCTGCCGACCGGCGTCTACCGGGTCAGCGCCGCCGACATCCCGGGGGCCAAACCGGTCCGCTTCACCGTCGGCCCGTACCGCAGCTCCTCGGAGAACGACCTGCTGCTGCCGTAAATAGCGACCTTCGGGCGTTCTCGCTACGTCTGCCCCGGTCGTCAACATCGACCGGGTGACCATCGTCCTGGCAATAGCCGTGCTGATCCTCGCCGCGGCGCTCGTCTACGCGATCGCTCGCCGACCCGGGCAGCAACCGGTGCTCGACCACGGCCCGGCGATCGAGGAGGCGACCGAGCGCGCGATCGCCCAGTGGCAGCGGATCAACGAGGAAGCCCGCAAGGTCGACGCCCAGACCGCGGAGGCGACCCTTGACAAGCGGCAGGCCGAGATCAAGGCTCTGGCAGAGCGGATCGCCAAGGGCCAGGAGAAGATCGAAGCGGAGGTGCGCAAGCGCGGCGAAGGCGACCTGCAGACGCGCACCCTGCTCGAGCAGATGGGCCAGACGGTCGGCAACCTCAACGACGAGACGGCGGGCCTCAAGAAGGCCCTGCGGCAGCCGCAGACGCGGGGTCAGTGGGGCGAGCTGCAGCTGCGCCGCTGCATCGAGATCGCCGGCATGACCGAGCACGTCGACTTCGAGATGCAGGAGACGCTGCACACCGAAGACGGGCGCCTGCGGCCCGACGCGCGCTTCCTCCTGCCCGAGGGGCGCAGCTTCGTCGCCGACTCGAAGGTGCCGCTCGACGCCTTCCTCGACGCCCAGGAGGCGGAGGTCGAGAGCGAGCGTCGCATCCAGCTCGAACGGCACGCGCGACAGGCGCGCGAGCACGTCCGTGCGCTCAGCTCGAAGGACTACCAGGGGCAGTTCAAGGCCGGCGAGACGCCGGACCTGGTGATCTGCTTCATCCCCAACGAGCCGGCCCTGCACGCCGCCTTCACCGCCGACCCCGAGCTCTTCGACTACGCGCTGAAGCTCAACGTCCTGCTGGTCAGCCCGACCTCGCTGATCGGGCTGCTGCGGACGATGGAGCTCGGTTGGCGCCAGGAGCGGATGGTCGCCGAGGCGGCCGAGATCGCCGACGCCGCCGGCACCATGCACGCCCGCTTCGCCAAGTTCCTCAGCGACTTCGACAAGGTCGGCCGTGGCCTCACCTCGGCTGCCAACGCCTACGACTCCGCGGTCGGCTCAATGGAGCGTCGCCTGCTGCCGCAGCTGCGCAAGGTCGAGTCGCTCGGTGTCACCCCGAGCAAAGCGATCGAGCCGCCGGAACCAATCGAGATCACGGTGCGCGAGATCACCGCGCCCGAGCTGCGCGAGGCCGAGACCCCCGTGCTTGACTAGGATTCGCCGCCCGTAACCGAACCCGCGGAGGATCAGAGTTGGCCGTTGACACGAGCGCAGTCGCGAATCTGAATGTCGAGCCCGGCGAGCTGCCGGAGACGATGGCAGCCTGGGTGATTCGCCAGGAGCGCGAGGGCGAGCCCAACGACGCCTTCCAGCTGGAGCAGATCGAGGTTCCCGAGCCGGGCGCCTTCGAGGTGATCGTCCGCGTGATGGCGGCCGGGGTCAACTTCAACAACGTCTGGGCGGCGCTCGGCAAGCCGGTCTCGATCTTCGGCTACGGCGACCATCCCGAGTACGGCCACCACATCGGCGGCTCCGATGCCTCCGGGATCGTCTGGAAGGTCGGCGAGGGCGTCACCCGCTGGAAGCCGGGAGACGAGGTCGTCGTCCACTGCAACCAGGCCTCCTACGAGGACGTCGAGGTGCACGGGCTCGATCCGCTCGCCGCGCCGAGCCAGCAGATCTGGGGCTACGAGACGACCTGGGGCTCCTTCGCCCAGTTCACCAAGGTGCAGGCGCAACAGCTCCTCCCCCGCCCCCAGAACCTCTCCTGGGCCGATTCCTCCGCCTACGGCCTCACCTACTTCACCGCCTACCGGATGCTGATCGACCAGTGCAAGCTGCAGCCAGGCCACAACGTCCTGATCTGGGGCGCGGCCGGCGGCCTCGGCGTCTTCGCCGTGCAGCTCTGCAA
>JBIOVV010000117.1:0-21572 GCA_044867925.1 Solirubrobacterales bacterium | reverse complement strand
CTCAGCGCGAAGCGCGTCCGCCGACCCTGCACCGCTCGCCCCACCCGGCAGGTTGCGATAATCCCCGGTCCGTGGATCCCCAGCGCAAGCGAAAGATCCGGCTCGTGGTGGCTCTCAGTGTTGCCGTCCTCCTGGCGGTGGCGCTCGTCTACACCTCTTTCAGCGCCGCCACGGCTGCCAAGGAGCCGTCGCAACTGCTCAATGCGGCGCCCGGGACCAGCTACGACCTGACCGGCCGAGTCGTCAGGGGGTCGGTCCGGGAGGACGATTCAGTGCTGCGATTCCGCGTAGCCGATCGCGATGGTGGTGGCGAGAGCATCCCGGTTACCTACAGCGGCACGGTGCCCGATCCGTTCCGCGGTGGGCGCGAGATAGTTCTCACCGGTGAAATGGCGCAGGGCGTCTTCGTCGGTGAGCCGGACACTTTGGTGACCAAGTGCCCGTCGAAGTTCACGACGTCGAATGACGGCTAGCTTCGGCAGCGCCGCGCTGGCGCTGGCCTTCGCGACGATGCTCTTCGCGGTGGGGGCGGCGCTCTACGGCCGCAAGGTCGATGAGCGCTGGGTGGTCAGGTCGCGGCGCGCCGTCTACGTCGCCTGCGCTCTGCTGACGCTCTGCGTCGCCCTGATCGAGATCGCCTTCGCCGGCGACGACTTCTCGCTCAACATCGTCGCGCAGCACTCCTCGATCGAGACGCCGAGCTTCTACAAGCTGGCGGCGATGTGGTCGAGCCAGGAAGGCTCGCTGCTGCTCTGGGCCTGGGTGCTCTCGATCGCCTCCTCCCTGGCCCTCTATTCCACCCGCAACAAGCTGCGCGAGATCGTCCCCTACGCAACCGCGGTGATGGCCGGCGTGGCGAGCTTCTTCACCGGCCTGATGCTCTTCGCAGGCGGCGTCAACCCCTTTGCCCTCACGCCCGACCCCATACCGGCCGACGGGGTCGGTCTCAACCCGCTGCTGCAGCACCCGAGCATGATGATCCACCCGCCGATGCTCTACTCGGGGTACGTCGCCTTCACGATCCCCTTCGCCTTCGCGATCGGCGCCCTGATCACCCGCCGCATCGACGCCTCTTGGATCCGCGCCACCCGTCGCTTCGCCCTGATCGCCTGGGCGCTGCTCGGCTTCGGCCTGCTGCTCGGCGCCCGCTGGTCCTACACCGAGCTCGGCTGGGGCGGCTACTGGGCCTGGGACCCGGTCGAGAACGCGGCGCTGATGCCGTGGCTGATCGGCACCGCCTTCCTGCACTCGATCATGGTCCAGGAGAGGCGCGGCATGCTGAAGGTCTGGAATGCATGCCTGATCGTCGCCACGTTCTCGCTGGCGTTGCTCGGCACCTTCCTCGTCCGTTCCGGCGTGCTGCAGTCGATCCACGCCTTCGGCGACAGCACCGTCGGGCCCTACATCCTCGGCCTGATCGCCGTGGTGCTGATCGGCTCGACCGCGCTGATCGTCTCCCGCCTCGAGGACCTGCGCTCGCAGAAGCGGATCGACTCGCTGGCCTCGCGCGAGGCCGTCTTCGTCGTCAACAACCTGCTGCTGGTGGCGCTCTGCGCGACGATCTTCTGGGGCACCTTCTTCCCGCTGATCTCGGAACTCTTCACCGGCACCAAGTCCTCCCTGGCGGCGCCCTGGTTCGACCGCTACACGACCCCGCTGGCGATCCTGCTCGTGCTCTTCACCGGGATCGGCCCGTTGCTCGCCTGGCGCCGGGTCAGCTGGAAGACGGCGAAGCGGGTCTTCCTCGTGCCGTCGCTGGTCGCCGCCGCGGTCGGGGTCGCCCTGGCGTTGTTCACCGACACCCTGCGCGAGCCCTGGGCATTCGCCCTCTTCGTCTTCGCCGCCTTTGCCCTGGTCGGCATCGGGCAGGAGTTCTGGCGCGGCGCGGCGGCGCGACGCTCGCTCGCCGGAGGCTCGATGGCGGCGGCGCTGGTCGGCGTCGTCTCGCGCAACCGGCGGCGCTACGGCGGCTACCTCGTCCACATCGGCATCGCCGTGCTGCTGATCGGGATCGCGGCGTCCTCCAGCTTCCAGACCAACCGCGACATCGAGCTGCGGCCGGGGGAGAGCGCCGAGGTCGACGGGCGTACGGTCACCTACGTGCGGCCGACGGTGGCGGTGGACGACGCGAAGCTCAGTTTCGGCGCTGTGGTGGCGGTGCGGCAGGGCGACAGGACGACGATCCTGCGCCCCAGTCGGCGCTTCTACCGTCCCACCGGGGTTCGCGGCGGAACGATCTCCAACTATTTCGATGGCGAGGCGACGAGCGAGGTCGGCTTGAAGGCGGGGATCGGCAATGACTTCTGGATCTCTGAGGGCCCCGACATCGCAGCCGTGCAACGTCGCGCCCGCGCCGCCGACGCGGGCTTCAGCGCCTGCGTCCGGGGGGCGCCGGGGACGCCGCCGCAATGCGGCGCGGTCTCGGCCCTGATGCGGGGCGCCGCCGCTAACCCGGCGCTGCGCCCCGCCGCCGCCGAGCAAATCGAAAGCCTGCAGGCGGCGACCGCCGAGCGGATCGCCGAGAGCTATCTCAGCGAGGATGCAACCGCGACCTTCCGTGTCATCGTCAATCCGCTCGTCACCTGGATGTGGATCGGCGGCCTGATCGCCTTGGCGGGTGCGCTGATCGCGATCTGGCCGCCCCGCCGCAGTCGCCGCGCGCCCGTCGCCGGCACCGAGCTCGAGGCGCTCAAGGAAGCCAAGTACCGCGAGATCCGCGACGCCGAGCTCGACCACGCAGCCGGCAAGCTCTCCGACGAGGACTTCGCCCTGCTCGACGCGGAGCTGCGCCGTGAGGCGGTCGCGATCCTCGACTCGGGCAACGGGGCGAGCGGCAATGGCGGGCGCAGGGCCGCCGAGCGCGTTTAGGAGCGGTCCTAGAGCGTCAGCAGGACGAGCGTGTTGAGCACGAAGAGGATGGCGAAGAAGATCGTCGCCCGGTCGAGGTTGCGCTCGACCATCGAGCCGCCGCCGAAGGAGCTGCCGCCGCCGCCGATACCGAAGGCGCCGGAGAGCCCGGTGTCTTTGCCGGAGTGCAGCAGGATCAAGAAGATCAGCACGCCGGAGATGATCACTTGGAGGAAGCCCAAAAACGTATACACGGGCGGGATGGTAGCGAGGAACCCCCCAAAGGGCGGGTGCAACGTTTTCCGGTCCTATATGCGCCCCTACGCGTTGCACCCCGCGCGGGCTGTAGACAGTCCAGCCTGAATTGTTGCGCTGATTTACAGAATTCGCTATTTTGTAAATCAAGGGAACGTACTTTGGGAATTTGACAAGGAGGATGGGATGGAGGCAGCGATGCACAGCCATGACCACGGGCCGGAGATCGAGCTCAATCCGGCCACCTGGCGCGACGCCAAGCGCTACGCCTGGCTGCTCGGCCTGATCATCCCCTTCGCCCCGTTCCTCGCCTGGGCCGGCGTCGAGGTGACGGGCTTCGACGGCTTCTGGTTCTTCGGCCCGCTGCTCGTCTTCGTCGTCTTCCCCCTGCTCGACATCGCGATCGGGGTCGACCCGAGCAATCCGCCCGACAGCATCCTCAAGTGGCTGGAGCAGGACCGCTACTACCGCTGGTGCACCTACCTCTTCATCCCGGTCCAGTACGCGGGGCTGGTCTTCGCCTGTTGGCTCTGGGCCGGCGGCGACCTCTCGATCCTCGAGAACCTCGGCCTCGCTCTGACCATGGGCGTCGTCGGCGGGATCGCGATCAACACCGCCCACGAGCTCGGCCACAAGCGCGACAGCATGGAGAAGTGGCTGAGTCGCGTCGCCCTCGCCCAGACCGGCTACGGCCATTTCTTCATCGAGCACAACCGCGGCCATCACGTCCGCGTCGCCACCCCCGAGGACCCGGCCAGCTCGCGGCTGGGGGAGAGCTTCTGGGCTTTCCTGCCGCGCACCGTCTCGGGCAGCCTCAGCTCGGCCTGGGGGATCGAGTGCGCCCGTCTCGACCGACTCGGCAAGTCGCACTGGAGCCTGCGCAACGACATCCTCGGCGCCTGGGCGATGACGATCGGCCTCTTCGCCGTGCTGGCGATCGTCTTCGGCCCCGTCGTGCTGCCCTACCTCTTGATCCAGGCCGTGCTCGGCTTCTCGCTGCTCGAGGTCGTCAACTATCTCGAGCACTACGGCCTGCTGCGCCAGAAGAAGGAGGACGGGCGCTACGAGCGCTGCCGTCCCGAGCACAGCTGGAACAGCAACAACGTCGCCTCCAACGTCCTGCTCTACCACCTGCAGCGCCATAGCGACCATCACGCCAACCCGACCCGCCGCTACCAGGCGCTGCGCCACGTCGAGGAGGCGCCGCAGCTGCCGACCGGCTACGCGGGAATGATCGTGCTCGCCTGGGTCCCGCCGCTCTGGCGGCGGGTGATGGACCCGATCCTGGTCGAGCACTACGGCGGCGATCTCAGCCGCGCCAACATCCAGCCGCGGGCACGCAAGCGCGTTCTCGCCCGCTACGGCGCGGGAGCGTCGGCATGAGCCGCTGGCGCTGCCCGGGCTGCGGCTACGTCTACGACGAGGAGCAGGGCCACCCGCGCGAGGGCTTCCCGGCGGGCACGCCTTGGAGCGAGGTCCCCGACGACTGGGCCTGTCCCGACTGCGGGGTGCGCGACAAGGTCGACTTCGAGCCTGACGAGAGCGGCGAGTGACCGCCACGGCTGGCACGATCCCCGCGGTGTCCACCCGCACCCCGTATCCCGCAGCGGCGCGCCAGCTGCTGCGCGAGACGCTCTTCGGCGCCGCCCGCGACCAGCTGGAGACGAAGGCATGGTCGGAGATCACGATGTCCAACATCGCCGAGGCCGCCGGGGTCAGCCGCCAGACCCTCTACAAGGAGTTCGGCAACCGGGCGGAGTTCGGGCAGGCCTTTGTCATCCACGAGGGCGAGCGCTTCCTCGATGACGTCGACGCGGCGGTGCGCCGGCACCTCGACGACCCGCGCCTGGCGATCGACGCCGCGCTCTCCAAGTTCCTGCTCACCGCCGGCGAGGACCCCCTCGTCCGCATCCTGCTCAGCGACGACGGCACCGGCGGCATGCTGCCCTTCGTCACCACCCAGGGCATGCCGGTCGTCCACTGGGCCACGGCCCGCCTGACGACGACGATCGAAGTGGGCTGGCCGCAGGCTCCCTCAGCCAAGGTCAAGCTGCTCGCCGAGTCCCTCGTCCGCCTCGCGATCAGCTACATCACCGCGCCGAGCGACGCCCCCGAGACGACCGCCGCCAAGGCCGGCGAGCTGCTCGGTCCCTTCATCGACGACGCGCTGGGCTCGGTCGGCTAGGGCTCGAGACGGAAGACGAGGCGCTCGAAGCCGGTCTCGTCGACCGAGTCGCGCTCGGGGCAGCGGCGGTAGCCGAGCGATTCGTAGAGGCTGTGGCCCGCCCGCTGGTAGGGGCGGCTCCAGAGGACGATCGAATTCCAGCCTTCCTCGCCTGCCAGCTCGGCGCAGCGATCGGCGAGCATTCGGCCGACGCCCTCGCGGCGGGCGGTGGCGGCGACTACCAAGCGCGCCAGTTCCGCCTCGCCATCGCCGGCCACCGCGCTGGTGGACTCGCCGGGAGCGAGCAGGGCGACGACGCCGACGACCGTCTCGTCGCGTTCAGCGACGAGGAAGTGGGATGCGGCCGCGGCGGTGGCGCGGAAGTCGGACCGGGCGTAGGGGGCGTCGCGGCCACCCTCGCCTTCGGTGAAGTAAGCCTCGGTCCAAAGCGCGATGACCGCCTCTGTGTCTCGGGCGCTCGCGGCGCGAACCGCGATCGGCCCCTGATCGCTCACAGCTCTGCGCAGACCAGGCGCAGGCCGATGTCGAGCTCAGGCAGGGCACGGAGGTGGCCGAACCGCTCGTCCCAGCGGCCGCTGGCGAGGTCGGCGCGGAGGCGTTCCTGGCCTTGCGAGATCAGCTCGGGGGAGAGCTGGTGCCAGAGCGAGCTTGCCCGCAGGACGTCGGGCTCGAGGAACAGCTCGGGTCGGTCCCAGAGGGCACTGGTGAATTCGTCCTGGCAGCGGCTCGGTGCCGGGACGACCGTGATCGTCGCCTGCGGCAGCTTGGCTTCGAGGGCCCTCATCGTCGGCATCTTTTCGCGCTCGGCCTGCGCCGCGGCGGGGAAATACTCGGAAAGAGTCCAGATCTCCGAGTTCTTCTCAGCGTCGATCGTGAAGAGGACGATCCGTTCGCGCGCCACCCGGCGCATCTCGGCGAGGCCGGCGTCGAGGTCGCGCCAGTGGTGGATGGTCAGCGTGGCCATCGCCGCGTCGACGCTCCGAGCGTCGAGGGGCAGCGCCTCGGCAGCGCCCTGCAGCGCGGCGGCCGCGCCATGCGGGCGCTTGGCGATCATCAGGGGCGAGGGCTCGACCGCGATCACCTCGCGGTCGCGCGGCTCGTAGGAGCCGGTTCCGGCGCCGACGTTGACGACGCTGCGAGCCTCTCCCAGGGCCGCCCAGATCCTCGCTTCGATGCGCGGGTCGGCGCGACGGAAGTCGGAGTAGTTGACGCCCAGCTCGTCGTAGGCCGCGCCGCTCATCGCCCCGCCCGCTCGCGCATCATCGTCACCAGCAGCTCGACGAAGTCGCCGTAGAGGTCGTCGCGCACCGCGTCGGGACTTACCAGCGCTTCGATCGCGAGGCCGATGCCCAGGGCGCGCAGGACCAGCGCCAGGTCAGCCGGGGGGAGGGGCGCCTTGGCCCCCTCCTCCTCCTGGTAGTGCGCGATGTAGGCGGCGACCGCCTCGCGCAGCGAGGCGGAGCGGCTGCCGAAGCGCTCGGCCAGCTCGGGCTCGCGACGGCTGGCGGCGAGGAACTCGAGGTGGAGGAGGAAGGACTCGCGGTCCTTGGCGAAGCGCTCCATCCACTGGTCGGCCAGCGCGCGGGCGCGTGTCTCCAGCGGCGCGTCCTCCTCGATTCCCGCCTGCGTCGCCGCCAGCTCCTGTGCTCTCTCCGCCATGTACTCCTCGAAGACCGCGAGGAAGAGATCGGACTTGCCGGCGAAGTTGGAGTAGACGGCGCCGTGCGAGTAGCCGGCCCGCTCGGCGATCTCCTCCACCGACGCGCCCGCATAGCCGCGCTGGGCGAAGACGTGCGTGGCTGTCGCGATCAGCTCGGCCCGGGTGCGCGCCTGCTTCTCCGCCCGCGTCTCGCGCTTCGTGCTCTCGGCCATTCAGATTATGAGTATAACTTGAATTGTGATACCAATCTGGACATGGCGGAATCCGATACCGCGACCCTCGAGCCGCTGGAGCTGTTCGAGCGTTGGCTCCGAGAGGCCGACGAGGCGGGCGTCCCGGCGCCGCGAGCGATGAGCTTGGCGACCACGACAGTCGACGGCCGACCCTCCGCCCGCTTGGTCACGCTCAAGGCGCTCGTCGACGGAGCCCTGGTCTTCACCACGGCGCTGTGGAGCCGCAAGGCCGAAGAGCTGCGCGAGAACCCGCGCGTCGCCGCCACCTTCTACTGGCCGGCGCTGGGCCGCCAGGCCAGGGTCGAGGGCAATGCCGAGATAGCCGAGCGCGAGCTGGCGGAGGAGCTCTTCGAGGGCAGGCCGCGCAGCCACCAGCTGCAGGCCCACGTCTCTCGCCAGGGCGAGGAAATCGGGAGCTTGGACGAGCTGCGGGCCCGGCTGGGGGCGCTGCGGGTGGAGCTGGGCGATGCGCCGGTCCCCTGTCCGCAGGATTGGG
Source organism: Solirubrobacterales bacterium (assembly GCA_044867925.1). Classification (GTDB taxonomy): domain Bacteria; phylum Actinomycetota; class Thermoleophilia; order Solirubrobacterales; family 70-9; genus VRUE01. The sequence continues at coordinate 13,896 of JBIOVV010000117.1, read as the reverse complement.
GCGCCGTGCGCGTATCCCCCGACCGGCTCGAGCTCTGGGAGGAAGCCGAGGACCGCCTGCACAGCCGTCAGCTCTTCGCCCATGACGGACATGGCTGGCGCCGCTCCCTGCTGGCGCCATGAACGCTTTCCGGTGTGCTCTGTCCTCGTTATGGGCGGATAAGGCACAGCGGAACGGGTTCAGACCTCCAGCGCCAGTGTGACCGGGCCGTCGTTGACCAGGGCCACGCCCATGCAGGCGCCGAAGACACCCCTGGCGGCCCCCAGCCGCTCACAGAAGCGGTCGTAGAGCGGCTCGGCCTCGGCGGCGGGCGCCGCTTCGACATAGCTCGGCCGGTTGCCCTTGCGGGTCTCGCCGTAGAGGGTGAACTGGCTGACGCAGAGCACCTCGCGCTCACCGAGCGGCTCGTTCATCCGCCCCTCGGCGTCGTCGAAGATGCGCAGGGCCCGGACCTTGTCGGCGAGGCGGTCGGCCTGCGCGGCGGTGTCGCCCCGCCGCACCCCGAGCAGGACGAGCATGCCCGGCCCGATCTGGGTCACCCGCTCGCCCTCGACGTCGACCGCCGCCTGGCTTACCCGCTGAACCAGGGCCTTCAAAGCCGTCGCTTGAAGATGCTCTGGCGCAGGGTGGGAGTGCCGACCTCTTCCCAGCCGCTGATTTCGGTGATCACGGTGCTGTCGGAGACCGTATCGGCGGCCAGCTCCCAGCCTTCCGCCCCGAGCTCGTTGAAGACGTCTATGAGGTTGCGACCGATCGCTCCCTGCTCGGAATTCCAGTACTCGTGCTTCTTGGTTTCGCCGGCGGTTCGATAGGTGCTGATGTGCTGGCGCCAAACGCGATCCCCGCCCTTCGTCTCGGCGGTGTAGGTCCAGCTGACAGCCATGTACTCCCAGCGCTCCGTCACCGCAGCAGCAGGAGGTGGTTGGTGGTGCGCCTGCGAGCTGCCGCCGCCTGCGCAGAGGCCCGCTCGCCCTCCTCCCGTCGACGCTTCTCGTCAAGCATCATCGCGATGGCGCCCGGGTGCGGGCCGCCAGGCCAGGCTTCCAGAGAGGGATTCCACTGGGGAGGTCCGGTCGGGTAGTGGTCGTTCACAGCGCCACATTCTGCCTGAGCGGTGATGTGCCGGCCTGGTTCAGCCTGGATGGGGGCGGGATAAAGAAAATAAAAATGGGTCTCATTTTGATTTAATCTCAGCGTGCTCGAGCCCTTTCAACTGCCCTTCGTCCAGCGTGGCCTGCTCGAGATCCTCATCCTCGCGGTCCCGGCCGGCCTGCTCGGCACCTGGATCGTCCTGCGTGGGCTGGCCTTTTTCTCCCACGCAGTCGGTACGGCGGCCTTCCCCGGCTTGGTGCTCGCCGACGGGCTCGGCTTCGCGGCGCCACTCGGCGCCTTCGGCGCCGCCGTCGTCTTCACCGTCGGCAACGCGCTGCTCGGCCGTCGCGAGGAGGAGGGCAGCGACAGCGCCGTGGCGATCGTGCTGGTCGGCTGCCTGGCGGCCGGCACGATCCTCGCCAGCGACGTCTTCGGGTCCGGTGCCAACGTCGAGACCCTGCTCTTCGGCAGCCTGCTGCTCGTCGACGGCGGCGACATCGTCCTGGCCGGCCTCGCCGCGGTCCTCGCCCTCGCCGTCTCGCTGCTGCTCGGGCACCGCTGGCTGGCGGCCGGCTTCGACCCGGGCGAGCGAGGCCTCGGAGTGGGAGAGGGCGTGCTCGACGCTGTGCTCCTCGGCCTGATCGCGCTCGCCACCACGGCGGCGCTCTCGGTGGTCGGCGCGCTGCTCGTCGCCGCTCTCTTCGTCGTGCCGGCGCTGACCGCGCGCCTCTTCTGCGAGCGGATGCTGAGCTGGCAGCTGGCAAGCGTCGCCCTCGTCGCCGCCGAGGGCACGGTCGGGCTCTGGCTCTCGGTCAAGACCGACGCGCCGCCGGGGGCGACGATCGCCGTGGTCGCCGGTGCGGTTTTCGCGCTGTCTGCCGCCACGCGCGCCCTGGCCCGTGCCCGCGAGATGCCGGCGCCTGTCCTCGCCGGCACGATCGCGGCGGTCCTCTTGCTCGCCGGCTGTGGCGGCACTGGCGCCGCGGACGGTCAGCTGCGCGTCGTCGCGACGACCACCCAGCTCGGCGACTTCGTCCGTACGGTCGGCGGCGGCGCCGTCGCGGTCGACCAGATCCTCGAGCCCAATACCGATCCGCACGAGTACGAACCGCGCCCGAGCGACGTCGCCAATGCCGCCGAAGCCAAGCTCGTCTTCGCCAGCGGCGACGGCCTCGACGACTGGATCGAGGAGGTCGTCTCCGATAGCGGCAGCGATGCCCATGTCGTCGACCTGGGGGCGGGGGTGCCGGAGCGGCTGCCGGGAGAGTCGAGCGGCGAGGAGGCCTCGCGCTTCGATCCCCACTGGTGGCACGATCCGCGCAACGCCGAGGCCGCCGTCGCCGAGATCGCGCGGCAGCTGGCGCTCGCCGACCCGGCGCACCGCCGCCAGTTCGAGCGCAACGCCGATGCCTACCTCGCCAGGCTGCGGGGGCTGGATCGTGGGATCGCCCGTTGCATGAGCTCGGTCCCGCCGCCACGGCGCAAGCTGGTCACCGACCACGATGCCTTCGGCTACTTCGCCCACCGTTACGGCATCGACGTCGTCGGTGCGGTGATCCCGTCGCAGACGACGCAGGCCCAGCCCTCGGCCAAGGACCTGAGCGCGCTCGCCGGGCTGATCGAACGGGCGCAGGTCGCGGCGATCTTTCCCGAGAGCTCGCTCAGCGCCGGCGTCGCCGAAGCGATCGCCGACCAGACCGGAGCCTCGGCCGAGTACAGCCTCTACGGCGACACGCTCGGCCCGTCCGGTTCCGCTGGCGCCACATATCTGGCGATGGAGGCGGCGAACGCCGACGCGATGATGCGCGGCTTCACCGCGGGGAGGCAGGGATGCCGGGCGCTGCGCTGATCGAGGCGGCGGACCTGGCCGCGGGATACGACGCCACGCCGGCGATCTCGGAGGTCGGCTTCTCCCTGCGCGGCGGCCAGACCCTCGCCCTGCTCGGCCCCAACGGCGGCGGCAAGACGACGCTGCTGCGGGCCCTGCTCGGGGAACTGCGGCCGCAGGCCGGGAGGCTGCGGGTCGCGACCGGCTGTGCCAGCGTGCCTCAGACCGAGCGCTCGCGCCTCGACTACCCCGTCTCGGCACTCGACGTGGCAACGATGGGAGCGATCTCCGGCCTGCCCTGGTGGCGCCGCCCCGGGCGCCGTGAGCGGGATGCGGCGGCTCGGGCGCTGGCCCGGGTCGGCCTGGGGGCGCTGGCGGGACAGACCTTCGGCCGTCTCTCTGGCGGTCAACGCCAACGCGTCCTGATCGCTCGTGCCCTGGTTCAGGATGCCGGCGTGCTGCTGCTCGACGAGCCCTTCTCGGGCCTCGACCGGCCGAGCAGCGAGAGGCTGGAAGCGCTGATCGCCGAGCTGGCCGGCGAGGGCCGGGGGGTAGTCATCGCCACCCACGACCTCGCCCAGGCCCGCGCCTGCGACCTCGTCCTCTGCATCAACCGGCAGCAGGTCGCCTGCGGCCCCCCGGCCGACGTGCTGGACGACCTCGGCGTGCTCGAAGCCACCTACGGCGGCGCGATCGTCGAGATCCCCGGCGGCGGCGGTCGCGCGATCCTGCCGCCCCATCATCACCACCACTGACCATGCTCGAGCCGCTCACCGAACCCTTCATGCAGCGCGCCCTCGCCGAGGTCGTCCTGCTCGGCGTCGCCGGCGGGGCGCTCGGTTGCTGGGTCGTCCTCTACGGCTTCTCCTACGCCGCCGAGTCGCTCGCCCACTCGCTCTTCCCCGGCCTCGTGCTGGCGGCGCTCGCCGGCGTCCCGCTGCTGCTCGGGGCCGTGCCGGCGATCGCGCTGGCGGCGTTGGCGATCGCGCTCGCGGCCAGGATCGCCGGCGTGGGCAGGGACGCAGCGGTCGCGGTCGTGGTGACGACGATGTTCGGCCTCGGGGTGCTCTCGGCGCTGTCGCCTGCATCGCCGCCGGGGGTCGAGGCGCTGCTCTTCGGCGATCTCTTCGGCATTGGCGACAGCGACCTCGCAGCGGCCGCGGGGCTTGCCCTGCTGGTCGTCCTGGCCCTGCGCCTCCTGCACGGACGGCTCCTGGTCGCCGGCTTCGACCGCGGCACGGCGCGTTCGCTCGGTGTCTCGCCCGCTCTCGCCGATGCGGCCCTGCTGCTGCTGCTCGGCGCCGGGATCGTCCTCGCCGTGCAGGGTCTCGGCAACCTGCTCGTGGTCGCGGTCTTCGTCGGCCCCGCCGCCGCCGCGCGCCGGCTCAGCGATCGCATGCTGCCGATGATGCTGCTCGCCGTCGGCCTTGCGGTTCTCGCCGGCGTCGGCGGCCTCTACCTCTCCTACTACGCCGGCACGGCGGGGGGTGCCTCGGTTGCGCTGGCGATCGTCGCGATCTATCTGCTCTCGTTGCCCGCCGGGCGCCTGCGCAACCTGCGGCGGCCGGCGCCGCTCCCCGCCGGGGCTACGATCGGCTGAGGTGGCAACGAAGACCGACACCACCTGGGCCGAGCACGCCCTCGCCGCCCTGCAGCAGGCCGGCTACCGGCGCGGCGGTGCCCGCACCGCCGTGGTCGAGGCGCTGGCCCGCCACGATTGCGCCGTCACCGCCCTCGATCTCGACGAGGAGCTGCGCCGCCGCAAGCCGGCGGTCGGCCGCGCCAGCGTCTATCGCGCGCTCGAGCAGCTCGAGCAGCTCGGCCTGGTGCAGCGCCTCGAGGTGGCCCGGGGCACCGCCGGCTACGAGCGGATCGACCCCGGCGGCGAGCATCATCATCACGCGATCTGCCGCCACTGCGGCCGAATGGTCCCCTTCGAGGATCCATCCCTGGAGCGGGCGATCGCCAAACTCTCCGACGAGCTCAGCTTCGAGGTCAGCGACCACGACGTGATCCTGCGCGGCCTCTGCGAGCGCTGCGCCCGCTAGAGCCGCTGCTCGGCGACCCGAATCACGAAAGAATGCCCGACGGGTGAGCGACGCCGTCCAGATCTTCCTGCTCTCGCTGCTGGCGATGTTCAACCCGACGCTGCTTGCCGCGGTCACCCTGATGCTGCTGCTGCCGAATCCGAAGCGGCTGATGCTCGGCTACCTGCTCGGCGCCTACACCGCCAGCATCAGCGCCGGCCTGGCGATCGTCTTCGCGCTGAACGACTCGAGCGTGACCAGCACCAGCAAGAGCGCGCTCAGCCCGGCCGAGGACATCGTCGTCGGCCTGCTCCTCTTGCTCGTCGCCGCGGTTCTCGCGAGCGACCGCGACCGGCCTCTGCGCGAGCGCCGGGCGCGGCGCCGCGATGCAAAGCGGACGCACAACGGCGACGAGGAAAGGGAACCGCTGCCGATGCGCCTGCTCGGTCGCGGCTCGCCTCGGGTCGCCTTCGTCGTCGGCCTCCTGCTCAGCTTCCCCGGCGTCTCTTACCTGACCGGGCTCAATCACATCCACAAGCTGGACGTCCCGGCGTTGCCCACGGCACTGATCGTGATCGCCTTCTGCCTGGTCCAGCAGCTGCTGCTCGAGCTGCCGCTCGCCGGCTATCTCTTCGCTCCGGAGCGAACCGAGCGCGCGGTCAGGGGATTCCGCGCTTGGCTCGCGCGCAACGGGCGCCAGACGGGCATAATCGTCGCCGCCGTGCTCGGTGCTCTCGTCCTAATCCGCGGAATCGCCGGACTGGTGAGCTGACGTGGCCAAGTGGGGAGTGCTGGTCACGCTTGGCGCCGCCCAGTTCCTGATGGTGCTGGACCAAGCGGTGATGAACGTCGCGATCTCGCAGCTGGTCGAGGACTTCGACACCACCGTGACGACGATCCAGATGGTGATCGCCTTCTACGCGCTGGTCATGGCGGGCCTGATGCTGACCGGCGGCAAGCTGGGCGACATCTGGGGCCGGCGTCGCGCCTTCACGACCGGGCTCTGCATCTACGGCGCCGGCTCGGCGCTGACCGCCGCCTCCTGGAGCGTGCCCTCGCTGATGCTCGGCTGGTCGATCCTCGAGGGCATCGGCGCCGCGCTCGTCATCCCAGCCCTGATCGCCCTCGTCGCCGGCAACTACAAAGGCAGCGATCGGGCGATCGCCTACGGAGTCCTCGGCGGGGTGGCCGGCGCCGGCATCGCCGTCGGGCCGATCCTCGGCGGCTGGGCGACGACAGAGCTGAGCTGGCGGATCGTCTTCATCGGCGAGGTGGCGGTGGCGCTCGGCATCCTGATCGGCACGCGCTCGATCAGGGAGCCGGAGCGCGAGAAGAGCGTCCCCGGTCTCGACTGGGTCGGCAGCGTGCTCTCCGCCGCCGGTCTGGCCGTGGTCGTGTTCGGCGTCCTGCAGGCGAGCAACTGGGGCTGGCTGGCGCCGCGCAGCTCGCCGCTCGAGCCGTTCGGCTTCTCCCTGACGCCGTTCGTGATCGCCGTCGGCGGGCTGCTGCTGGCCGGTTTCGTCGCCTGGGAGCGACGCCGCGAAGCTCATGGCCTCGAACCGCTCGTGCACCTGCCCCTGCTGCGCATTCCCCAGCTGCGCGGCGGCGTTGCGATGTTTCTCGCCCAGAACCTGATCCTGATGGGGGTCTTCTTCACGATCCCGCTCTTCCTGCAGGTGGTCCAAGGGCTCGACGCGCTGGAAACCGGCGTGCGGATGCTGCCGGCTTCCGCCGGGCTCTTCCTCGCCGCGATCGGCGGCTCGGCGCTGGCCAAGCGCTTTGCCCCCCGACCGCTGGTTCGCGCCGGCCTGGCGATCGTCTTCGTCTCGACCCTGATGCTGCTGGCGACGATCGAGCCGGAGCTCGACAACGGCTCCTTCCTGGTTGCGATGGGAGTGCTGGGCGTCGGCATGGGACTGATCGTCTCCCAGCTCGGCAACGTGGTCCAGTCGGCCGTCGGCGACGACGATCGCAGCGAGGCTGGGGGCTTGCAGAGCACCTCCCAGCAGCTCGGCTCCTCCCTCGGCACGGCGCTGCTCGGCGCGATCGTGATCAGCGGGCTCATCGTCGCCTTCACCGGCAACGTCGCCGAGGACGCTCGCATCTCCGCCGCGGTCAGCAAGCAGCTCGAGCTGAAGCTCAGCGCCGGTGGCAGCTTCGTCGCCGCCGCGGAGGTGCGGGCCGGGGCGGAGGCCGCCGGCCTCGACGCCACCACCTCCGCCGCGCTGGTCGAGAACTACGAAGACGCCCAGCTGAAAGCGCTGAAGACGGCCTTCCTCTTTGCCGCCTTCCTCACCCTGGCGTCCTTCTGGTCGACCCGCCGCCTGCCCGAGCGGCGCTTCGACCAACTGCAGGCGGGACCCGATCCACCTGCACCCGAACCCGAGCCGGCGGCGATCTGACGATGCTGGACCGGCGCCGGGACGACCGTTCTCCTGCCGAGCGTGCCGCCGCCGGCAAGGCAGCGCGCGAGACCGCGCCGCGTACCAGCCACGGCGATTGGGCGCCCGCAGCCGGTCGTGCCGATCCGGTCGAGCTGCTCGAGCGGCAGGCGGTCGCTCGGGTGGGGGAGCTGGTGCCGCTGCGCTACGGGCGCATGCTGGCGTCTCCCTTCGCCTTCTTCCGCGGCGCCGCCGCGATCATGGCGGCCGATCTCGCCGCCACGCCACGCAGCGGTTTCGCCGCACAGCTCTGCGGCGATGCCCACCTCGCCAACTTCGGCGCCTTCGCCTCGCCCGACCGTGAGCTGATCTTCGACGTCAACGACTTCGACGAGACCCTGCCGGGGCCGTGGGAGTGGGACGTCAAGCGACTCGCCGCGAGCTTCTCCGTGGCAGGACGCGATCGCGGCTTCCCCGCTCGCGAGCGGCGCCGGATCGTCGCCGCGATGGCGGCCGAGTACCGGGGGGCGATGCGCCGGCTGGCCGAGCTCGGCAACCTCGAGGTCTGGTACACGCAGATGGACGTGCCGACGATCGCCGAGCGCTGGGCCGCGGCGGCGGGGGAGAAGGAGGTCAAGGCCTTTCGCCGCAACCTCGCCAAGACCCGCGCCAAGGACCGCATGCGCGCTCTCTCCAAGCTCACCCACGAAGTCGACGGCCGGCTGCGCATCGTCAGCGAACCGCCGCTGGTGGTGCCGCTGCGGGAGCTTGCCGATGACGACTCCGGGGAGATCGAGGCCCGCGTGCGGGAGATCCTCGACGACTACCGCGAGACGCTCGGGGAGGACCGCCGTGTCCTGCTCGACAGCTACCGCTACCTCGACGCCGCGCTCAAGGTCGTCGGCGTCGGCAGCGTCGGCACCCGCGCCTGGGTCGTCCTGCTGCAGGGCCGCGACGAAGGCGACCCCCTCTTCCTCCAGGTCAAGGAGGCTCAGCCCTCGGTGCTCGAGCCCTACGCCGAGCCCACCGTCTACGCCCAGCAGGGCGAGCGCGTGGTCCAGGGCCAGCGCCTGGTCCAGGCCGCCAGCGACATCATGCTCGGCTGGGTCAGGGCGGCGGGAATCGACGGCGAGCGCCGCGACTACTACGTCCGTCAGCTCTGGGACCAAAAGGGATCGGCCCGGGTGGAGGGCATGGGGCCGCGGGCCCTTACCGCCTATGCCCAGATCTGCGGCACCACCCTCGCCCACGCCCACGCCCGCAGCGGCGACCGGATCGCGATCGCCGGCTACCTGGGCAAGAGCGATGCGTTCGACCGGGCGATGGCGGGATTTGCCGAGGGCTACGCCGAGCAGAACGAGCGCGACTACGAGGCGCTGCGGGCGGCAGCGGATGACGGGCGAATCGAGGTGGAGCCGCCGCCTGGCTAGACGTGCCGCGGCGATCGGCGGACGCCGCTCAGGCGCCGCCGCCGGGCGCTGCGGGCCGGTCGGTGAGGACCATCTCGTCGCGATGGACCACCTCTTCCAGCTCTTCCCCCTCGATCTCCCACTTCGCCCGCTTGAGCATTTTCAGCTCACGGGCGCTGTAGCGGCAGATGCCCTTGGCGATCTGCCTGCGATCGCGATCGACGATCGTCACCGCGTCGCCGGCGGCGAAGCTGCCGCTGAGATCGCTGACGCCGACCGCCAGCAGGCTCGCCCCCCTGGTCCGCAGTGCCCGCGCGGCCCCGTCGTCGACGATCAGCTCGCCCGCCGAAGGACGGGCGTACTCGAGCCAGAACCTGAAGCTCGCGCGCTGGCTCTTCAGGCCGCCCGCGGGCGCGACGTACGTGTATTCGCCATCTTCGGTGGCAAGCGCGCGCAGCGATTGACCTTCCAGCGAGCCGATCGTCACCGGGATGTTGCGAAGCGATGCCAGCTGGGCAGCACGCAGCTTTCCGCGAATTCCGCCGCTGCCGAGGGCGCCGCCCCGCTCCGAGAGGCGGCCGTACCCGAGGCGCTCCAGCAGCTCATCGACGTCCTCGATCACGGGAATCACCCGCGCCTCGGGGTTGCGGCGAGGGTCGTCGTCCATGACGCCCGGAACCGAGCTGAGGAAGATCAGCCGATCCGCCTCCAGCAGGGCGGCGACCTGTGCCGCGAGGAAGTCGTTGTTGCCGAACGAGACCCCCTCCGAGGTGACCGAGTCGTTCTCGTTGAGGATCGGCACAACGTCCCAGCCGAGCATCGTCTGCAGGGCGGAGCGCACCCGCGGGTAGCTCTCCCGGTTCGAGACCTCCGAGAAGGTCAGCAGCATCTGGCCGGTTTCCACGCCGGCGCCCTGGAAGGCCTCCGCGACTTCGCGAAACAGGTATCCCTGGCCGATTGCGCTCACAGCTTGCAGGTCGGCCACCGGGAGCCCCTTGCCCTGATCGAGATTTCGCACAGCCTTCCCCCGCGCGACCGCCCCGCTGACCACCAGGACCACGCTCCAGCCCGCGTCGGCGAGGTCGCGCACCTCGACCCCGAGCTCGCGCATGAACGGCTCCCGCGTGGCGCCGCCGCCATCCACGGATACCGCCGACCCGATCTTGACGATCGCGACTCGCTCGATTTTCTTGCGCTGAGGCTCAGGCATGCGTGATTTGAGGCGAGGGGGGCTCGGGGGCAGGCAGAAATGCGCTCGAGCTGGGCTAGCGCGAAACCCCCGACTTGCGGGGGCCTTCGCAGTGCGGCTGAATGGAGTCGAACCATCACGGGTGTTTCCACCCACAAGGCCCTCAACCTTGCGCGTCTACCAGTTCCGCCACAGCCGCCTGAGGGGCGACGATTCTAGATGTTTGGCGATTCCGGGGCTTTTGGTTGCGGGTGTCCGTGGGTGGCGGTAAGCTTGCGAACAAGTGTTCGAAGGGATCGATACCCGGCATTGCGAGGAGGAGGGCTAGGCGTGGAGCTGGATCTGACCAAGAGGCAGAAGGAGATCTTCGACTTCATCCGCCGCTATGCGGCCAAGACCGGCTATCCGCCGACGGTGCGGGAGATCGGCAAAGCGGTCGGCTTGCACTCGTCCTCGACCGTGCATGCGCACCTTGCCAACCTGGAGAAGATCGGTCTGCTCAAACGCGACCCCTCGAAGCCGCGGGCGATCGAGCTGCTCTTCGACAAGGCGAAGAAAACGATCATGCCGGGCAACGGGCTGCCGCTGGTCGGCCACGTCGCCGCCGGTGCGCCGATCGTCGCCGAAGAGAACGTCGAGGAATACATCGAAGTGCCCGACGTGATCGGCGGCGAGGACGGCGACTACATCCTCAAGGTGCGCGGCGAGTCGATGAAGGATGCCGGCATCTTCGAAAACGACTACGTCGTCGTGCGGCCGGCGGACGACGCCGTCAACGGCGAAATCGTCGTCGCCCTGATCGGCGAAGAGGCGACGGTCAAGCGCTTCTTCCGCGAAGCCGACCACATCCGCCTGCAGCCCGAGAACGAGACGATGGAGCCGATTCGCACGACCGAGGCCACCGTGCTCGGCAGGGTTGTCGGCGTCTTCCGCAAGATCTGAATTGACGAGACCCAGACGCCGCCATGCGGCGTCGGTCGCTCGCGTGCGGGGCACGCTTCGCTCCTTGTGTCCTTGCCTGATGCCGTCTGGGTCTCGTCAATTGGGCCATTTACCTGCTTCGATCCTCTTCTTGTAGCGGCGCTGTTTGCGCCTCGCGTCGCGCATCGCCCATGGCAGTAGGCGCAGGGTGAGGCGGGGGAAGAGGTCGAGCAGGCGCAGCTGCAGGCCGCGCCAGCGCGGCAGGATCAGAATGGGGCGGGGGCGTTCGGTCAGCTTGCCCACCTCGGCAGCCACCTGGTCGGCCGTGAGCAGGTGGCCGGAAAAGGACCCAGCCGCGTCTGGGTCGTCGAGCTTGTCCTCCAGCATCGGGGTCCAGATGCCGTCGGGGCAGACCGCGGAGAGCGCGATGCCCTCGATGCCGGAACGCCGCAGGTCGAAGAGGGTGCCGAGGGTGAAGGCGATCGCCGCGTGCTTGCTCGCCGAGTAGTTGACCTCTCCCGGTGCGGCGACGATGCCCGCCAGCGAGATCACGTTGATCACGTGGCCGCGACCGCTCGCGATCATCGGCTCGAGGGCGGCGACGGTGCCGTTCATCGTCCCCAGTGCGTTGACCTCGAGCATCGTCCGCCGCGTCGCCCCATCCTGCTCCCAGGAGAGCCCGGTGGCGAGCACGCCGGCGTTGTTGACCCAGAGATCGAGCCCGCCGCTCCGTGTCGCGGCTTCGGCGGCCAGCGCACGGCAGGCGCCCTCGTCCCGCACGTCGAGGGCCGAGGAGCGAGCGCCGGTGCCGAGCGCCGTCGCGGTGCGTGCGGCCGCATCTGGGTCGAGATCGGTCGCGTGGACGAGGTAGCCGCGGTTGGCCAGCTCGATCGCGATCGCGCGCCCCAGGCCGCCGCCTGCTCCGGTGACGATGGCGACCGGCATAGCGGCGCAGGATATTCGATGCATTTGCCTCGAGCTCGCCGATCCCGCGCTACCATCGAAGGGCGGGCCGAGCGACTGCGGGGGGAGAGAAAACCCCTCGAGGAAAGTCCGGACACCAGAGGGCATGGCGGTGGGTAACGCCCACCCGGGGAAACCCGCGGGACAGTGCCACAGAAATACACGGCCGATGACGCGGCCACACGTGAGTCGCGTACAGGCAAAGGTGAAATGGTGCGGTAAGAGCGCACCGGCGTCGCGGTGACGCGGCGGCCAGGCAAACCCCGCCAGGTGCAAGGCCAAGCAGGACCGTCGACCCTGCCCGGCGAGGTCCAGGTAGGCCGCAGGCCGCCTCGGCGGCCCCCGGGGCTGCGGCCCCGGTGAGACAGATAGCCGCTCACGACAGGATCCGGCTTACAGGCCCGCTAACGAAAAGGCCCCTGCAAAGGGGTCTTTTCCATGCCTGGCGGAGTTTCCGTCTTAGCGTTTGCTAATCTGCCGCCAACTTCCGCTGAATCTTTCGCCTACATATCGCGAAGAGCGGGGGACCCAATTGTTGGGGCGAATCGCCGGCATCTGCCGCGTAGCGCAGCTCTTTCAGCGCGAGCCCGTCAGCTAACCCCGTAAGCGTCGTAAAGAGCTATGAAGACAGGCAGGAACCGCCATGGGCGGAAAGATCAATCACGGCAAGGGCACGCTGCGCGCGCCCGCCTCGGCCGACGGCTGCGCCGTATCTCCCTGGCGGCGGCGCTGCTCTCCCTGGCTCTGGCGCCGCTGACGGCTGAGGCGCAGACGGGCGGAGCCGGCGCGCCGAGGCCCGAAGGCACGACGCCCGGGGGGGCGGGCCTCGTCTTCAGCAGCCCGATGCGCTCGGCCGGAGCCACCTGGTACGGGCCTGGTCTCTACGGCAATGGCACAGCCTGCGGCCAGACCTTGCGACCGGGCACGATCGGCGTCGCCCATCGCACCCTGCCCTGCGGCACGACGGTCAAGTTCAACTACCAGGGCCACTCCCTGGTCACGAGGGTGATCGACCGTGGGCCGTACACGCCGGGCAACGACTTCGATCTCACCAACGGCGCCCGGCTCGCGCTCGACTTCGAAGGCGTTGGGAAGGTTCGCTACGCCCTCGCCGTCGGCTCCTCCTCACAGCGCTACTAAGCAGGAATTCGCGGTTTGATGGTAAATCTGCCCCGAACGGGCAGGTTTCCAACGAGAGGAGCATTTGTATGTCGAGGTTTCTGCAGGCAGCTGTCTACGCCGGGCTGCTGATGCTCCTCGTCGTTTTCGCCGGCAGCGCGGGCGCAGCGACGGAAGAAACCCAGCACACCACCGTCGTGCTCGGCGACACCGGGACGATGCCCGACCCCTCCTGCCCGGAGTCGCCGTGCCAGGCGATCGGCAGCGTCACCGGTTTCCAGGTGAGCACCGGGCAGGGCGAACTGCCCTTTCGCGTTCGCCGGGACGGCAGGATCAAGTCCTGGACCCTGACGCTCTCGCAGCCGACCAGCAGTCAGCGCTCCTTCTTCAACGGCTTCTTCGGCACGCCTCCCGAGGCGCGCCTCGCGATCCTGCGCCGGGTCGCCGGCACCAACCCGCCCCGCTATGCCCTGCGCGCCCAGGGCTCGATCCAGGTCCTCAGCCCCTACCTGGGCCAAACCGTCCGCTTCGGCGCCTCCCTGCGCGTCAAAGCAGGCGACATAGTCGGCATCACCGTCCCCACCTGGGCCCCCGCCTTCGCCCAGGGCCTGCCTTCCAACAACGCCTGGCGCGCCTCCCGCGAGGCCGGCAAATGCGTCGACTCCAACGACGTCCGCCAGGGCGAAGCCCAGGAGAAGGTAGGCACCCGCGCCGAATACGGTTGCCGCTACGCAACAGCTCGCCTGCTCTACACGGTCACCGTCGTCGAGGACTAAGGCGTTGGGAGGGGTCGAGCGCCCTCCCAAAACAGAGCGGCCAGCGGCCGCTCTTGAGTGTTTTGGGAAGGCCGCTCGACCCCTCCATTTGCTCTCGGCTTACGGAAGCTCCCGAGTCAGGGACGAGCCGCCCCGGTCACGTCTCTTGGAGCTTCCTCGGGTTCGAGCGGGGGGGGTGAAGGAGAGGGCTG
>JBIOVV010000116.1:0-34718 GCA_044867925.1 Solirubrobacterales bacterium | reverse complement strand
CCCAGACGGCGACCTCGCCGGCCTTCAGCTTCGACATCGAGCCCTCGGCGTTTTCGAAGGTGTGGCCGTTGCGGCCCATCCAGGCGGCGCGCCAGACGAGCAGGCGGGCCGCGTCGATCTCCATCTTCATGTTCGCCAGGTCGAAGGCAATCGACTGGTTCTCGACGATCGCCTTGCCGAACTGGCGGCGCTCTTTGGCGTACTCGAGTGCGTACTCGTAAGCGGCGCGGGCGATGCCGAGCGCCTGGGCGCCGACCGTGGGCCGGCTCGCCTCGAAGGTCTGCATCGCCGCCTGCGATTTCGATTTCTTGCCTTCCCGCACCCGCGCCAGCCGTTCGTCGAGCTTCTCTTTGCCGCCCAGCAGGCAGGAGCCCGGGATGCGACAGTCGTCGAGGTGAACGTCAGCGGTGTGCGAGGCGCGCAGGCCGTGCTTCTTGACCTTGGCGCCCTGCTCGCAGCCCTTGGTGCCAGGCGGGATCACGAAGGCGGCGTGGCCGCGCGAGCCGAGCTCGCGGTCGACGCTGGCGATGACGACGTGGACGTCGGCGATGCCGCCGTTGGTCGCCCAGGCCTTCTGGCCGTTGATCACCCACTCGTCTTTCGCCTCGTCGTACTTGGCGGTGGTGCGGATCGCGGAGACGTCGGAGCCGGCGTCCGGCTCGGAGGAGCAGAAGGCGGCCACCTTGGGATCGTCGGCGCTGCCGAAGCACTGCGGTATCCACTCGCCCATCTGCTCAGGGGTCCCCTGGCCGAAGATCGCGGCGACGGCCAGCGAGGTGCCCATGATCGCCATGCCGATGCCGGCGTCCCCCCAGAAGAGCTCCTCGTTGGCGATCGGCAGCGTCAGGCCGGTCTCGTCGGCCCAGAACTGGCCGAGCGCTTCGAAGCTGTAGAGGCCGATCTTGGCGGCCTCCTGGATCACCGGCCAGGGAGCCTCCTCGCGCTCGTCCCATTCCTCGGCGGCGGGACGGACGACACCTTCGGCGAAGCCGTGCACCCACTCGCGGATGTCCTTCTGGTCCTGGTTCAGCTCGAGGGTGAATCTCGGCCCCTCGCCGGAACCGCCGTCACCGCCCCCCGCCTCTGCCAGCAAGCTCTCCTTCTCCGCCTCTGCCACTGCCGAATTATCGCTCATGGCGCGGGATCGTACACGGAACCGTGGCGTCTCCGTGGCGGTTCAGACGTCGCGCAGGTCGAAGGCCCTGATGCCCTCGGAGCCGTCGTCGGAGCAGTCGAAGAAGCGGCGGTTGACGCAGTCGTAGGAGTCGCCCGCGCCCTCGTATGCCTGCTCGACCGAGAACTGACAGTGAGGCAGCGCGTCGCCGGTCATCTTGACGCCGCCGAAGCCGCCCGGCTGCAGCACCGCCTCGAGATCGACCTTGGCGGCGAAGACGTCCTGCATGCAGCCGACGTACTGGCTGCCGGTCAGCATGTCGACGAAGCTGTACAGGTAGCGGCAGCGCATTTCGACGCAGCCGCGCGGCTCGACCATCTTGTCGCAGAAGGAGCGGCACTGGCGACACTCACCCGTCTTCTCGCGAGTAGCTGGCATGAACCAGGAGTCTACGGACGGAAGTGCGTGAAAAACAAGATTTCTACTGGCTATGCAGCCAGGGCAGCAGAGCCTAGAACGTGGTCGAGCTCGCTCTGCAGCCCGCCCGATGGGCGCACGCGATAGCCCTCGCCGAGCAGCAGTCGCTTCGCCTCGCCACCGTTGCCGCGGATCGCCAGGTGGACCTCGGCTTCGCCCTTGTGGTGTTCGAGCACCGCCTTCAGCTCTTCGACCAGGGCGTCGGTGAGCATTACGGCCTCGACTTCGACCTCGAAGGGCCCGCTCGGGGCGCCGGCCACGGCGGGCGCGGCGGCGATCTCGGCCGCATCGGGTTCGAAGCGCTCGGCCTCCTGCACGACCAGCTTCGTCTCGCCCCGGTCCTTGTGGTCGAGGCGGCCCCGCACGACGACGATCGCGTCGGGCTCGATCACGGCGGCGCTCTCTGCCTGATCGGCCTTGAAGACCAGCATCTCGACCTGCCCCTCGACGTCGTCGAGGGTGGCGAACATCATCTGGTTGCCGCTCTTGGTGCGGATCTTCTTGCACTCGGTGACGATGCCGCCGACCGTCACCCAGGAGCCGTCCTGCTTGTCGGCGAGGTCGCCGAGGCTGCAGTCGACCCGGGCCCGCAGGGCGCCGCGCACTTCGGTCAGGGGATGCGAGGAGAGGTAGGTCCCCAGCGTCTCCTTCTCCAAGGCGAGCAGCTCGGCGCGCTCGAACTCGGCGGCGGAGATCGGCGGGCGGTGGTGGGCCTGGGTGGCGTGCGCGCCCGCCCCGGCCTCCTCGCCGAAGTCGAAGATCGAGCCCTGGCCCATCTGCGCGTCCTCCTGCGCCTTCTGGCCGGCCGATTGCGCCGCCGGCAGCGCCTCCAGCATCCCCTTGCGGGTGGCGCCGGTCGAGTCGAGGGCGCCGCACTTGATCAGGCATTCGATCGCCCGTTTGTTGACGGCGCGGGAATCGACCCGCTCGCAGAAGTCCCAGATCGAGGCGATCTCGCTGTCCTCGCGGGCGCGCAGGATCGCCTCGACCGCGGCGTGGCCGACGTTCTTGACCGCGTCGAGGCCGAAGCGGATCGCTTTCTCGGAGACGACGAAGCTGTGGCCGGAGGAGTTGACGTCGGGCGGCAGCACCTCGATCCCCATCTCCTCGCAGCGGTTGACGAAGAACGGCACCTTGTCCTTGGTGTTCATCACCGAGGAGATCACCGCGGCCATGTACTCGGCCGGATAGTTCGCCTTGAGATAGGCGGTGCGGTAGGAGATCAGCGCATAGCAGGCCGCGTGGGACTTGTTGAAGGAGTAATCAGCGGCCGCCTCCATCAGCGACCACATGTCCTTGGCGACCTTGTCGGCCGTGCCGGAGGCCTTCATCCCCTCGAGGAACTTGGCCTTCATCGTCGCCATCAGCTCGCGCTTCTTCTTGCCGATCGCCTTGCGCAGGTCGTCGGCCTCGGCGGGGCTGAAGCCGGCCATCCGCTTGGCGATCTCCATCAGTTGCTCCTGGTAGAGGACGCAGCCGTAGGTCGGCTCGGTGATCGGCCGCAGGCGGTCGTCGGGATAGGTGACCGAGGCGGGGGTGCGCTTGCCCTTGGCGTAGGCGGGGATGTAGCTCATCGCGCCCGGTCGGTAGAGGGCGACGAGGGCGACGATGTCGTCGAACTCGCTCGGCCGCACCTTCTTCATCGCCTCGCGCATTCCCTCGGACTCGAGCTGGAAGACACCGGTGCCGTCGCCGCGAGTGAGCATCTCGAAGGTCTTGGCGTCGTCCATCGGGATCGCGCTCATCTCGACCTCGACCCCGCGCGAGCGGCTGATGATCTCCACCGCGTCCTCGATCACGTCGAGGTTGCGCAGGCCGAGGAAGTCCATCTTCAGCAGGCCGATCTCCTCGATCGGGCCCATCGAGTACTGGGTCACGATCTTGTACTGGCGCTCGGCCTTGCCGCTTCCGTTGCCGTTGGCGGCGCCGCCGGGCGCCGCCGGGGCGCTGCGGTCCTCGGCGAGCTGCAGCGGCACGATCTCCTGCAGCGGCCGGTCGGCGATCACGACCGCGGCGGCGTGGATCGAGTTGTTGCGGATGATCCCCTCGAGGCCTTGGGCGACGTCGAGGATCTTTTTGGCGTCCGGCTCCGCGTCGTAGGTCTTGCGCAGCTCCTGGCCCTCCTTGAGGCATTCCTCGAAGGACGGGTTGCGGCCGAGGATCGGCTCGGGGATCTGCTTGGCGAGCCGGTCGCCGGTGCCATAGTCGAAGCCGAGCACGCGGGCGGCGTCGCGGGTGGCGGCGCGCGGCGCCATCTTGCCGAAGGTGATGATCTGAGCGACCGACTCGCGGCCGTACTTCTCGGCGACGTAGCGGATCACCCGCTCGCGACCGCGCACCGAGAAGTCGATGTCGATGTCCGGCATCGACTTGCGGCCAGGGTTGAGGAAGCGCTCGAAGAGCAGGTCGTTGGCGAGCGGATCGATGTCGGTGATCGTCAGCGCGTAGGCGACGATCGAACCGGCGGCAGAGCCGCGCCCCGGGCCGACGGCGACGCCGTTGTCCTTGGCGTAGCGGACGAAGTCCCAGACGATCAGGAAGTAGGAGGAGAAGCCCATCTCCTCGATCACGCCGAGCTCGAACTCGAGCCGCTCCCGCGCCGCCGCCGGAACCGGGTCGCCGTAGCGGGCGCGCATCCCCTCGGCGGCGATGCGGCGCAGCATCGCCTCGGGCTCCTCGCCGTCCGGAGCCGGGTAGCGCGGCAGCAGCAGCTTGCCCAGCTCGATCTCGATCTCGCAGCGCTCGGCGATCTCCAGCGTCGTCGGCACCGCCTCCGGCCACTCGGCGAAGGAGGCGGCCATTTCCTCGGAGTCCTTGAGGTAGAACTCGTTGGTATCGAAGCTCAGCTTCGGCGCTTCCAGGGTCGACTTGGTCTGCACGCAGAGCAGCGCCGAGTGGTTGTCGAAGTCCTCGCGCCGTAGATAGTGCACGTCGGCGGTGCCGACCAGCGGCCGGCCCAGCTCGCGGGCGTAGCGGACGATCCCCTCGTTGGCCTTGTCCTGCTCGGGGATGCCGTTCTTCTGCACCTCGAAGTAGACCTGCTCTGGCCCGAAGGCCTGGATCAGGTCGTCGAGGTGAGCGCGGGCATCGTCCGGGCGCTCCTCGATCAGGCGGCGGCAGAAGCGCGACTGCAGGCAGCCGGTGAGCACGATCACGCCCTCGGCGTGGGCGGCGAGCATCTCCATGTCGACGTTGGCCTTGCCCCGCGAGAAGCCCTCGAGGAAGCCGGCCGAGGTGAGCTTGACCAGGTTGGCCAGGCCGGTGTCGTTCTCGGCCAGCAGCGTCAAGTGGTTGCGCTCGTACTTCGGCTTCTCCTTGATCGCCTTCACGTCATCGACGAAGTAGGCCTCGAAGCCGGCGATCGGCTTGATCCCGTGCTTCCCGCAGGCCTTGTAGAGGTCGACGGCGCCGTTCATCACGCCGTGATCGGTGAGGCCGAGGGCAGGCTGACCCATTTCCGCCGCCCGCGCGGCCATCGCGTCGATCTTGCAGGCGCCGTCGAGCAGCGAGTACTCGCTGTGGGCGTGGAGATGGACGACGGAGGGATTGCTCACGGGAGAGCGATCATGCCAAGCTAGTCAGATGTCAAGACCCCGATTTGGGAGTCTTTCGCGCTACTTCCGTGTCTATTCGGCGGGCGAGGATCCCCGGAGGGGTTCCGCTTAACTTTTCCGGTGTAGAGGTCGTCGCTGGCGCCGCAAGGAATTGCCGAAAAAGCACAAGACGCTCCAACCCTCCCGGGATCGTCGCTCAGCCGCAGACCCAGGCACTAGAGCCCGAATCTGCCCAGATTTCGGCGGCGATTCGGTCCTGTTCAGCCTTGGGGGCATTCTGTGGCTCGCCCTTGCCGCCGTAGAGCTGCCAGGTGGAGGGGAGGATTTGGTAGGCGCCGCCGGCGCCGCTGGACGGGTTGAGGGCGCTGTAGTTGCCGCCGGACTCGCACATCACGATGTAGGCGGGGATCGAGTAGGGGCCGCCGAGCCAGCGTTCCACTTCGCTTTCGGCTTCCGCCCGGCTCGCCGCTTCGGCCGCCTCGATGTCGCTCACCCAGCCGCTGATCTTGCTCTTCAGACTGGCCAGCGCGGCGGAGCGTGCCGCGGCCACCGAATCCAGGTGGGCGGCGGCCGCCTCGGCCTCTTCGCGCACCCCGGCGACTTCGGAGCGGGCGGCGGCGAGACGTTCGTTGTAGGAGTCGACACGGGCCTTCAGCGCCGCGACGCGATCGAGCGCAGCCGCCACGGTGCGCCGGACCTGGGCCACCCGGCGGGCCAGATCGGTGTCGGATTGCTCGATCCGCTCGAGGTATTCGGTCCGCGTCGCCAGCTCGTCCATGCTGTCGGAGGCGAGGATCACGCTCGCCGTGCTGGGCGAGCCGCTCTCGTAGATCGCGACGAGGCGTTTGGCGAGGGCTCCGCGGGCGCGCCGCAGGCGCCGCTTCTCCGCCGCCAGCCGGCGCCGGGTCTCGCGCACTTGGCCGGCCAGGCGCGCGGCCTTCTCCTCGCCGGTGGCAAGCAGGTCGGTGAGCTTCTCCTCGCGAGCGCTGGCCGCCGCTGCCTGTTCTTCGGCGGCAGCCAGTTCGCCCTGCGCCGCCTGCAGCCGACCGGCCAGCGAGCCGGCTTCGTCGCGGCCGGCGGCGAGCTTCTGCTGCAGGGCCGAGATGTCCGCTGCCACGGCAGGCGCAGCCGCGAGCGCGGGCGGCGCCAGCAGTGCACAGAGGAGGACGGCGAGAAGCCCGCGGCCTCCCGCCTTTGTCGCGAGCGATCCCGCCACGAAGGGGTCGAGGCTACGCTAGCCCTCAGGCACGTTGCGCGTCGCGGCATAGGCCGCAATCGCCAGTGCAAGCGCCGCGATCCCGGCGCCGATGCGGATCTGGCGCCGGTAACGGCGGCGCACGTACTTGACGGCGAAGCGGAGCGCCGCCTTGCCGAGCTTGTCGTAGGCCATCGCTACTCCCCTTCCCCGCGCCGGCGGATTCGATGCGCCATGCGCGATTGCAGCGACCAGAGCTCGATGAAGCCGGCTGAAGCGGCCTGCGAGAAGAGGCCGCCGGACTGGGCGAAGGAGGCGAGGTCGGCGTCGTAGACGGCGTTGGGCGAGGAGCGCGTCACCACGCGCACGCTGCCCTTGAAGAGCTTCAGCCCGATCGTGCCCGTCACCTGGGCGTTGACGGCCTCCATGTAGGCATCGAGATCGGTGCGCAGCGGCTCCCACCAGAGGCCGGCGTAGACGAGGTAGGCCCACTTGCGGTCGAGCTCGGGCTTGAACTGGTTCTGGTGGATCGTGCCGACCAGCTTCTCCAGCTCCTGGTGGGCGGTGAGCAGGATCGCCGCCGCCGGCACCTCGTAGATGTCCCGGACCTTGAGGCCGACGATGCGGTCCTCGATGTGGTCGACGATGCCGACGCCGTGGCGGCAGCCGATCTCGGCGACCCGTTCGAGCAGCTCGACCGGCGCCAGCCGCTCGCCGTCGAGAGCGACGGGAACGCCGGCCTCGAACTCGACCGTCACCAGCTCGGCCTCGTCCGGCGCCTCCTCGGGACGGGTGACCAGCTGGAAGACGTCGTCCTCGGGAGCGTGGTCGAGGTCCTCGATCCAGCGCCCCTCCGAGGAGCGGCCCCAGAGGTTGTCGTCGATCGAGTAGGGCGCCACCTCGGTGCCGCCCTTGACCGGGATGCCGTGCTCGCGCGCGTAGGCGATCTCCTCCTCGCGGCCCATCTGCCAGGAGCGCACCGGGGCGATCGTCTTCAGCTCCGGCGCCAGCGTCGCCACCGTCGCCTCGATCCGCACCTGGTCGTTGCCCTTGCCGGTGCAGCCATGGGCGATCGTGTCGCAGCCGCTCCGGCGCGCGTGCTCGACCGCCAGCTTGGCGATCAGCGGCCGGCCCAGCGCGGTGAAGAGCGGGTAGCCGCCGCCGTAGAGGGCGTTGGCCTTGATCGCGGGCAGCACGTAGTCGGCGCTGAACTCCTCGCGGGCGTCGACGACGTGGCACTCGAGCGCGCCGAGGCGCCGTGCCTTGTCCTCGATCACCGTGTAGTCCTCGCCGGGCTGGCCGAGGTTGACGGTGAGGCAGACGACCTCGGCCTCGTAGGAGTCCTGGATCCATTTCAGCATCACGCTGGTGTCGAGCCCGCCCGAGTAGAGCAGCAGCACCCGCCGCACCGCGGCGGGGTCGGCCTCGTAGGAGGCGGTGCGAGCCTCTGCCGGCGAGTCCGGGGTCACTAGGGGGCGCCGATGCCGCCGCTGCCGTTTTCTTCTTCGGGCGGCGTCGTCGTGGTCGTCGTTTCTTCCGGCGTCGTGGTCGTTTCCGAGGTGGTCGTCTCGGTCGGGACCGTAGTCGTGGTCTCCGTGGTCGGGTCGGTGCTCGTCGTCTCGGTCGCCGAGCTCGTTTCGCTCGGAACCGTCGTCACCGTCGAGGTCGAGCTGCCATCGTCGCCGCTGCCGGCGATCACCACGACGGCGACGATCAGGCCGACGATCACGGCGATCAGGCCCGCGATCAGCAGGCGCGCGTTGCCGCGGGAGCGGTGGTCGTCGCCGTCGGGCCGGCGCATCATCCGGGTCGGGTCCTCGTGCATGGGTCTACTCCTCCGGTCCGAGTATCGCGTCGAGGATCTCGCCGGCGTCCTCGATCTCAAAGCCGTCGCGCAGTCGCTCGGCGATCTCCTCCCTGCTGCTGCCCGAGACCGCCATCTGGGTCGCCAGCAGGCGGGCGCCGGCGGACCCCGAGCGCGGGCCGACGGGTGGCTCCGGGTCCGGCGCCGCGGCGACCGGCTTCAGGTGCGGCCCGCGCTGCCGCGACGCGGCAGGGGGATCGAGCTCGTCGGCAAGGGCACGCAGTCGTTCGGCGACGATCCGGTCGGCGCGGGCGCCGGCTTCGGAGAGCTGTCGCCGCGCCTGCTCCTCGGCGTCGTCGATCACCTGGGCGGCGGCCTGCTCGGCGGCCTCGACGATCGCGGCGAGGCGCTCGGCCGTGCCGCCGGTCAGCGCGCGGGGCTCCGGTGGGCGCTTGCGCGAGCTCATCTCACAGCCTCGCGCTTCGCTCGCGGCACGAAGAACCAGACATGGACGTTTGCTCGCTCCGCACTCATTGCGCCGCGTAGCTTAGGAGCGCGGCCTCGATCGTGGCGACGGCGCGCTCGATCTGGTCCGAATCGACCGTCAGCGGCGGCAGCAGGCGCAGCGTTCCGGGCTCGGGGACGTTGACGATCAGGCCCCGCTCGAGCAGGTCGGAGCCGATCGCGGCGGCGTCGATGTCATCGCCCAGGCCGACACCCAGCATCAGGCCGCGGCCGCGAACCTGCTTGACCCCGTCGAGCTCGCGCAGGGAGTCGCGCAGCCGGCCACCGACCTCGCGCACGCGGCGCAGCAGCACCGGGTCATCGACGATCTCGAGCACGGCGAGGGCGGCGGTGCTGGCGAGCAGGCCGCCGGCGAAGGTCGAGCCGTGGTCGCCGGGCTCCAGCACCTCGCCGGCCTCCGGCGAGGTGACGCAGGCGCCGATCGGCATGCCGCCGCCGAGCGCCTTGGCGCTGGTCAAGACGTCGGGACGCACCGGGGTCTGCTGGTAGGCCCAGAGCGAGCCGGTGCGGCCGATCCCGGTCTGGATCTCGTCGAAGATCAGCAGGGCACCGCTCTCCTCGCAAGCTCGACGGGCGGCCAGCAGCGCCTCCTCGCCCAACGGGTAGATCCCGGCCTCGCCCTGGATCGGCTCGATCAACACGGCGGCCGTGCTCTCCCCCACCGCCGCCCGCAGCGCCGTCGCGTCGTCGAAGGGAACAGAGCGGAAACCGGGCAGCATCGGCCCCAGGCCTGGATTGACTGCAAGCCCTGGCGTGGCGGCGAGCGATCCGTAGGTGCGACCGTGGAAGTCGCGCTCGAAGCTGACGATCTCGGGCGCCGCGATGCCGCGTCGGTGGGCGTGCTTGCGGGCGATCTTGATCGCGCACTCGTTCGCCTCGGTGCCCGAGTTGGAGAAGAAGACGCGCCCGCCCAGGCTCGACTCGGCGAGGCGCTCGGCGAGGCGCACCATCGGCTCGGTGTAGAAGAGGTTGGAGGTGTGCATCAGGCGGCCGGCCTGCTCTTGCACGGCCTCGACCACCGCCGGGTTGCAGTGGCCGACCGAGCAGACCGAGATGCCGCCGAGGAAGTCGAGGTACTCCTTGCCCTCGGCGTCCCAGAG
Organism: Solirubrobacterales bacterium; assembly: GCA_044867925.1. GTDB lineage: Bacteria > Actinomycetota > Thermoleophilia > Solirubrobacterales > 70-9 > VRUE01. The sequence continues at coordinate 24,949 of JBIOVV010000116.1, read as the reverse complement.
CAGCGCGCCCTCGCCGCGCACGAACTCGACCGGCGCCCGCCTGTAGGTCTGCATCAGGTAGCGCTGCTCGAGCGCCCGCAGGTCAGTCAGATTCACGGCGTCACCATCGTGCCGATGCCGGCGTTGGTGAAGAGCTCCAGCAGCAGGCTGTGCGGCTGGCGCCCATCGATGATGTGGGCGGACTTGGTGCCACCCTGGATCGCGTCGACGCAGGCCTGCAGCTTGGGACGCATGCCGCCGTCGACCTCGGGGAGCTTCTGCTCGACCTCGAGCATCGTCGCGTGCGAGATCAGCGAGCCGTGATCGTCGGGGCTGGCCAGCCAGCCCTCGACGTCGGTGAGGAAGATCACCTTGGTGGCGCCCAGGGCGGCGGCGACCTTGCCGGCGACTTCGTCGGCGTTGACGTTGTGGGGGTTGCCTTCGCCGTCGGTTGCCGTCGATGCGATCACGGGGATGTAATCGGCCGCGATGTGGTTGAGCACGTCGACGTCGACGTGCTCGACGGCGCCGACGAAGCCGACCTCGTCCGCGTTGGCGACCGGCGAGACCTGGAAGAGACCGCCGTCCTCGCCGGAGAGGCCGACCGCCGGCTGGCCATGCGCGTTGAGCCGCTGGACGATTTCGGAGTTGAGCTTGCCGACCAGGACCATCCGCGCCACCTCGACCGTCTCCGCGTCGGAGACGCGCAGACCCTCGTGGAAGCGCACCTCGAGCCCGAGCCGCTCCATGTAGCGGGTGATCTCCGGCCCACCGCCGTGGACGACGACGGGATTGAGGCCGACGTACTTGAGCAGGACGACATCGGTGGCGAAGTCCTCGCGCAGAGCCTCCTCGCGCATCGCCGCACCGCCGTACTTGATCACGACCGTGCGACCGTGGAACTCCCTGATGTAGGGCAGGGCCTCGAGCAGTGTCTCGACGTTGGCGCTCACCGGGCTCTCCTCACGTTGTGTACTCCGCGTTGATCCGCACGTACTCATAGCCGAGGTCGGAGAACCAGGCGTGGGCGCTGTGCTCGCCGCGGTCGAGGCGCAGCCCGATCTCGGCCTCGGCGACATCGGCGGCAAGCTCGGCGTTGTCGATCGCCTCGCCGCCGATCTCCTCCAGATCCTCGCCGGCCAGAGCCATGCCGGCGGCCTGGGCAATCCTGCCCCAGTTCTGGTCACGGCCGAAGAGCGCCGTCTTGACCAGCGGTGAGTTGGCGATCGCGCGGGCGACCCGCTCGGCCTCGGCCGCTGAGGCGGCGCCGTCGACCTGGATGCGACCGACCCGGGTCGAGCCCTCGCCGTCGGCGACGACCTCGAGCGCCAGCTGCAGGAGCACCGCATCGAGCAGGCCCTGCGGAAGCGCTTCCCCGGACTCCCCGGTCGCCTGCAGGAGCAGGGTGTCGTTGGTGCTCATCTGCCCGTCGACGGTGATCCGCTCGAAGGAGGCGTCGCAGGCGCGGCGCAGGGCCGCCTCCGGGTCCTCGACGACGGCATCGGTCTGCACGAAGCAGAGCATCGTCGCCATGTTCGGCTGGATCATGCCGCCCCCCTTCGCCTGGGCGGAGAGCGTGACGCCGCCGGCGCGCACGGTGCAGCGCTTCGGCCAGCGGTCGGTGGTGAGGATCGCGTCGGAAAAGGCGACTCCGCCGGCCGGCGAGAGACTGCCGGCGGCATCGCCGATCCCGCCGAGCACCTGCTCGACCGGCAGGGGCACGCCGATCACGCCGGTCTCGGCGACCGCAACCGCCCGCGGCGGCAGCTCCAGATGCCGCGCCGCGGCATCGCACATCGCGATCGCGTCGGCGTAGCCCTGCTCGCCGGTCTCGGCGTTGGCGTTGCCGGCGTTGACGACGACGGCGCGGATCGAGCCGCGATCGCAGCGCTCGCGGCAAACCCGGACGGGTGCGGCCGCCGAGGCGTTCCGGGTCAGCAGGATCGCCGAGCTGACCTGCTCGGCCTCGCAGGCGAGCAGGGCCACGTCGGTCTTGCCGCCGCCCTTGAGCCCGCAGTGAGCAGCGCCGGCACGGAAGCCTGGCGGCAGCCGAGCGGGATCGAGCTCCTCCACACCGGCGGGAGGCTCGACCCAGCGGGACCTGAAGAAGTTGTCGCCCGGCATGCCCTGCTTCGCGTCCGCCGCCGGGGTCACAGCAGGCCCTCGGTCTCGTCGAGGCCCAGCATCAGGTTGAGGTTCTGCACACCCTGCCCGGAGGCGCCCTTCCAGAGGTTGTCGAGCGCCGAGAAGGCCAGCACCCGGCCGCGCTCCTCGACGGTGACGTAGACGTGACACTCGTTGGTATCGCGCACGTCGCGCAGCCCGGGCGGGCCGTCGACGACGTGGACGAACGGCTCACCCTCGTAACGCTCGCGGTAGAGCGCCTGGACCTCGTCCTTGGAGACCGGCTCGCTCGTCTGTGCGTAACAGCTGGTCAGCTCTCCCTGGTCGAGCGGCAGCAGGTGCGGCACGAAGGTGACCGGCGCCGGGCTGCCCAGCGCCGCCAGCTCCTGCTCTATCTCGGGCCGGTGCCGGTGACCCTCGGTCTTGTAGGCGAAGGCGTTCTCGTCCATCGCTGCGTAGTGCATCGCGTCGCCGCCGCCCCGTCCGGCGCCGGAGACGCCCTGCATGGCGTCGATCACGACGTCGCTGAGCAGGCCGCGCTCGGCCAGCGGCGCCAGGGCGAGAACGCCGGCGGTCGGGTAGCAGCCCGGCGTGGCGACCAGCTCGGCCTCGCGCAGCTGCTCGCGGTAGAGCTCGGTGAGGCCGTAGACGGCGCCCTCGAGCAGCTCCGGCGCGCCGTGCTCGCCGTACCAGCGCTCATAGGTGGGCAGATCGCGCAGGCGGAAGTCGGCGGAGAGGTCGACGACCAGGGCGCCCAGCCCGCGCAGCGCGGCGACCGCGGGCGCCGAGGCGCCGTGCGGGTAGGCGACGATCGCCGCGTCGACCTCCTCGATCTCGTCGAGGTCGAGCTCGGTCAGCTCGAGCGGCACGCGGTAGCGCGGGTAGAGGCTGTCGAGCCGCTTGCCGGCGTCGCTGCGCGAGGTAATCGCGACCAGCTCCAGCTTCGGGTGGCGCCAGACGATCTGCGCCGCCAGCGCCCCGGTGAAGCCGGAGGCGCCTGCGACCAGCACCCGGGCCGCCGGGTCCCCCTCAATCCGCTGCTCGAGCGCGCTAGCCACGCAGCGTCCCCCCGATCTTCTCCAGCGTGGCATCGATCAGCGTCCGCTGCGCGGCAACCTCTTCGTCGGTCAGGGTACGGTCAGCCGCTCGGAACTCGAGTCGCAGGGCAACGCTCTTGTACCCCTCCTCCACCTGCTCGCCCTCGTAGAGGTCGAAGACGTCAGCGGCGCGCAACAGCCCGCGGCCGGCTGCCAGCACGGCGAGGCGCAGGTGCTCCACCGGCACCTCGCTCGGCAGGACCACCGCGAGGTCCTGGTAGACCGCCGGGAAGGTTGTGACGTCCTCATAGGTCTCTTCGCCGGTGCTCGCGATCGCCACCAGCGGCGCCAGGGCGATTTCGAAGGCGACAGCGGCCTCGAAGTCCCACTCCCGGCAGACGAGCGGGTGCAGCTCGCCGATCCAGCCCGAGGGGACATCGCCGACGAAGAGGCTCGCCGCGCGACCGGGGTGCAGAAACGGCTCCGTCGTCGTCGTGAAGGAAAGGGTCGTGCCGAGTTGGCCGGCGAGCGCTTCCAACGCCCCCTTGAGGGCGAAGAAGTCGCCACCGCTCTCATCGCCCCGCCAAGATCGCGGCGAGGGACCAGAGACAAGGCAACCGATCCGATGCAGCTCATAGTCGGGCGCGGGCCGCACTCCGGCGAAATTGCCGGCCAGAGCACCGAGCTCGCCGTCGACCTCCGTCGGATAGGGCAGGTAAACGCGGCCCGACTCGAAGAGCGAGACGCGCTCGGTGCCTCGGGCGAGGTTGCGCCGGGCGACATCGAGCAGCGAGCCGAGCAGCATGGTCCGCATCACCGATTGGTCTTCGGAAAGGGGGTTCGAAATGACGAGCTGTTCATCGCCGGACATCCGCAACCGTCCCGACTCACCCGGATCGGTGAAGCTCCAGCCGACGATCTCGTCGAAGCCGAGATCCCTCATCGTGTCCTCGGCGCGGCGGCGCAGGTGCTGCTCGCGCGTCAGCCCGCCGACGCGCCCCGAGACCGCCGGCAGCGTGCTCGGCAGGTGCTCGTCGAGGCCGTGGACGCGGCCGACCTCCTCGATCAGGTCGACCTCGCGGGTGACGTCGTAGTGGCGGTCCGGCGGCACCGTCACCTCGAGGTCGGCACCGCTGACCTCGACGCCGAAGCCGAGCCGCTCCAGGTATGCGACCTGGTCGGTCTGCTCGATCGCCATGCCGAGCAGGCCCTCGACCCGCTCGCCGCGCAGACGGATCGTCGGCATCGCGGGGATCTCGGCGGCAACGTCGATCGTGCCCGGCACCAGCTTGGCGCCGCAGAGCTCGACCATCAGCCGCGAGGCAATCCGCTGTGCTCGCATGCAGAGCTCGGGATGGAGCTGCTTCTCGAAGCGCGAGGAGGCCTCCGAGCGCAGCGAGAGCAGCCGCGAGCTGCGCAGGATGTTGGTGCCGCTCCAGTTGGCCACCTCGAGCAGGACGCGGGTCGTCTCATCGGATACCTCGGAGACCTGCCCGCCCATGATCCCGGCGATGCCGGAGGGGCCGTTCTCGTCGCAGACCAAGACCGTCTCGGCGTCGAAGGTGCGCTCGACGCCGTCGAGCGTCGTCATCTTCTCCCCCTCCGCCGCGGCCCGGACCGTCAGCGCCCCGTCCGGAACCTTGTCGAGGTCGAAAGCGTGCAGCGGTTGGGCGGTGAGCAGCATCACGTAGTTGGTGATGTCGACGACGTTGTTGATCGGCCGCTGGCCCGCCGCGGTCAGCCGCGCCTGCAGCCAGGCGGGAGAGGGCGCGATCGTCACGTCTGTGAAGGCGCGCGCGGTGAAGCGCGGACAGAGGTCGGGGACCTCGACCGCGACCGAGGCATAGTCGGTCACATCGCCCTCGCCTTCCGCCGCAGCATCCTCGGCCCACGGCTCGGCGGCAAGCGGCGCGGCGCTGATCGCGTGCACCTCACGGGCGACCCCGAAGACGCCGAAGCAGTCGACCCGGTTGGGCGTCACCTCGAGCTCGAGCACCGCCTCGGCGATCGGCAGCACCTCGGCAAGCGGCGTCCCCGGCACGAGCTGGTCGTCCTCCAGCACGAGGATCCCCGGGGGGCCCTCCCCCAGCTCGAGCTCGGAGGAAGCACAGATCATTCCCATCGACTCGACCCCGCGCAGCTTCGCCTTGCCGATCTCGTGGCCGCCGGGCAGGGTCGCGCCCGGCAGCGCGACCGGCACGGTCTGCCCCGCCGCCACGTTGGGGGCGCCGCAGACGATCGTGCGCTCGCCGTCGCCGGTGTCGACCGTGCAGACGCGCAGCCGGTCGGCGTTGGGGTGGGGCTCGGCGCTCAGCACCCTGCCGACGACGAAGCCCTTGGCCGAGGACGGCCCGACGACGCCGACCCGCTCGACCTCGGTGCCGGTCATCGCCAGCCGCTCGGCGAGCCGGCCGGGGTCGACACCGGGGTCGCAGTACTCGCGCAGCCATGAGTACGGGACCCTCACGAGAACTGCTCCAGGACCCGCACGTCGTTGTCGAAGAAGCGCCGCAGATCGGGCACGCCGTGGCGCAGCATCGCGATCCGCTCCACCCCCATGCCGAAGGCGAAGCCCTGCACCCGCTCGGGGTCGTAGCCCTTGGCCTCGACGAAGCCGAGCACGCTGGGATCGACCATGCCGGCGCCGCCCACCTCGATCCAGCCGATCCCCTTGCAGAGGTTGCAGCGAGCGCCGTCGGCGAGCGCGCCGCTGCCCTCGCACTGGAAGCAGGAGACGTCGAACTCGACGCTGGGCTCGGTGAAGGGGAAGAAGTGCGGCCGCATGCGCGCCTCGCGCCCGGCGCCGAAGATCGAGCTCAGCATCTCCTCCAGCGTGCCCTGCAGGTCGGCGAGCGTGATCCCCTCGGCGATCGCCAGGCCCTCGACCTGGTGGAACATCGGGCTGTGGGTGGCGTCGGAGTCGCGCCGGTAGACCTTGCCCGGGGCGATCATGAAGATCGGCGGCGGCTGGGACTCCATGCTGCGCACCTGCACCGGCGAGGTGTGCGTGCGCAGCAGCACCTCGGGATCGGACTGGACGTAGAAGGTGTCCTGGAGCATCCGCGCCGGGTGGCCCGGCGGGTGGTTCAGAGCGGTGAAGTTGTAGTAGTCGTGCTCGACCTCGGGGCCCTCCATCACCCGGTAGCCGAGCCCGACCATCACGTCCTCGATCTGGCGGGTGGTGCGGGTGATCAGATGGGTGTGGCCCACCGGCCGGGCAGGGGCGCCCGGCAGGGTGACGTCGATCCGGTCCTCGGCCAGCCGCGATTCCAGCTCGCCGGCGCCCAGCGACTCGCTGCGGGCCTCGATCAGCGCCTCGAGCTGCTTGCGGGCCTGATTCGCGCCGGAACCGACCCTGCCCCGCTCCTCGGCGGGCAGCTCGGCGATCCCGCGCAGGATCGCCGTCAGCTCCGCCTTGCGGCCGAGGTAGCGGACCCGCAGCTCCTCCAGCTCCGCAGTACCGGGCGCGGCTTCGATTGCCGCCGCGGCCTCGCTCCTGATCTCTGCGACCCGATCGAGTCCCTCAGGCATCTTCAGCGGCCTCCGGCATGGCGAGCGACGATATCCGCTTCACGCACATGTTTCGCCTCCGCTCGCTTGCGAGGAATCAGATATGGACGCGGCGCTCGCTACGCGCTCACAGCAAATTGCGGCCACAGCGGCGACGTTGAGCGACTCGGCCCCGCCCGACTGGAGCGCGATCGTGACCCGCGCGTCGCAGGCGGCGAGAACCGCGTCCGGCAGTCCCTCCCGCTCGGCCCCGAGGCAGAGCGTCGCCGCTCCGTCGAGGCCGGCGAGACCGGCGCCGCCGTGGGCGACCAGGGCGGCGCGCGGGCGGGGCGTCTCCCCCACCGCGCCCCGTGCCACCGGCTGGCCGAAGATCGAGCCCATGCTCGCCCTCACCGCCTTCGGCGAGAAGGGATCGGCGCACCCGGGGCCGAGCACAACCGTGCCGGCCAGCAGCGCGTGGGCGGTGCGAACGATCGTGCCGACGTTGCCGGGATCGCCGACGCCATGCAGGTACAGGCAGGCCGGGCCGCCCGGCTCGGCCCAGCGCTGCGGCCAGACGGCAAGCGCCCGCGTGCCCGAGCCGAGGCCGGAGACCCTCGCCAGCAGCTCGGGGTCGACCTCCTCGCCGTCGAGACCGCTGCCGGCGGCGACGAGCACGAAGCGCGGCTCGGCGCCGGCGGCAAGGCCGGCCTCGACCAGGTCCTCGCCCTCGCTGACGAAGGCCCGCTCGCGCTCGCGCTGCTTGCGCTCGCGCAGCTTGCGGACCAGCTTCAGCTTCTCGTTGTGGGGGCTCTCGATCATCGAATCGGTTGTCGTGCGGTTGCCTCGAATGGACTTTCTGGTCGTGCGTTTCTTCTCCTGGAACGAAAAAGCGGGCCGTAAAGACGGCCCGCCCGGGAAAGTGGAGTGAATGGCTGCGACTAGGCGGCCGCACCCTCCCGGGCTAGCTCCACGAATCGGCGGAAGGCCTCGCGGTCGTTGACCGCGATCTCGGCGAGCATCTTGCGGTTCACCTCGACTTCGGCCTTGCCGAGGCCGTGGATGAGCTCGGAGTAGCTCATGCCCTCCAGCCGCGCGGCGGCGTTGATGCGGGTGATCCAGAGGCGGCGGAACTCGCGCTTGCGGTTGCGCCGGTCCCTGTACGCGTACATCCCGGAGCGCTGCACCTGCTCTTTGGCGAAGCGGTAGGAGGAATGCTTGCGGCCGAAGTAGCCCTTGGCTTCCTTCAGCACCTTGCGGCGCTTCTTGCGCGCGTGGACGGACCGCTTGACCCGGCTCACTTGCCGCCCCCAAGCAGGTGCCGCACCGTCTTCGTGTCAGACGGGGCGATCTCGACCGGCCGCGCCATCCGCCGCTTGCGCTTCGGCGACTTCTTCTCGAGGATGTGGCTCGAGTAAGCCCGCCGCCCACGCAGCTTGCCGGTGGCGGTCTTGCGGAAGCGCTTCTTTGCGCCGGAGTGTGTCTTCATCTTGGGCACGGGGTCGCCTATTGAAGCAGACGGGGCCGGCGCGGGCTTGCGAGCGACATTGTCTGACAGACGGGGTCTGACGGACAGCGCGGGTACTGTGGCGCCGCATGCGCATCGTCTACGTGGTCGGAACCCGGCCTAACTTCGTCAAGACCGCCCCGGTGATCGCCGCCCTGCGCGCCCGGGTCCCGGCGGGCCGGCACGCGATCGTCCACACCGGTCAGCACTACGACCGGCTGATGTCGGAGGTCTTCCTCGAGGAGCTCGGCGTACCCGCTCCCGACCACATGCTCGAGGTCGGCTCGGGCAGTCATGCTCAGCAGACCGCCCGCGTGATGGAGCGGCTGGAGCCGGTCCTGGCCGAGGAGCGGCCCGACCTGGTGATCGTCCCCGGCGATGTCAACTCGACCGTTGCGGCAGCGCTGACCGCGGCGAAGATGCAGATCCCGGTCGCCCACATCGAGGCGGGCCTGCGCAGCTTCGACCGCACGATGCCCGAGGAGCTCAACCGGACCGTCACCGACCAGCTCTCCGACCAGCTCTTCATCCACAGCCCCGAGGCCGGCGACAACCTGCACGCGGAGGGCATCCCCGCCGAGCGGATTCACCTCGTCGGCAACACGATGATCGACACCCTCGTGGCGCTCGAGCAGCGCTTTCGCGACGCCGAGGCGGCGAGCAAGCTCGGCGTCGCGCCCGGCGGCTTCGTCCTCGTCACCCTGCACCGCCCTGCCCTCGTCGACGGGCCGTTGCTGGTGCAGACCGTCGAGCAGCTGGCGGCGCTGGCGAGCGAGATGCCGGTCGTCTTCCCGGTTCACCCCCGCACGCGAGCGATGATGGAGGAGATCGAGTCCGAGCACCCCGGCCTGCTGCTCTGCGAGCCGCTCGGCTACCTCGACTTCCTCTCCCTGCTCGCCGACGCCCGCGCCGTGCTGACTGACTCCGGCGGCATCCAGGAGGAGACCACCTACCTCGGCATCCCCTGCTTCACCCTGCGCGACAACACCGAGCGCCCGATCACGATCACCGCCGGCACCAACGCCCTGCTCGGCCTAGACCCAGCCGCGATCGCGACGATTCCCTCGGCTCTCACCCATCGGCCGGAGGGTTCCCCCACCCCCCCGGCCCTCTGGGATGGCCACGCGGCGAGGCGGATCGCCGAGATCGTCGCGGGCTAGAGGCTCAGCTCAGGGCCTCAGCGTCGCGCAAAGGGGTCGATGTAGAGGTCATCGACCTGCCACTGGCCCTTGCTGTCGAGCGCCGTGATCCTGATCTGAATCGCGCTCGGGATCAGCGTGCCAACGATCGTCGAGAGGGTGAGGACGGTCGACATCTGCTGGGTCGGCGCCCAGTCGGAACCCGCGGCGATCGTGCTCACCGTCTTCGTCCGCAGCAAGCCGAGCAACTTGTAGGTCGCTTCGACCCGCAGACGCGAGGACGGGTCCCCCGTATTGCGGGCGAACATGCGGAAGACCGGCGTGTCGAGCGACATGCAGACCGCCGGGCTGACGGCCGAGCTGCCGCCGGGCAGATAGAGGGATTGAGAATCGGTGCCCGCGTTGAGGTAGTAGCTCTCGTTGCCGCCGACCGCGCTTGCGCCACCGCTCAGCGACCAGCCCTGCGCGCCGGCCTCGAAGCCACCGTCGGGACCGAGCACGTAGTTGCGACTGTCGCCCCATGGCTTGAACACCTGCTCGGCGCCGGAGTACGAGCACGCCTTGGCGGAACCGGCGGCAAGCAGGATCGCCATCAGGGAGATGGCACCGAGAGCCGTGAGCCTCACGCCGGCACCATGGGGAAAGATCGAGCTGAGCTTCATTCGGGCAAAACCTCCTCGTCGCAGGCCAAACAGCCTGGTCGTTCAACCAAGCTGGCAGTTGAGCCATCTCGTGCCGAGACACGAGACCTCTGACTTTGCGCCCCCGCCTCGCGACAGGTTTGCCCTTATTCAGCTGACTTATGTGTGGCGAGGACCATCGCCCAAAGTCGCTGGAAATCAAACAATTTCAAACAGATGTCCACGACGCCTGCACGTTTTTCAGGTAGGTCAGGCACAGGCAGCGTGCAAGCTTCAACCGCTTTTGCGTATAGGCCGATAGGGGACAGGCAGTGGCTAGAGCGGCTGCAAGACACATGGCCACCACTACCAATACGCGCGAGCTCGAGCAGCTGTTCGCCCAGGGCAGGGCCCGCGCCGCCCTGCCGGCACACGGCCGCGAGCGCCTGGTCGAGGTGGGCACCGCGCTCGGCTTCCTGCTCACCGCGACCGCGATGGCCGTGCTGGTCCCCTCGGTGCGCGGGGTCGACCTGGCCACGCTGGCGATCGTCGCCGTCGCCTACTTCATCGCCTGCCAGGCCCAGTTCGACATCGCCGACGGCTACACGGTGCCGACCGAGCTGGTGCTCGTGCCGATGCTCTTCCTCCTCCCCACCCCCGCCGTGCCCCTGATCGTCAGCGCCTGCTGGGCGCTGGGACGGATCGTCGACTACAGCACGGGTCGCACGAGCATCTACCGCGTCTTCCACGTCTTCGGCGACTGCTGGCACGCCATCGGGCCGGCGGCGGTGCTGATCGTCGCCGGCGCCCAGGTCTTCGCCTGGTCGGAGTGGCCGATCTACGCCTTCGCGCTCCTCGCCCAGTTCGGGTTCGACTTTGCCGCGACAACGCTGCGCGCGCACCTGATCGACGGCTCCTCACCGCGCGAGAACCTGCGCCTGCTCGCTCCGGTCTACGCGCTGGATGCCGCCCTGGCGCCAATCGGCCTGCTCGTCGCCTACGCGGCGATTGAGCTTGGACCCGCCGTCTGTCTGCTCGCCATCCCGCTCGCCTCCGTTCTCGCCGTGCTCTCGCGCGAGCGGGAGAGGCGGATCGAACAGGCGCTCGAGCTGAGCACCGCGTACCAGGGAACTGCACTGCTGCTCGGCGACGTGGTCGAGGCCGACCACGCCTACACCGGCAGCCATAGCCGCGACGTGGTCGAGCTCTCGCTCGCGGTCAGCGACAGACTCGGGCTGGGGTTCGCGCAGCGCCGCAACGTGGAGTTCGCGGCCCTGCTGCACGATGTCGGCAAGATCGCCGTTCCCCAGGAGATCATCGACAAGCCCGGAGCGCTCGACGAAGAGGAGTGGGAGATCATGCGTCGCCACACGATCGAAGGCGAGACGATGCTCAACCGGGTCGGCGGCGTGCTCGGCGAGGTCGGCCGCATCGTCCGCTCCTCTCACGAGCACTACGACGGCAGCGGCTATCCGGACGGCCTGGCGGGCGAGCAGATCCCGATCGAGGCCCGCATCGTCACCTGCTGCGACGCCTTCAGCGCGATGACCACGACGCGTTCATATCGCAAGGCGATGCCGGCCGAGGCGGCGATTGCCGAGCTGCATGCATGTCTGGGGACACAGTTCGACCCGGAGGTGGTGCGAGCGTTGGTGGCGGTCGTCTAGGGGAAGTCCCCGGCGCTGAAGCGAGGGCCTTGCGGAGACCGGCCCTCAGGCGGCAGCGGCGTCGTCCCCGGAGGAGCCCTCAGCCGGCGTCGCATCCTCGGCCGGCTTCGCCTCGTCCTCAACCGGCTTGGCCTCGTCATCGGGCTTCGCGGCCTCTTTGCCAGGCGCCAGCAGCATGCTCATGTTGCGCCCTTCCTGCAGCGGCTGGGACTCGATCACGGCGAGGCCGTCGAGGTCCTCGAAGAGGCGCTGCAGCAGCGCCCGCCCCCGCTCGGGGTGGGCCTGCTCGCGACCGCGGAACATGATCGTGACCTTGACCTTGTCCTGGTGGCGCAGGAAGCGCTCCACGTGACCCTTCTTGGTTTCGTAGTCGTGGTCGGCGATCTTCGGCCGCAGCTTGATCTCGCGGATGTTGACCTGCTGCTGGTGCTTGCGAGCCTGCTTCTGCTTCTGCTCCTGCTCGTACTTGTACTTCGAGTAGTCGAGCAGGCGGGTGACCGGCGGCTTGGAGTTGGGAGCCACCTCGACCAGGTCGAGGTCGGCGTCCTGGGCGCGTTTCAGCGCCTCGGTGATCTCGACGACTCCGAGCTGCTCCCCGTCGGCGCCGATCAGGCGGACTTTGGGGACGCGGATCCGCTCGTTGATCCGGGTCGTGTCGCGCTCTGGTGGGCGCCGATCGAACCTTCGCGGGACCGGCACTATCTAAGAGAGGTGTGGAGCTTCAAGCGGACGAGAGGTTGGAAGGCCGGCACGGGACGCTCAGCGGCGCGAGGTGTTTGGCGTGCCTGCAATCAAGTGTCCGGAGTATAGACAGAGGAAGCCGATCGGCAAGGAGCGCTCAGGCGGGCGCGCTCTCGGCACTCACCCGCGCGGCGAAGTCAGCGGTGGCCATCGCGCCCAGCTCGCCGTCCTCGTGCGAGCGCACCGCGACCGCGCTCGCCTCCTCCTCACGGTCGCCGACGACGAGCATGTAGGGGTAGCGACCGAGCTCGGCGTCGCGGATCTTCTTGCCGACCGACTCCGAGCGGTCGTCGGCCTCGACTCGCACGCCGGCCTCGCGCAGCTCGGCGAGGACCCGGCCGGCGTACTCGTTGTGGCGGTCGGAGACCGGCAGAACGATCGCCTGCACCGGCGCCAGCCAGACCGGGAAGCGGCCGGCGTAATGCTCGATCAGGATCCCGGCGAAGCGCTCCATCGAACCGAGCAGGGCGCGGTGGATCATCACCGGGCGATGCGCCGCGTCGTCGGCGCCGACGTAGCTGAGGTCGAAGCGCTCGGGCATCTGGAAGTCGAGCTGGCAGGTGCCGCACTGCCAGGAGCGGCCGAGCGCGTCGGTGACGTGGAAGTCGATCTTCGGCCCGTAGAAGGCGCCGTCGCCCGGGTTGAGCTCGTACTCGCGGTCCTGGCGATCCAGCGCCTCCGTCAATGCCGCCTCGGCCTTCGCCCACTGCTGCTCGGAGCCCATCGACTTCTGCGGCCGGGTCGAGAGCTCCACCCGCACGTCCTCGAAGCCGAAGCGGCCGTACAGCTCGTCGATCGCCGCGCAGATGTCGGCGACCTCGTCGGCGATCTGCTCCTCGCTGCAGTAGACGTGGGCGTCGTCCTGGGTGAAGGCGCGCACTCGCAGCAGCCCGTGCAGGACGCCCTCGCGCTCGTTGCGAGAGACGCGGCCGAACTCGGCCAGGCGCAACGGCAGCTCGCGGTAGGAGTGGCGCTCGGCGTCGAAGACGAGGCAGGCGCCGGGGCAGTTCATCGGCCGCAGCGCCAGGCGCTTCTCGTCGGACTGCATGAAGTACATCTCGTCGCGGTAGTTGTCCCAGTGGCCGGAGCGGTGCCAGAGCTCCTCGTCGAGCACCTGCGGGGTGGCGATCTCCCTGTAGCCGCGCTTGCGCAGCTGGGCCTGCACCTCTGCTTCGATCAGACGCAGCAGGGTCGTCCCGTTGGGCAGCCAGAACGGCATCCCCGGCGCCTCCTCGCGCAGCATGAAGATGCCGAGCTGGGGACCGATGCGGCGGTGGTCTCGCTTCTTCGCCTCCTCGATCCGCTCCAGGTGCTGCTCGAGGTCCTTCTTGGCGAAGAAGGCGGTGCCGTAGATCCGGGTCAGCATCTGGCGCTTCTCGTCGCCGCGCCAGTAGGCGCCGGCCAGCGAGCTCAGCTTGACCGCCTTGATCCGGCCGGTCGAGGGGCCGTGCGGACCGCGGCAGAGGTCCTCGAAGGGCCCGTTGCGGTAGAGCGAGACGGCCTCGACCCCTTCGTTCTCGATCAGATCGCGGATCAGCTCGACCTTGTAGGTCTCTCCCTGCGCCGCGAAGATCTCGATCGCCTCGGCGACCGGGACGTCGCGGCGCTCGAAAGCCTCGTCGGCCTCGATGTGGGCGCGCATCGCCGTCTCGATCTTCTCCAGGTCGGCGTCGGTCACCTTGACCTCGGCGGGGAAGTCGAAGTCGTAATAGAAGCCGTTCTCGATCGCCGGCCCGATCGTCACCTTGGTGCCGGGATAGAGCTCCTGCACCGCCTCGGCCATCACGTGGGCGGCGTCGTGGCGGATCAGCTCCAGCGCCTCGGGGTCGCGGTCGGTGAGGATCGCGATCCCGGCGCCATCCGGCAGCGTCGCCGAAAGGTCACGCAGCTCCCCGTCGACGCGAATCGCGAGGGCCGCCTTGGCCAGGCCGGGCCCGATCGCCGCCGCGGCGTCGGCCCCGGAGGCACCGTCGCTCAGCTCCAGCGGAGTGCCGTCCGGGAGCTTGACCGTGATCTTTTGGATGGCCGCCTCGATGCGGCCATCGTACTCAGCGACCATGGGGCCCGACTGATCGATTGACCCACGCAAACGGTGGCAAATCGATCAGCGGCGTCAGCTTGCGCGAGTGTCCACCTATCGGGGAGAGCCCTGGCGGGCTTGGCGAACGGCGATGAGGGGGCACGGGCTGCGGCCGTGAACGCCCGGTCTCTCCCAGAGGGCATACGGAGGGGCGATGAGGAAGGGGCGCAAGTCGCCAAACGGCGGGGGACCGGCGTCCAATTCGGTGATGACGAAGCGAGTGCCAGGCGGCGGCCGGCGATCCGCTTCCTCGGCAGCTTCGATGCAGACGCGACCGCCGCGCAGCTCCCAGGCGATGTAGGGCATCCCGTGTTCGTCTTCGAGCAACTGTCGTGAGGCGAGGACCAGCGTCGGACCCGCGCCGACGTCGTCTCGCAGGCCGGTCAGGGCCGGCGAGTAGGAGCTCGGCCCCACCGGGGCGTTGGCAAGCGCCAGCAGCGAGCAGCCGGCCGCCGCCGGCAGGTAGAGCCAGGCGACCGGGCGGCGCAGCAGCGGCAGCACGATCGCAAGCGCCGCCAGCGGAGCGCCGATCTCGATCGCCTTGGCCGCCGTATAGGGCGTGCCGCCCAGCCGGGCCGCGGCGTAGGCGAGGGCGGCAGCGGCAAGGCCGGCGACGATCGCGGTCTCTCGGCGCCGCCAGCAGACGACGAGCCCGTAGAGGAGCAGGATCGAGGCGAAGGCGGCGCCGGCGTAGTAGCCGAACGCCGGCACGGCCCCGTCGCCGGGACTGAGGCGGAAGTCGCCCGAGGGCCAGATGCCGAGGCCCTCGAAGGGTGAGATCTGGCCGAAGAGGTTGCCGAGGCCGGGGCCGTTGGGGTCGAAGGTCTCGAACTGCTGGAAGTCGATCATTCGACCTATCTCGGGGGCGATCAGGACGGCGAAGACGAGGGACGCCCAGAGGACAGAGCGCCAGGCTGCGGGGCCTGCCACAGCTGCGGGGGGGCCTGCGGGCGGGGGCTTCGCCTCCGTTCTCGGCCCCCCCGCATCTGCGCCACCCGCAGATAGACGAGGCCGACCTAGGGCGAGCTCGATGGTTCCCCAGATTGCGGCGGCTCCGACGAGCCAGATCAAGCCCGGGAAGCTGTAGGTGTAGACGGACCCCACCGCTACAAGAGCTGCTGGGACGAGGCGGAGGGGTAGCTGGCGCCAGTCGGGGTTGCCGGCCGCCTCGCGGAGGGCCAGGACGAAGGCGAGGAAGAAGAGGGCCTGCATGGTCTCCTTGAAGGAGCCTTGGGCGTAGTAGGAGGCGACCATGTAGGTGAGGCCGACTACGAGGGCGGCGGGGATGCGCAGGGCGGCGGGCTGGTCGCGGAAAGCGGTCAGGGCGGTCAGGGAGGCGAGGGCCGAGACGGCGATCGTCAGGCCGGTGAAGCCCTGGACCAGGCCGATGCCGAGGCTGTCGGCGAGGACGACGACGATTGCGTGCGGGCCGAGGGGGTAACCCTGGCGGAGCAGCTCTGCGGTTTGGCCGTCGGCGAGCCGGTCCGCCGCCAGCAGGTGCTGCGACATGTCGGGGTTGAAGCTGGTGCCGAGGATGCCGAAGTGACCCTCGGCGAGGAAGGGAAGGACGGTTGCGGCAAGCGCAATCAGGGAGACCGGTGCGCCCGCGCGCAGGGCCTCCACCCCATCCTCGGTCCGGCCCCAGAGGTAAGAGACCGAGCCTATGACCAGGAGCAGGACGACGGTCGCGGAGATCGCCCCATGTCCCGGCAGACGCACCGTCCCCCAGCAAACCGCGCAGAGCAGCGCCAGGCCGACCGCCGGCGCCAGCCACGACCAGCCCCTCGCCCCGCAGAGCGCGATCGCCGCCTGACCGATCGCCAGCGAGGCGCCGCCGATGACCAGCACGGCTGCATAGGTCCCGACCACGAGGCCGCGAGCCTAGACGACGCCAACCGGATAGCGCGGCAGCGCCTGAACCCGAACGTCGCACGGTTATCTAGAAGCCAGCACGCCGGTACGAGCTTCTTGGGACCCGGAAAGAAGGGGCGATGGGCGCTACTGGGCTCGAACCAGTGACCTCCAGCTTGTCGAGCTGGCGCTCTCCCAACTGAGCTAAGCGCCCGGGGGACGTGAATCTAGCAGCGGGGCGCGGGCAGGCGAGGCTCGTGCGCGGCTGCCTCAAGTCCGCTGCTGCAAGTGCCGATGCAACGGGTGCAACTTTTCGGCGACCGTGGTGTTTCTGAAGCAGGCACCGATTAAGGCTTAAGGACCGACGAGCCAGGGAAACGACGTCTCGCTGGTGGCACGTCCTTCGGAAGCAAAGGGCCCCTTACGGGGCCCTTTTCCGTTCAGGCCCGAGCCGTTGCCGGTGGTCGCTCGGCCCGGGGCAGCCTCCCCCGGGGCGCGCGGAGCCGTTCCCGAGCAGGCTGCTCGTATCCCGCCTAGGGGTGATCCCGCGGCGTGTGCCAGCGCTGCGGCGCAAGCAGTGCGGCGGTGGCCTCCGGCCCCCAGGAGCCCGGCTCGTAGATCTCGACCGGCGGTGGCTCGCGCACGACCGGGTCGGCGACTTCCCAGAGGCGCTCGATCGCAGCGGATGTCGTGAAGAGCGTGCGGTCGCCGACCATCACGTCATGGATCAGCCGCTCGTATGCATCGAGGGCCTGCTTGGAGCCGCCGAAGCTGTCGGCGTAGCTGAAGTGCATGTGTGCTTGGCCGAGCTGCATCTTCGGGCCCGGCACCTTGGCCAGGAAGGAGGCCGAGATACTGCCGGGGTCGCCCAGCTCGAAAGTAAGGTG
Source organism: Solirubrobacterales bacterium (assembly GCA_044867925.1). Classification (GTDB taxonomy): domain Bacteria; phylum Actinomycetota; class Thermoleophilia; order Solirubrobacterales; family 70-9; genus VRUE01. The sequence goes on along the minus strand of JBIOVV010000116.1, from coordinate 7,828 downwards.
ATCGTTGCCGAGCTCCTCCGCGACCTGGCTGCAATCGATCGGGAACATGCGGCGCGGTGGCTCGGAGAACGCGACCGTGAGCAGGCGGTGGGTCTCGGCCAACCGCTTGCCGGAGCGCAGGAAGAAGGGAACGCCCTCCCAGCGCCAGTTGTCGACGAATGCCCGCAGCGCGACGAAGGTCTCGGTATCCGAGTCGGCAGCCACCCCCTCCTCGTCGCGGTAGCCGGCGTACTGGCCGCGCACCACGTCGTGCGGCTGCAGCGGAGCCATCGATTCGAAGACCTTCTCACGCTCTGTCATCAGCGATTTGGCGCTGAGCGAGACCGGCGGCTCCATCGCGACGAAGCTGAGCAGCTGGAAGAGGTGGGTGACGATCATGTCGCGGAAGGCGCCGGTTTCCTCATAGAAGCTGCCGCGCATCTCGATCGAGAGCGTCTCCGGCACGTCGATCTGCACGTGGCTGATGTGGTTGCGGTTCCAGATCGGCTCGAACATCCCGTTGGCGAAGCGCAGCGCAAGCAGGTTCTGCACCGCCTCCCGGCCGATGTAGTGGTCGATGCGGAAAACCTGCTCCTCGCCGAAGACCGTGTGGACGAGGGCATCCAGCTCCCTGGCCGAGACGAGGTCGCGCCCGAACGGCTTCTCCAGGATCACGCGTGCGCCCTCGCCGAGACCGAGCCGTCCAAGCGCTTCGATCACCCCCGCGGTCGCGGCCGGCGGCAGCGAGAGGTAGTGGAGGAGCTGCGCCTCGTGGAGATCCTCTCGAGCCCGCTCGACCGCATCTTCCAGCTCGCCGAACCCGTCTTCCAGGGAGGCATAACGCAGGGCCGTCGAGAAACGCTCCCACGAGTCGGCGGAGACCGGCCTACGGCCCGAGTCGCAGATCGCCTCGTGAGCCAGCCCGACGAAGTCCTCGCTCGAGAGCGGACGGCGGGCGGCGCCGACCAGCGCGAAGCGCTCCGGCATCAATCCGGCTTGGAAGAGGTGGAAGATCCCCGGCAGCAGCTTGCGCCGCGCCAGGTCGCCGGTCGCCCCGAACAGCACGATCGCCTGGTCGCGCGGAACCGGCGGCGCGGCGAGCGCCGGTGCCTCCAGTGCTTCGACTGCCATTGCTTCAGCCTTGCAGAACGAGCCCGTCTACCCGCCCCGGCGGCTCAGTAACCGGCCGACAGCTCGGCTTTGAACTGCGGGCCGGTGAGCGGTGTGCGAGGAGCGCCCGCGAAGGAGACCGAGAGCGCACCGGTCCAGCTCGTCGTCCCGTCGGCCGCCGCGCTGTAGACGCCCTTGCCGTGAAATGGCGGTGGCGGCGTGATCGTCGCCGAGGTCAGGGCGTCGTCGATCTCGAAGAGCCTGGAGGGAGCTATCGCGACTCCGTAGCGGATCACCGCCATCCTGCCCAGGCTCTTTTCGCTGCTGGCGAGGAAAAGCGTCGCCCGCCGGGCGCGAAACACGATCATCTCGGTGGCGGCGACCCCGTGGCGCCAGCTGACGGCCAGGGATGTCGGCGTGAAGGTCGGATGCTCGCGCACGGGTCGGGCACGCAGGCGCGCCTGCGGGCGGAACGAGGGGCCGCCACAGCGCAGACGTAGAGGAGTGCGAATCCTGCCTTTGGCCCGGTGGGCACGCACCGCGACGTAGTGCTTCTCGCCGCTGAACCGGATACCGCCGACGAACACGCCGAGCCGGCTGGTGAAGCGGTCGGCTCCCCGGCAGCGACGGCGCGGCTTCGACCGCGCCACCCGGCCGGAGGGCCGGAAACGCACGTCGATGCGGCCGAACTTCCCGAGCTTCGCCGCGATCCGCCTCGGCGTCACCGTTCCCCGCGCCACGTAGGCGGTCGGCGCCCGGTCGATGCCGAGCAGGCGTTTGAGCCGGCTCTTGCCGGGGGCCGGTCGCGTCACTTCGACCGCGACGAGGTCTCCTTCGCCGATCACCGAGATCTCGTAGCCGTGCTGCGCCTCGATCTCGAACCGAGCTTGGAAGCCGCGGGGCGGCTTCGGCTTGGGCATGCGCAGGTGGGCACGCAGAGCGGCGCGGAACTTGGCCGGCACCGCCGCGGGAATGTCGAGGGCGCCTGCGGTCGCCGCCTGCGGAGAAGCCGGCAGGCAGGCTGCCGCCAGCACCATGCAGGCAACCGTACGGCGGGTCACCTGACCCGCCCCGCGCGGTGGAAGAGACGGCCGACTTCCTTGCCGAAATAGGCGCCGAAGTCGGTGGCGACGTCGTCGCCATAGCCGTAGTTGGTGACGCTGTTGAGGATGTTCCCGCGGATCGTCCAGCCGCCGCCCGAAGCACCTCCGGTCACGTTGCAGTCGACGGCGAGGTTGAGCGGCCCCGGCGCCAGGAACGATTGCGGGTCGTGGCCGAGAAACGGCGTCTGGCTGCAGAGCTGCTGGGTTTCGCCGTCGAAGGGATCTGCCGCGGGATAGCCGTGGACGTCGAACACCTGCCTCTGCTTCAAGCCCCAGGCGATGCCGGTGCCGCCCACGGCTTTGGCGAGAAGCTGACCCCGTTCGTTGCGGCCGACCACGGCCGCCCCGACGTCGTAGTTCTCGCTGCCGGTGGCGCGCCACTGGCGCGTCGTATCGATCCACTTCGCCGCAAAGACGCCGAACGGGCGCTGGCCGTAGCGGTAGCCGGGGACGAAGACCCAGCGGAAATCAGCCCAAAAGCCGAATCTCCCGCCGCTGTGGATGCAGTGGGCCGCGGTGAAGACCACGCTGTAGTTCGGCGCGTTGACGGAGGTGCCGGAGCAGCGCCCGAGTCCGAACGGAGTCTCGATGAAGATGGCGCCGTGCACGCGCGTCGCGGCAGCGGTCGGGTCCGCCACCGTTTCGAGGGCCGAGCTCGATGTCGCCGAGGATCGAGGCGCAAGGGGCGGGTACACGCGGGCGAGGGCGCCCATCCCCTCGACGCGACCGCCGGGAGCGACCTCGGCCCGTCCAGGGCGCACGTCAAGTGGCTCCGCCTGTCTCATCCGCGCCGGCGTCCAGAAGGCGGCGGCGCTCTCGGCATCCCCGGCAGGCACTGCCCGGGCGCCGGCCGCCGGTGCCATGCAGGCAGCGACCAACACCAGCAGGGCAAAGCCGGCGGCGCCGCGTCCCACCCTCCCCAAGGCGCAACGCGCCGCCCGGCCCCGATCCTTCATCGCGAGCAGTCTACTTGCGCGAAACGCTCCGTACCAATTCGAGCGATCATCAGAGGACGAAGAGAAGAGGCGCCTACCAGAATCGAACTGGTGTAAACGGCTTTGCAGGCCGCTGCGTAGCCACTCCGCCAAGGCGCCGGGAGCGGATGAAGGGTAGCGGCGTTAGGCCGCGCGCTGCTCGGGACCCGGGTCGTCGTCGACGTCGAGGATCAGGTTGTCGTCTGCCCTGCGGCGGACGCGGAACTCGAGCGGGGAGCGCTCCTCCAACTCGCGGAGAAGCTCGACCGGTTCGTCGAGGCGCATCGACAGCGTCGCGCGCCCCTCGGAGAAACGCTCGACCGAGATCTCGGAGGTGGCGTCGATCTGGCCGGCGGCGTCCTCGAAGCCGACCAGCTGGGAGAAATCGTCGAGCGGACCGATCTCGACTTTGACCAGGCCCTCGTAAAGGCTCTTGGCGGCGCGCTCGAGCGAGTCGTTGCCGTTGGCGCTCGGCTCGGGCGCACCTGCGCCGGCTTGAGCTTCGGTCAGCTCCTGGGCCCGCCGCCCGACCTCGACCGCCTCGCGCAGCGCCTTCATCCTGATCCGGGTCGCCTGGCCGCGGGCCTGCACCTGGATCTCGTCGAGCTTGCTGGAGACCGAGTCGAGCGAGGCGATGCTGCGGTCATGGCGCTCGTTGGCCTCGTGCAGGCGCTCGTGCAGGCCGCGGATCTCGCGCTCGCGTTCGATGACCATCGCCGAGAGCGAGGAGAGCTCCTCCTCGGCGCAGGCGGCGGTGTCGGCGGCCTCGCGCCAGCGGGCCAGAGCCTCCTCCGCATCGCGCTCCAACGCCCGGTTGCGAGCGTCCCGAGCCGCGATCGCCGCATCCACATCGGCGCGGCGATAACCGAAGAACGCGCTCTTGAAGCTAGCCATGCGCGGCACCGTAGAGGTGCCCCCGGACGCCATCCTGTGACGCCTGAAGCTCGAGTCGCGGCGCCTCGCGCCAGAGATCCTCGAGCGCATAGCGCCGCCGCGCCTCCTCGGTGAAGACATGCAGGACGCAATCGAGGTAATCGAGCACCATCCAGCCCGCTGCTTCGTCCACCTCGGAGCCACCCGGCAACAACCCGGCCTCCTGCTTCAGCCGCAGCTTCGCCTCGTCGGCGATCGCCCGGGCCTGGCGCTCGTTGCGCGCCGTGCAGATCACCAGAAAATCCGTGTAGGAGACGAGCTCGCGCATGTCGAGAACGACGACGTCGCCGGCGGCTTTCGCGTCGGCCAACGACGCCAGCCGCTGGGCCAGGGCCTCCGTGGCGACCGGCTTCGCCGCCTTGCCCTCCGCGCTCACCGGTAGATCCCCTTCTCTTCGACGAAGCGCGCGACCGACTCCGGCACGAGGTAGCGCAGCGGGCGCCCGGCCGCGGCGCGCTCGCGCACGGCGGAAGAGGAGACGCCGAACTGCGGCATCTCCAGCATCGTCGCCCGCCCATCGGCACCGAGACTGCGCAGCACGGCCGCCACGTCGGCCTCGGAGATGCCCGCCCGGCGGGCGACCGCGAGCCGCGCCAGCTCGGTCACCCGCTGCGGTTCGCGCCAGCTCTCCAAGCCCACCGCCGCATCGGCCCCCATCACGAAGACGAGCTCTCTATCGCCCCGGTCCTTTGCAAGTCGCTCCAAGGTCTCATACGTGTAGGACGGCCCCTCGCGCTCGACCTCGATCGTCGAGACCGAGAAGCGCGCGTCATCGGCGGCGGCCAGTCGCGTCATCGCCAGGCGCAACTCGCGGCCGGGGTCGTCGGCGATGCGCTTGTGCGGCGCGGTGCCGGTCGGCATCAGGATCACCTCCTCGAGATCGAGCTGCCAGAGCGCCTCCTGGGCGAGGGCGAGATGGCCGAGGTGCGGCGGGTTGAACGCCGAGCCGAGAACGCCGATGCCGGCCGGCGAGCGGCTACTCACGTACCTGGCCGTCACCGCGGACGACGTACTTGTAGGTCGTCAGCTCGCGCAGCCCGATCGGGCCGCGCGCATGCAGCTTCTGGGTCGAGTTGCCGATCTCGGCGCCCATGCCGAACTCGAAGCCGTCGGTGAAGCGGGTCGAGGCGTTGGTGTAGACGACGGCCGCGTCGACGCCGGCGGTGAAGCGCTCACGGGCCTGCGTCGAGGAAGTCACGATCGCCTCCGAGTGACCGGTGCCGTGGGCGTTGACGTGCTCGATCGCGTCCTCGAGCGAATCGACGACGGCGACCGCGAGCTTCAGGTCGAGGTACTCGGTGTCCCAGTCGGCATCGGTCGCGGCGCCGACCTCGACCTCGCCGCACAGCTCCCGCACCCGCGCATCGCCGACCAGCTCGACGCCGGCCCGGCGCAGCTCGGCCAGCGCCTCGGGGAGGAAGTCGGCCGCCACCGCCGCGTCGACCAGCAGGGTCTCCGCCGCGTTGCAGACCCCGGGGCGCTGGGTCTTCGCGTTGAAGACGATCCGCCGCGCCATCGCCAGGTCCGCCTCGGCGTGTACGTAGACGTGGCAGTTGCCGGCCGCGGCGTAGATGACCGGCACGGTTGCGACGTCCTTGAGGGCCTTCTTCAGCCCCTCGCCGCCGCGCGGGATCAGCAGGTCGACGACCCCGTCCTGGGTCGCCAGCTCCGCCAGGTCCGCGTGTCCTTCCCCGACCGGGACCAGCAGCACCGCGTCCTCCGGCAGCCCGGCCTCGGCCAGCGCCTCGCGCGCCACCGCCGCGAGCGCCGCGTTCGACCGCTCGGCGTAGTGGGAGCCGCGGAGCACGATCGCGTTGCCGCTCTTGATCGTCAGCGCCGCACAGTCGATCGTCACGTTGGGCCGCGCCTCGTAGACGACCGCGACCACCCCGAGCGGAACCCGCAGCTTGCGCAGGTCGAGGCCGCCGGCCAGGGATTTGCCTTCCAGCTCCTCGCCGATCGGGTCCTCGAGCGCGCCGACGGCTTGCACGCCCTCGGCCATCGCCGCAACGCGGTCCGCGGTAAGGGTCAGGCGGTCGCGCAGCGCCTCGGTCAGCCCGGCGGCCCGCTCGTCGCTCAGATCGGCCGCGTTGGCTTCGAGGATCTCGGCGGTCCGCTCGCCCAGCAGGCGCCCCATTGCGGCCAGCGCCGCGTCCTTCGCCGCGGTTGGCGCGGCGGCGAGAGCACGCGAAGCGCGCCGCGCCTCGGCGCAGGTCTCCCCCACTGTCTTGGCTGTCACCGCCATCGGACCTAAGGGTAGCTGGGCGTCGAGCCAGCGCCGGCCCGCGCCGGCTCAGGGGTAGAGCTCGAACTCGTGCTCGCCGACGCGGACGTCGTCGCCGGGCTCGAAGCCGGCGGCGCGCAGGGCAGCGATGACGCCGATCTCGTTGAGCCGCTGCTCGAGGTAGGCGAGCGCCTCCTCGTTGGCGACGTCGTGGCGCTCGAAGAGCAGCTCGACGCCGCGGCCGGTGACCCGGTAGGCGCCGTCATCCTCGCGCTCGACCGCGTAGCCGCCCTCCCCGGCCGGCCGGTAGACGCGATGCTCGGCCTCGAATTCCGAGACGCCGTCCGCAGCGCGCTCGGGACGCGCCGGGGACGTCTCCGGAAGCGACGAGAGAACCTGCTCGCGCAGAGCCTCCAAGCCCTCCCCGGTTGCCGAAGACACCGCCGTCACCGCGAGCACCGTCTCGCCGAGCCGCCCGCGCCACTCGTCGATCGCCGTCTCTACCTGCTCCTGTGGCAGTAGATCCCGCTTCGAGAGCAGGACCAGCTCCGGCAACCGATCCAACCCGGCGCCATACGACAAGAGCTCCTCCCGCACCGCTTCGTAGTTGCCGACCGGATCGCCTTCCAGCGGCGCCAGCTCGACCAAATGGACGAGCATCGCGCAGCGCTCGACGTGAGCGAGGAACTCGTGGCCCAGCCCGGCTCCCTCGGCCGCCCCTTCGATCAGGCCCGGGATGTCGGCGACGATCGCCTGCCGATCATCGCCCTCGATCGTCCCCAGCACCGGCGAAAGCGTGGTAAACGGATAGTCGGCGACTTTCGGCGCCGCCCGGGTCAGCCGCCCCAGCAGCGAGGACTTGCCCGCGTTCGGCAGCCCGATCAGCCCCACATCGGCCAGCAGCTTCAGCCGCAGCTCGATCCAGCCCTCCTCGCCCTTGGTCCCGTTCTCGGCAAACCGCGGCGCCTGCCGGGTCGAGTTCGCAAACCGCTTGTTCCCATGCCCCCCGCGCCCCGCATGGGCCACCACAGCCCGCTGCCCCGCCTCGACCAGATCGATCTGACTCCCATCCACCGCTTCGGCCTGAGTCCCGGCAGGGACGAGAATCTCCTTGTCGTCCCCGCGGCCCCCATGCCGATTGGACCCTTCCCCGTGCTTCCCGCGCCCACCGCGAAAGTGCTTGCTCCCCTTCAGAGCAGCAAGATCCCGCTTCGACGAGTCGCAAACAAGCACCACGTCCCCGCCATGCCCGCCATCGCCCCCGTCGGGCCCACCCCGAGGCACATGAGCCTCCCGCCGAAACGAGATGCACCCGTTCCCCCCGGCCCCGCCCTCAACCCAGATCTTCGCCTTGTCGTACATGGGAAAGAGAGGTGTAACGCATAGAGGTGCCCGGAGAACCACAAAGCGTTGCACCTCGGAAAGCTCGGGAGACGAGGGTCTGGGACACCCGGTCCCTTGCAGGGCGCCGGGTATCCCCTCCCAAAACACTCAAGAGCGGCGTC
>JBIOVV010000115.1:0-18969 GCA_044867925.1 Solirubrobacterales bacterium | reverse complement strand
CCGCGCCGGTGATCGCCCGTCTCGCCCGCGAGGTCGGCGCGCTCACGGTCGGCATCGTCACCAAGCCGTTCAGCTTCGAGGGCTCACGCAGAGGCAGCCAGGCCGGCAAGGGGATCGAGGAACTCTCCGCCGAGGTCGACACGCTGATCGTCGTCCCCAACGACCGCCTGCTCGAGGTGCTCGACCAGCAGACCTCGATGGTCGAGGCCTTCCAGGTCGCCGACGACGTTCTGCGCCAGGGCGTGCAGGGCATCTCCGACCTGGTCACGCTCCCCGCCGTCATCAACCTCGACTTCGCCGACGTGCGCACGATCATGTCGGAGGCCGGCCGGGCGCTGCTCGGCATCGGCATGGGCCACGGCAACGAGCGGGCAGTGCTGGCTGCCGAAAAAGCGATCTCCTCGCCGCTGCTGGAGACTTCGATGGAGGGCGCCCGCGCGATCCTGCTCTCGATCACCGGCGGTGCCGACCTCTCGCTGGTCGAGGTCAGCGAGGCGGCCAAGCTGGTCGGGGAAGCGGCCCACCCCGACGCCAACATCATCTTCGGCGCCAACGTCGACGAGGAGCTGGGCGACCAGGTCTGGGTGACCGTCGTCGCGACCCGCTTCGACGGCCGCGCCGCGCCGCCCCGCCGCGTGGCCGAGCCGACGATCCGGCGCACCAAAGAGGCGACCGGTGGGCGCCGCCCCGAGCGCTCCGGCGAGCTCGGCATCGACGTCCCAGAGTTCCTCCCCGGGTAACGGCTCCACCGATGAGCAGCGGGGTCGTCGCTGCGGGCCATCCACTCTCCGCCGAGGCGGGAGCTCAGGCTCTGCGTGAGGGCGGTAACGCGGTCGATGCCGCGGTCGCCGCGGTGCTCGCCTCCTTCGCGGTCGAGAGCCCACTGACCGGCTTCGGCGCCGGCGGCTTCATGATGGTCCACCGCGAGGGCGAGACCGCCCTGCTCGACTTCTTCGTCGCCGCGCCGGGCCAGGACGCGGTCGAGCGCGGTGCCGAGCTGGTCCCCGTGCCGGTCCACTTCGATGCCGAGACGGTGCAGACGTTCTACGTCGGCCCGGCGTCCTGTGGAGTCCCGGGGACCGCGGCCGGCTTGGAGGCGGCGCTGCGGCGCTTCGGCACGATGCCGCTCGCGGTCCTGGCCGAGTCCGGCATCCGCCTCGCCCGCGATGGCGCGCCGGTCAATGCCGAGCAGGCCTACATCCTCGACATCCTCGCGCCGATCCACGCCCGCCTGGAGGGCACCCGGGAGCTGTACGCGCCGGCGGGTCGCACGCTGCGAGAGGGCGAGACCTTTCGCTTCGCGGAGCTGGCCGAAGCGCTCGAACGCTTCGGCGCCGAGGGCGCCGAGCCCTTCTGCCGTGGCGAGGTGGCGGCGGCGCTGAGCGACCACGTGATCGAGAACGGCGGCAGCCTCGGCCGCACCGACCTCGCCGCCTACGAGCCGATCGAGCGCGAGCCGATCCGCGCCGGCTTCCGCGGCACCGAGGTGCTGACCAACCCGCCGCCTTCCTCGGGCGGGGTCCTGATCGCCTACTGCCTCGCCCTGCTCGAGCGGCTGGGGGCCGCCAGCGGTCCCGAGCAGCTGGTCGCCGCGATGGGCGCGGCCAACGCGGCCCGCGGCGAGGCGTTCGCCGAGGCGCTCTACGGCGGTGGCCTGGAGGCGAGCCTGCTCGACCCGGCTGCCGTCGACAGTGCGGCCGCAGACCTGCTCGGCTCGACGACTCACATCTCGGTCCTCGACCGGGACGGCATGTGCGCCAACGTGACCTGCTCGAACGGCTCGGGCTCGGGGGTGCTGGTGCCGGGAACCGGCGTGATCCTCAACAACATGCTCGGCGAGGAGGACCTCAACCCGCTCGGGTTCCACGCGATCGCGCCGGGCCGCAGGGTGCCGTCGATGATGGCGCCGACGGTGGTGCTGCGCGACGGCGAGATCGAGCTAGGCCTCGGCAGCGCCGGCTCCAACCGCATCCGCTCGGCGATTCTGCAGACGATCGTGCGGGCGGTCGAGCAGGGGATGAGCGCCGGTGAGGCGGTGCGGGCGCCGCGCCTGCACTTCGAGGATGGAGTGGTCCAGGCCGAGCCGGGGATCGACGAGGGCGCCTTGGCGCGAATCGAGGCACGCGGCACGCCCGTCCTGCGCCGGCCGGCGATCAACCTCTTCTTCGGCGGCACCCAGGCGGTTGCCCGCGAGCGAGGTACCGGCACTCTGAGCGGCGGCGGCGATCCGCGCCGTGGCGGTAGCGTGGCGGCCGCATGATCGATTTCGAAGCCGAGGGACTGCTCGACGGGCTCGAAGGCGAGGCTCGCCGCGACCGCCTCGCGCTGCTCGAGCAGCTGGCTGGAGAAGGGGTGTCGCTCGGCGAACTGCACGACGCCGTGGCCGCCGGGCGCCTGACCCTGCTGCCGGTCGAGCGCAGCATCGCCGGCGACGGCCCCCGCTACTCGCCGCGCGAAGTCGCCGAGCTCTCCGGCGCCGAGCTCGATCTCCTGCAGCGCGCCTCCGCCGCCCTCGGCCTGCCCTATCCGGATCCCGACGAGCGCATCCTCACCGACACCGATCTCGAGGCCGCGCGGCGGACCAAGGCCTTCTACGACGCCGGCCTGCCCGAGGACGGCATCCTGCAGGTGGCGCGGACGATCGGCATGGCGACGGCGCGGATCGCGGAGGGCAACCGCGAGCTGATGATCCGCACCCTGATGCAGCCGGGAGATACCGAGCGCGATCTGGCGCTGCGCTTCGCCGACGCGGCGGAGAACATGCTCCCCCTCTTCGAGCCGACCCTGCTCTACGCCTTGCGGGCGCACACCCTGGAGCAGATCCGCCGCGACGTGATCGGCGCCGCCGACCTCGCCTCGGGTGAGATCCGCGGCTCCGTGAACCGCGCGGTTTGCTTCGCCGACCTGGTCGAGTTCACTCGCCTCGGCGAGGAGATCGCGCCGGAGGAGCTGGGCCTGGTAGCCGGCCGCTTCGAGGAAATGGCCGCCGCCGTGGCCGAGCCGCCCGTGCGGCTGGTGAAGATGATCGGCGACGCCGCGATGCTCGTCTCGGTCGAGGTCGAGCCGCTGCTGGACGCGGCACTCGGCCTGATCGAGGCCGCCGAGGAAGAAGGCGAGGAGTTCCCGTTCCTGCGCGCCGGGCTCGCGGTCGGGCCGACGCTCGCCCAGTCGGGCGACTACTACGGACGCGCGGTGAACTTGGCCAGCCGCCTCACCGCCGTCGCCAGGCCGGGCAGCCTGCTGGTCGACGCCGCGGCCAAGGAGGCCGCCGGCGACGGCTTCTCTTACTCGTTTGCCGGCGAGCGCAAGCTCAAGGGCATCGACACGGGCGTCAAGCTCTTCCGTGCGCGGCGAGGGCCGAAAAAGCGTTAGGCCGGCTTGCGGCCGGAGACGAGCAGGTTGTAGAAGAGCTCGGCCGGCAGGCGCGGCTCGAGCAGGCGCGAGTCGACCTTCTGCAGGGCCATGTAGCTGTTGAAGGCGAAGCGGCGCCAGCCCCAGGAGATCGATTCGGGCTCGGCGCTCGACTCGACCGTGCGCAGGCCCCAGCCCCAAGCGTTGGCGAGCAGCTCCTCGCCGCCGACGCGGCGGTCCTCGAAGCCGGCCTCGCGCAGCAGGCGGCGCAGGTCGGCGGGGGCGAAGGCGTGGACGTCGACCTCGCCCTCCAGCGCGTGGCCGTCGGACTGTTCCATCTCGGCGATCGCCCGCGGTTGCGCTCCCACCGCTCGCCGCCAGGCCGGCGCGGCGAGCAGGCCGGCCTGCTTGGGCAGGGCCGCGAGGCGGTCGCCGTAGCGCGAGGGCTCGCCGGCGAAGGCGATCGCCCCGCCCGGCCGCAGTACGCGGAGGAATTCGGCGAAGGCCTTGTCCAGATCGGGGATGTGATGGAGGACGGCGTGGCCGAAGACGAGGTCGAAGCTTTCGTCCTCGAAGGGCAGCAGCTCGGCCTCGGTCTGGACCGTCTCGACCGCGAGCCCGAGCCCCGCGGCGGTGCTCGCCAGCCGCTTCAGCATCCCCGGCGAGATGTCGGTGGCGGTGAGGCGCTCGATCACGCCGAGCTGCAGCAGGTTGAGCGAGAAGTAGCCGGTGCCGGAGCCGATCTCGAGCCCGTCGCCGAAGCTGGCATCGCCGCCGCCCAGCGCCTTGACCAGCTTTTGGCGCACCTGCTCCTGGCCGGTGGCGCCGAAATCGATGCCCCACTTGGCGTCGTACTCCTCGGCGGCGGCGTCGTGGTAGCGCGTGTTGACGTCCTTGATGTGCTCCGGCGTCGCGGTGGGGGAGGCAGGCATGGCGCGGAACTCTACGCGGATTGGCGTAACGCACGGGGTGCCGGCCGCTCAATACGGTCCCTCCCCGTGGCCCGCGAGTACCTCCAGCAGAACCAGCCCGAAGGGGTGCCGCCGCTGCCGCTGACCGGCGAGCGGACGCTGCCGAACGTGCCCGAGGAGAACTACTGGTACCGCCGTCACCTCGTCGTCTACGAGTGGATCGCCGCTCGCGTCGGCGGCAAGCGCGTCGTCGACATGGCCTGCGGCGAGGGCTACGGCTCCGATGTCCTGGCCCGCTCGGCCGCCGCCGCGGTCGGGGTCGACGCCAACCCCGAGGCGCACGAGCACGCCCGCCTGCGCTACGTGCGTCCCAACCTGCGCTTCGAGCGCGACCTGGTCGAGTCCTTCGCCGAGCCCTGCGACGCGGTCGTCTTCCTGCAGACGATCGAGCACGTGCAGGACGCCGGCGCGATCCTCGACCACTTCCGCTCGATGTTGTCCCCCGGCGGCGTCGCCTACGTCTCCACCCCCAACCTGCTCACGCTGGCGCCGCCCGGGGCGGAGAAGTCCGACAATCCCTGGCACGTGCACGAGTACAGGGCGGAGGAGTTCCGCCGGCTCTGCGAGGGTCATTTCCCCCGGGTCGAGATGCTCGGACTCTTCCACGCCCGCAAGCTGCGCGCCCACGAGCTGGCGCTGAAGCTCGGCTGGGACCGGGTCCACAAGGGGCTGCGCCTGACCGGCCCCTTCTACGATCGCTTCACGCCGGCGATATCTGCCACGGACTTCAAGCTCAAAGAGCAGGATCTCGATCGGGCATTGGATTTCGTCGCGGTCTGCCACGTCTAGGGCAATGGCCTCTTCCGCGGGTGGCACGGGGGTGGGGGGGGTTCGGACGGGTGAGTCCGTTAATCCCCTCCACCCCCGTGACAGGACCCGCGGCCGCGGCGAAAGCGCCGGGGATCTGGCGATCGTGCTCCATAGCCACATGCCCTACGTCGAGGGCTTCGGCACCTATCCGTTCGGCGAGGAGTGGCTGTTCGATGCGGCGATCCGCTCCTACCTGCCGGTGCTCGAGGTCGCCGAACGGCTGACGATGACGGTGACCCCGGTCCTCGCCGACCAGCTGGAGGACACCGGGGTGCGCGAACGCCTAAGGCGCTTCCTGCTCGATTGGCGGATCGCCGCTGCCGTAGCCGACCGCGACGAAGTCGATGCCGAGTGTCGCGATGCCTGCATCGCGGAGGAGGCGCGCTACCGCCGCGCGCTGGAGTTGCTCGACGATCACGACGGCAACCCGTTGCTCGCCTTCCAGCGCGCGGTGGCGGAGGGCCGGATAGCGCTGGCGACCTCGGCGGCGACGCACGCCGTGCTGCCCTTGCTGGCGACGCGGCAGGGCCTGCGCCTGCAGCTCGAGGCGGGCATCCGCTCGCACCGGCGCCGCTTCGGTTGGGACGGTGGCTTCTGGCTGCCCGAGTGCGGTTACTCGCCGGGCTTGGAGTGGCGCCTGGCCGAGGAGGGGGTGGGCTGGTTCTTCGTCGATCAGAGCCGGCACGAGGAGGAGCCCTCGGCGGCGCTGGCGCCGATCGCCACCGAGGCCGGGCCGGTGGCGCTGCCGATCGACTGGGAGGCGATCCAGTGGCTCTGGTCGCTGCGCGGATATCCCTCCGACCCGGCCCACGCTCAGTTCGCCGGGGAGTCCCTGCGGGGCGTGCGGATCTGGAAGGTCGGCGGCGGCGGCTACGACCCGGCCGCGGCGGAAGCGGCCGCGCGGCGCCAGGCGAGCGAGTTCCTCGCCGCCACCGCCGCACGGCTGCGGGCGTACAGCGCCGCCGCGGGCCGCCGCGGCCTGCTCGTCTTCGCGATCGACACCGAGCTGCTCGGCCACTGGTGGTCAGAGGGCGCGCTCTGGCTGCGCGAGGTCCTGGCCGGGGCCGACGGCGCCGGGGTGCGCCTGCTCACCGTGCCCGAGGCACTGGCCGAGCACGAGCCCGTCGAGCGGCCCCTGCGAGCATCGACCTGGGGCGAGGACAAGGATCTGAGCACCTGGGACTCGCCCGCCGTGGCCGACCTTGCCTGGGGGGCGCGGCGGCTGGAGCTGCGGGTGCTGCGGGCTCTCGCGGGCGGGCTGCGCGGCGCCGCCGCCGAGCGGGCGACGCGCGAGCTGCTGGCGACCCAATCGAGCGACTGGGCCTTCCTCGATCAGCGGGGCCAGGCGGGCGACTACGCCTACTGGCGCGCGATTTCGCACTCCGAAGCGGCCCTGGAGGCCATAGACTCTCCGGCCATCGCCGACCCGCGCATGCGCGCACTAGCCCCTGACTTGAGCCTCTCGCCGCTGCTGCAGCCGTGAACATCCCGATCGACATGGTGATTTCCGGTTGCTCGAGTCCGTGGCGATCGGGGTGCGAGCAATTCTCATGACTCGAGTGCTGATCCTCTCCTGGGAGTACCCGCCCCTGATCGAGGGGGGGCTTGCCCGGCACGTGCGCAAGCTCTCCGAGGCGCTGGTCGATCGCGAAGTCGAGGTCCACGTCCTCACCCGCGGCGGCGAGGAGTCGCCGGCCGAGGAGCGGCGTGGGGGAGTGACGATCCACCGCATCCGCGAGCCCAAGCGCCCGACCGACCTGGGCGAGTTCGTCGCCTGGGTCGAGCGGATGAACTCGGACATGCTGGCGGCGGGCGTGGAGCTCGGCGACCGCTACAGCTTCGATCTCGTCCACGGCCACGACTGGCTCGTCGCCAACGCCTGCGACCACCTCGCCAAACGCTTCGACGCGCCGCTGGTGACGACGATCCACGCTACCGAGCACGGTCGCCACCAAGGCTGGGTCGACAAGCACCCCCAGACCTACATCCACGGCGTCGAGCGCTGGATCACCAACCGCTCCGACCGCGTGATCGCCTGCTCGCACTACATGCGCGAGCAGATCGCCGACATCTTCGGCGTCGACGAGGGCCGGGTCTCGGTCATTCCCAACGGCATCGACCCCGACGATCTGCAGCCGCAGGACCCCGACGAGCTGACCCGCCTGCGGGCCGAGTTCGCCGCCCCCGAGGAGAAGCTCGTCCTGCTGATCGGCCGTCTCGTCTACGAGAAGGGGTTTCAGCTCGCGCTCGAGGCGATGCCGCGGCTGATCGAAGAGGTCCCCGGCACCCGCTTCCTGATCGCCGGCTCCGGCACTCACGAGGCGGAGCTGCACAAGCAGGCCGAGGACCTGGGGTTGATGGAGCACGGCACCTTCCTCGGCTGGATCGGCGACGACGTGCTGCACTCGCTCTACAAGATCGCCGACCTCACCGTGGTTCCCTCGATCTACGAGCCCTTCGGCCTGGTCGCGCTGGAGGCGATGGCCTCCGGCTGTCCCTGCATCGTCGCCGACACCGGCGGCCTGCGCGAGGTCGTGCCCCACGAGGAGGCCGGCCTGCGCTTTCGCGCCCACGACCCCGAAGCGCTGGCCGAGGTGGCGATCCGCGTCCTCTCCGACGACGAGCTCGGCAGCAGCCTCGTCGCCGAAGCCTACGAGCACCTGCGCCGCTTCGACTGGGGCGACGTCGCCGAGCAGACCGCCGCCGTCTACGCCGACCTGGTCGGCGAGACCACCCGCGCCTAGCGCCGCGCCGCTCCCTCGCCCGCCTCTCGCGGCTTGAACTTGCCGAGCCGGGTGCCGCCGGGCTCCCAGTCCATGCCGACGAGCAGCTCATCGGCGGAGACTTCGAGTGAGCCGATCAGCTTGATCAGCGTGTCGACGCGGGCGACGCGCAGGCCGCGCTCGAGCTGGCTGATCTCGGTGCGGTGCAGAGAAGCGCGGACGCTGAGCTCCTCCTGCGAGAGGTCGGCGCGCTTGCGGCAGCGACTGAGGTTTTCTCCAAAGCGGGCGGCGATATCCATGGAAACTTATTGTCTTCCAGGGAGCGATCGTCGGCGTCCTCTCCGGAGGCCGTGTCGCCGCAGGCCAGTCCACAGTTGCTCTCAGAGTGAAATGTATCAGCTATCAGACAACTAGCTTCATTCTCGGTAGAGCGAGAACCCAGCTGAGAGCCGGCGCACGCGGTCCCTAATCCGTCGGTGGCGACAACGTGGTGTGGGCCGTCGGGTCTGGCTCGACCGGATTCGGCCAGCGCAGCCGCTCGGGCGCCTCGCGCATGCGGATCACGCGGGCGGGGATGCCGGCGACGACGGCGTTGGCGGGGACGTCCTTGGTGACGACCGAGTTGGTGCCGACGATCGCGTTGTCGCCGACGCTGACTCCACGCAGGATGCAGGCCCCGTAGCCGATCCAGACGTTGGAGCCGACCACGACATCGCGCTTGTAGATGCCCTGGAGGCGGATCGGCCGCTCGACTTCGACCACGCCGTGGTCGAAGTCGATGAACATCGCCCGGTCGGCGATCACGCACTGCTCGCCGATCCGCACCCGCTGGTAGGCGGAGATCGTGCATTCCTGGCCGATCACGGTCTTGGCGCCGATCTCGACCCGGCCCTCGTGGCAGCGCACCTTGGTGCCGTCGCCGAGCCAGACGAAGCGCCCGAAGTCGACCCGGGCGCCGTCGGCTATCTGCAGTTCGAGGCCGCGGCCGAAGAAGACGATCCCGTCGGTGCGCCAGCGCCGGCCGGCGGCGGTGAAGAAGCGCCGCCGCAGGTAGCGGCCGAGCAGCCGCCCGTATTTCAGGTTCAGCATCCCGTTGCGGGCGAGGAAGCGGATGGTGCGAATCACGGCGGCGGGGACTCTAGACTGGCGCAGCCGTGACCGACACCGCCAAGACAGCCCCGCTTGCCGAGCGCCTCGTCGCCGGCGACAAGCGCGCCTTGGCGCGGGCGATCACGCTGATCGAGTCCGACGATCCGGCCGGCTGGGAGCTCGTGCGCGAGGTCTACCCCCGCACCGGCAAGGCCCGCATCGTCGGTTTCACCGGGCCGCCGGGCGTCGGCAAGAGCACCCTGATCGGGGCGCTGACCGCGGAGTTGCGCAAGGCGGAGCGGCAGGTCGCGGTGCTCTCGATCGATCCCTCCAGCCCCTTCACCCAGGGCGCCCTGCTCGGCGACCGGATCCGCCTCTCCGATCACTTCCTCGACCCCGGCGTCTTCATCCGCTCGATGGCCTCGCGCGGCGCCCTCGGCGGCCTCTCCGAGGCGGCACTGCAGGTGGCGCTGGCGATGGACGCGGCGGGCAAGGACGACGTCCTGATCGAGACGGTCGGGGTCGGCCAGGCGGAGATCGACATCGTCGACCACGCCGACACGATCGTGCTGGCGCTGATGCCCGGCTCGGGCGACTCGATCCAGGCGCTGAAGGCCGGCGTGATGGAGATTCCCGACGTGATCGTCGTCAACAAGGCCGACCACCCCATGACCGACACGATGGTGCGCGAGGTGCGCGGCGTGCTGGCGCTCTCCCACGATCCCGAGGGCTGGAGGGTGCCGATCCTGCGCACCGAGGCGGCGCGGGGCGAGGGCGTGGCCGAGCTCGCCGAGGCGATCGACGAGCACCGCGCTCAGATCGAGGCGGCGGGCACGCTGCGGGAGCGGCGGGCGCGCAACCTGCGCAACGAGGTGCTCGGTATCGCCACCTCGCGGATGCGACGGCGGATGGAGGCGACGGCGGCTGCCGACCCGGAGACGGCGGAGCTGCTGGAGCGGGTGGTCAAGCGCGAGCTCGATCCCGCCAGCGCGGCCTCCGAGCTGCTGGAGAGGCAGGCGGATGGCTGAGTCCCCCGCCGCGCCGCCGCCCGCCCTGGATGAGGCCAGGCGTTGGGTCGGCAACCGCGTCGATGAGATCGGCGGCGCCGAGGTCGGCCAGGTCCAGGGCTTCTTTGCCGATGCCGGGGACGGCAGGCCGAGCTGGCTGATCGCCAGGCAGGGCCGCTTCAGGGGCACCCTGGTGGCGATCCCGATCGCCGACTGCGCCGCCGCCGCCGGCCGCGTCTGGATCGCGCACGAGCGCGAGGAGATACGCAGCGCTCCGGTCGTCGATCCGACCCGCCCCCTCCTGCGCGAGCACGAGCTGACGATCTGCTCTCACTACGGGATCGGCGAGGGGCTCGGCCGCGCCGCCGAGGTGGCGACCCGGCCCGCGGCCGCGGTCACCTCCAAGCCGACCTAGAGCTCGCCGTCCATGGGGCCGGCGCGGTGTGCGCGGTCGGCTAGCAGCCGAGCTGGCGGGCGATCACCATCTGCTGCACCTCGTCGGTGCCCTCGCCGATGGTGAGGATCTTGGCGTCGCGGTAGAAGCGGCAGACCGGGTACTCCTCGATGAAGCCATAGCCGCCGTGGATCTGCACCGCCTCCTCGGTGGCGCGGACGGCGAGCCGGCCGGTGATCAACTTCGCCTGGGCGGCGGTGAGCGTGAACGACTTGCCCGCGTCCTTCTCCAACGCCGCGCGCCAGGTGAGCAGCCGGGCCGCCTCGATCTGGGCCGACAGGTCCGCGATCTTGGCCTGGATCGACTGGAACTTGGCGATCGCCTGGCCGAACGCCTGGCGCTCCTTGGCGTAGGCGATCGCCTCATCGAGGGCGCCCTGGGCGAGCCCGACACCCATCGCGGCGACGCCGATCCGGCCGCCGTCGAGGATGTGGAGGAAGTTCTTGAAGCCTTCGCCGCGGCGACCGAGCAGATTGTCCTCGGGCAGGCGGCAGTCCTCGAAGCTGAGCGGCCGCGTGTCGGAGGCGTTCCAGCCCATCTTGCGATAGGCCTCACCGGCCTCGTAGCCGGGCGTCCCGTTGGGCACGATCAGGTTGGAGATCTCCTTGCGCCCGTTCGCCTCGCCGGTGACGGCGGTGATCGAGACGCAGCCCGAGATGTCCGTGCCCGAGTTGGTGATGAACTGCTTGGCCCCGTTGACGACCCATTCGCCGTCCTCGAGCTTCGCCGTCGTCCGCACGTTGCCCGCGTCGGAGCCGGCCTCCGGCTCGGTCAGCCCGAACGAGGCGAGCCGTTCTCCCGTGCATAGCCGCGGCAACCACTCCGCCTTCTGCTCGTCGGTCCCCCAAAGGTAGATCGGCATCGTCCCCAGCGAGGTGTGGGCAGCCATCGTGATGCAAACCGAGGAATCGATCCGCGCCAGCTCTTCTACCGCGAGCACATAAGAGAGCGTGTCCGCGCCGCCCCCTCCGTACTCCTGCGGAAACGGGATCCCCATCAACCCAAGCCCACCGAGCTTCGCGACGATCTCGTAGGGAAAAGCCTTCGTCCGGTCGAGCTCCTCGGCAACGGGAGCGACCTCCGCAAGCGCGAACTCACGCACCGTGTCGCGGAGGAGCTTCTGCTCATCTGAAAGCTCGAAGTCCAAGAGCGTGCAGCCTATGTCGTTTCCTCGCGCGGGTGGCGCGGTGGCGGGGATCCCCCATAGCGGAGGACGCCACAGGCGTCCGAGCACATGGGGAGGGCCGCCGTGACAGGACCCGCGCGCCGACCGCTATAGCTGCAGGCTCTTCACCTGCAGCAGCTCCTCGATCGCATAGCGCCCGTTCTCGCGCCCATGTCCCGACTGCTTGTAGCCGCCGAACGGCGCCAGCGGGTTGAAGGCGCCGCCGTTGATCTCGATCTGCCCGGTGCGGATTCGCTTCGCGACTGAGATCGCCCGCTCCTGATCGGCCGACCAGACCCCGCCGGCCAGCCCGTAGTCGGTGTCGTTGGCGATCCGCACGGCGTCGTCTTCGCCGTCGTAGGGCTGGATCGCCAGCACCGGCCCGAAGATCTCCTCCTGGGCGATCGTCATCTCGGGCGTCACCTCGGAGAAGACCGTGGGGCGGACGAAGAAGCCCTTGTCGAGGCCCTCCGGCGCTGCCGCGCCGCCGGTGATCAGCTTGGCTCCTTCGGCCTCGCCCTTCTCGATGTAGCCGCGCACCCGCTCGCGCTGGGTCTGGGAGACGAGCGGGCCGAGCCGGGTCGTGCCCTCGAAGGGATCGCCCGGAGTGAAGCTCTCCGCCGCCTGTACCGCGATCGCCTCGGCTTCGGCCAGCTTCTCGCTCGGTACCAGCATCCGGGTCAGGGCGCTGCAGGTCTGACCCGAGTTGAGGTAGCACTTGCCGACGCCGTCGGGCACGGCTTTGCTCAGGTCGGCGTCGTCGAGGATCACGTTCGGCGACTTGCCGCCGAGCTCCATCGCGACCGGCTTCACCGTCGCCGAGGCGAGCTCGGAGACGCGGCGGCCGGCGCGGGTCGAGCCGGTGAAGGAGACCATGTCGACGCCGGGGTGGCCGGCGATCGCCTCGCCGACGACCGGACCGGTCCCGGTGACGAGGTTGAAGACTCCCGCCGGCAGGCCGGCGGCCTCGATCACCTCGGCGAGGATGAAGGCGTTGAGCGGCACGATCTCGCTCGGCTTGAGCACGACGGTGCAGCCGGCGGCGAGGGCGGGGGCGACCTTGCAGGCGATCTGGTTCAGCGGGTAGTTCCAGGGCGTGATCGCGCCGAGCACGCCGACCGGCTCGCGCAGCACCCGCGAGTTGCCGATCTCCTCCTCCCAGCGCACTTCCTCCATCAGCTTCGGCATCGCGCCGAACTGGGCGATCGGCAGGCCGGCCTGGATCATCTTGCTCAGCGTCAGCGGCATCCCCAGCTCCTGCGAGATCGTCGCCGCGATCTCGTCGGAGCGCTCGGCGAGGCCGGCCGAGATCGCGCTCATGTAGCCGGCGCGCTCCTCGCGCGAGGTCTGCGACCAGGACTCGAAGGCGTCGCGCGCCGCGGCGACCGCCTGATCGGCGTCGGCAGCCGTGCAGGCCGGGATCGTTCCCATCGTCTCCTCGGTCGTCGAGTTGACGACGTCGAGCGTGCCCGAGGCCTCCGGCTCGACCCACTCGCCGCCGATGAAGACCTTGTCGCGCGCTTGGACCTCCGCCGCTGTCGCCATTGCGTTCCTCCTGAGAGCTAGTAGCTGGTTGCCGGCCGCTCAGCCAAAGCTAGCGCGCCACGACCGTCTCGGCATCCCGGTCAGCCGTTGCCAGGCCAGGGCCGGGAATCGCCTTTGCGTCGCGAGCGTGCAGCACCTTCCCGCAGCTCTCGCAGATGCCGCGGTCGCTGACCGCGCCGCCGCACTCCTTGTGGACGATCAGCATCGGCGGACCGTCGGGACTGGGGGAGTAGCGGTCCCCCCAGCGCAGCAATGCAACCAGGGCCGGCCAGAGATCGAGTCCCTTCTCGGTGAGGAAGTACTCGTAGCGCTCTGGATTGGACTGGTAGGCGCGACGCTCGAGGATGTCCTCCTCGATCAGGCGCTGCAGCCGGGCCGAGAGCACGTTGCGCGCAACGCCGAGTCCCTTCTGCAGATCGCCGAAGCGACGCCGCCCGTTCATCACGTCGCGCACGATCAACAGCGACCAGCGCTCACCGACCACCTCCAGCGAGCGGGCGATCGAGCAGATCTGGTCCGGATAGTCGTTGCGCAGCATGAAAGTGATCTTCGCACACAGGGTTGCATCAAGCAACCGACTGGTTTAGGGTCCCCGTCAGGAGAGTTGCTTCAAGCAACTCTCTCCGTAAATGGCAGAACGGAGGCAGTGAGATGAGGCTGATTCCCAGGCATAGGCACCACCACCGCGCCAAGGCGCCGCGGATCTCGATAAGCCAAGCCGAGATCACCGCCGACCTGATCTATCCCGCCCAGCCGCGGGCAGCGCGGGAGCGCGGGGCGACGAGCGGTCGCAGGGCAGGCCGTTGAGCGGCGGGGGCACGGTCGTCACGGCGCCGGAGGGCACGGCTCAGGATGTCGCGGAAGCCTTCGCGAGGGCCAATCCCGAGGCCGCCCGCAGCCGCACGCTCGTCTGGCAGGACCCGGTGCCCACAGCGGCCGCCGGCGCGACGATGACGGGCATGGAGTACATGACCGCGGTCGTCACCGGCGAGATGCCGCCGCCGCCGATCGCGGTGACGATGCGGCTGCGGCCGGTCGAGCTGGAGCAGGGGCGGGTCGTCTTCGAGGGCGAACCGGGGGAGGAGCACTACAACCCGATCGGCGTCGTCCACGGCGGCTATGCCGCCACCCTGCTCGATTCCGCCCTCGGCTGTGCCGTCCACACCACGCTTCCGGCCGGCGTCGGCTACACCTCGCTCGGCCTCGAGGCCAAGTACGTACGCCCGATCACCCGCGACACCGGCCGGGTCCTCTGCGAGGCCAACGTCCTCTACGGCGGTCGCCGGCAGGCGACCGCCGAGGCCAACCTGACCGCCGCCGACAGCGGCAAGCTGCTCGCCCACGGCATCGCCACCTGCATGATCCTTGGCGGGCAATAGCAGATATGCAATAAGTACATATTTGCTATATTCCAGGTGTGAAGACGCCTGGACAGCTGCTGCGAGAGGCCCGCGAGAGGCACGGAGTCAGCCAGAAGCAGCTGGCGATGCGTGGGTCGACCACCCAATCGGCGATCTCCCGAATCGAGCGGGACAAGGTTTCCCCCTCGATCGGGACCCTTGGCGAGCTGCTCTATCTCCTCGGCGAGGATCTAAACCTGATGGTTGAGGCGCGTGACTCAGGAATCGACCGCACGCTGAATGCCGAGCGGCTCAAGCTTTCCCCCTCCGAGCGCTTGGACTACGGCATGGCCTTCGCCAACCAGGTGATCGCGATGAGTCCCCTCCCTCGTCGGGAGTCGTGGTGAACGACGCGCGATCGTTGCCGGCCAAGGCTCCGGAAGTGGACAAGCTGCTTGGGCCGCTGGTCGCCCACGGCGTGGATTTTGTCCTCATAGGTGGGCAGGCTGGGATCGCCCACGGCTCCAGCTATCCGAGTTACGACCTCGACGTCATCTACGCCCGCGATCGAGACAACGTGGCGCGCTTGGTCACGTGCCTCGAGGAGATCGGCGTTCGTCTCCGGGATGCACCGGCCGATCCTCCTTTCATTCTCGATGCGAAGACGATCGAAAACGGAGCCAACTTCACGTTCATAACCCCGTTTGGCGATTTCGACGTGCTCGCGGATGCGGCAGGGATGCCGTCCTATGAGGAGCTGAAGTCGGCGGCGGCGGATCGCGAGATGTTTGGCCACGTCATCAAGGTTGCATCGATCGATCACCTGATTGCGATGAAGCGCGCCGCTGGTCGTACGAAGGACAAGCTCATGGTCGAGGAGTACATCGTGCTCGCCGACGAGCAGCGTCGGGCCGGCCTCGACGGCGAGTAGGGGTGTTCAGCCCGCGAGCTGGCGCGCCAGCGCGGTGAGCAGCCGCACGCCGAAGCCGCTGGCGTCGTTGCCGGTATAGGGGCGGCCGACGTCCCAGGCGGTGCCGGCGATGTCGAGGTGCGCCCACGGGGTGTCGCCGACGAATTCCTCGAGGAAGGAGGCAGCGGAGATCGTGCCCGCCTTGCGCTTTGCCGCCGCGTTGGTGAGGTCGGCGACCGTCCCCTTCATCAGCGCCTTGTACTCGGGGTGGAGGGGGAGACGCCAGACCAGCTCCCCGGTCTCGTTGCCGGCCTCCTCGATCTGTCCCGCGAGGGCGTCGTCGTTGCCGATCACGGCGGCGTAGCTCGAGCCGAGGGCGATCATCACGGCGCCGGTCAGGGTGGCGATGTCGACGACGCGGTCGGCTCCCTGCTCGATCGCGTAGGCGAGCGCATCGGCGAGGATCAGGCGCCCCTCGGCGTCGGTGTTGTTGACCTCGACCGTCTTGCCGTTGTACTGGGTGATGATGTCGCCGGGCTTGACCGCGGTTCCCGAAGGCATGTTCTCGGTCGAAGGGATGACCGCGATCAAATTGAGGGACAGGCCGAGCTCGGCCACCGCCCGAACCGTCTCGAGCACCGCCGCGGCACCGGACATGTCCATCTTCATCTCGTGCATGCCACCCGGCGTCTTCAGCGAGATGCCGCCGGTGTCGAAGGTGACGCCCTTGCCGACCAGCCCCAGCGTCTCGCCGGAGCCGCCGTTCTCGTAGCGGAGCACGATCAGCTTGGGCTCCTCGGGGCTGCCCTGGCTGACCGCGACCAGGCCGCCCATCTTCTTCTCCGCGATCTCCTCGCGCCCCAGCACGTCGACCTTCACGATCGGGTGGGCGGAGGCGATCTCGCGGGCGCGCCGGGCCAGGTAGGAGGGCGTCGCCACGTTCGATGGCAGGCTCTGCAGGTCGCGAGCGTGGTTCTGCGCCTCGGCGCAGATGCGGGCGACCTCGACCCTGGGGGCGACGCTCCCGTCTCCCAGAAGGGTCAGCGAGTCGAGCGACGGCGGCTCCGGCTCGTCGGGGTCGGCGCTCTTGAAGCGGTCGAAGCGGTAGGAGCCGAGGATCGTGCCGGTGACGATGCCCTCGAACAGCTCTTCCCCCTCATCTTCCACGGGGAGGACCCAGGCAAGCGAGCCGGCATTGAGCCGGGCGGCCTCTTTGGCGACCAGCGCCGCGGCGATCCGCAGCCGCTCGGGGTCCAGGTCCTCCCGCTTGCCCAAACCGACGACGAGGACGCGGGCGGGCTGCTCGGGATGGATCGTGGTCAGCTTCTTGAAACCGGCCTTGGCGTCGGTCGCTCCCCTGGCCGAGGCCAGCTCGGCGGGCAGCTCCTCGCCCTCGCAGAGGCTGACCGCGAAGAGATCGGCGTCGACTGCGGCGAGCTGATCCTGGCTGACCGAGACCTTCATCTGGCCGCGAGTCTATGACCTTGCGCACGCGGCTGGACCCAGGCTCCCGCTATCGTCCCCAGCGTGGGCCAGGCGGCCCTGATCGAGCCGAGATCCGGCATAAACACTCAGAGAAAGGCAGCCATGCCCAGCACAGTGATTCTCAGCAGCGCGCGCACGCCCTTCGGCAAGATGGGCGGAACCCTCTCCTCACTCGACGCGACCGACCTCGGCGGTCACGCGATCTCGGCGGCGCTCGAGCGCTCCGGCGTCGACCCCGAGCAGGTCCAGCAGGTCGTCTTCGGCCAGGTCCTGCAGGCCGGCCAGGGGCAGATCCCCTCGCGCCAGGCCCAGATCAAGGGCGGTATTCCCAAGGAGGTGCCCTCGGAGACGATCAACAAGGTCTGCGCCTCGGGCATGCGCTCGCTCGGCATCGCCGACATGGCGATCCGCGCCGGCGACACCGACGTCGCCGTGACCGGCGGCATGGAGTCGATGAGCCAGGCGCCGCACCTGCTCCCCGGCGCCCGCTTCGGCTACCGGATGGGCCACGTCGAGACGATCGACGCGATGGTCCACGACGGCCTCACCAACCCCTTCACCGAGAAGCAGATGATCAACGAGGCGAGCGAGGTCTCCAACGAGCTGGAGATCACCCGCGCCGACATGGACCGCTTCGCCGAGCGCTCGCACCGGCTCGCCGCCGAGGCGACCGACGCCGGCCGTCTCGCCGACGAGATCACCGGCGTCACGGTCAAGTCCCGCAAGGGCGAAAACACGATCGAGGCCGACGAGGCGATCCGCGCCGAGACCACGGTCGAGACCCTCGCCGGCCTACGCGCGATCGGCGGCGAGGAGGCCACCCACACCGCCGGCAACGCCCCGGGCGTCAACGACGGCGCCGGCGCGATCGTCGTCTCCTCCGAGGAGTGGGCGGAACGGGAAGGGCGCACGCCGCTGGCCCGGGTCCTCGCCTACGGCACGGTCGCCGATGACTTCCCCTACCTGGCGAAAACGCCGGCCAACGCCGCCAAGCAGGCTCTGGAGAAGATCGGCAAGAGCCCCGAGGACGTCGACCTCTGGGAGATCAACGAGGCCTTCGCCTCGGTTGCGCTCAACTCGATGCGGATGCTCGGCGTCGAGGAGGAGAACGTCAACGTCAACGGCGGCGCGATCGCGCTCGGTCACCCGATCGGCGCCTCCGGCGCCCGCATCGTCGGCTCGCTCGTCCATGAGCTGGGCCGCCGCGGCGGTGGTATCGGCGTCGCGGCGATCTGCTCCGGTGGCGGTCAGGGCGACGCGATCGTGATCGAGGTCGACGGCTCTTAGCCGTGAGCCGCGCCGCGGCATTCTTCGATCTCGACAAGACCCTGATGGCGGGCTCATCGGGGATGCAGTTCGCCCGCGTCGCCTCGCGGCACAAGCTGGTCAGCCGCCGCCAGCTGGCCAGCTGGGGCTTCGAGCACCTGCAGTACCGCTTGCGCGGGACCACCGACGAGCGGACGCGCGAGGTCCTGAAAGCCGCCCGTGAACTGATCGCCGGGGTGCCGGCACGCAGCTTCGAGCGGATGAACCCGGAGGTGATGGCGGCGATCCTGCCGCGCGTCTACCCGCAGATGCTCGATGAGGTCTACGCCCATCAGGACGCCGGCCGGCCGACCTTCATCGTCAGCGCCGCCGGCAGCGGTGTGGTCGAGCCGCTCGCCAACGTGCTCGGCATGGACGGCGGCGTCGGCACTCGTTACGAAGTCAGCGACGACGGCGCCCTGACCGGCCGCTTCGACGGGCCCTTCGTCTACGGAGAGGGCAAGGTCGAGGCGATGCGGATCTTCGCCGCCGAGCACGACATCGATCTCGCCGCCTCCTACGCTTACTCGGACTCGATCTCCGACCTGCCGATGCTGCGCGCCGTCGGCAACCCGGTCGTCGTCAACCCGGACCCGCCGCTCGCCGAGATCGCCCGCGACGAGGGCTGGCAGACATTGCGCTTCGAGCGCCTCGGCCGCCGTCTGGTGGCGATCGCGGTGACCCTGCTGGCGACCGTCGCCGGCTTCGGCGGCTCGCGCGTTGCCGCCGCCCGCCGCAAGCCGCCGCCCCGCCGCTTCCCCAGCCGCCGCTGATTCGAGGTGCAACGTTTTGCGGCTCCCGCGGGGCCGCAAAA